>NZ_KI271807.1 GCF_000469465.1 Gemella bergeri ATCC 700627 | reverse complement strand
TAATAAGTTTTTTATGGAAAGTTATTTTAATTTAATATTAAAATATTGTATTGCATTATTTTTTTAATTGCTATATAATTGTACTACAATAGAAAAAAGGAAAGTTTTTTATTAACAAAATAATTATTTATTGTAAAATATATAATATAAACTATAAAACTTAAGTTAATTAAGTTTCAAAAATAGTTTTTTATAATTTGGGCTTTGAGGTGAATGTAATGGAATTAAAAACAAGGTCAATAAAATTAATGGGGGCAGCGATTGATATTACGATCTATAATCAAGAAGATGTAGAACTAATACTTGATGAAACTATAGAATTACTAAAGGTATATGAACATAGATTTAGTGCTAATGATGACAGTTCAGAACTTATGGTTGTAAATCATAACGCCGGTATAAAACCTGTTAAAGTAAAGCCGGAATTATACGAATTAATAAAGATAGGAAAAAAACACAGTTTGGCAAATGACAGTTTACTGAATATTGCGCTTGGTCCTATTGTTCAAAGCTGGAGAATTGGTTTTAAAGATGTAAAAGTTCCAACAGATGAAGAAATATCAAAATTATTGTTGTTAACGGATCCGAATCAAATTATATTAAACGATGAAGAACAAACAGTTTATTTAACAAGAAAAGGAATGGCTATAAATTTGGGAGCTTTAGCTAAAGGATATATAGCCGACTTACTGGTGAAATATTTAAAACAAAGAGGAGTGAACTCAGGGCTTATTAATTTAGGTGGAAATGTTTTAACGTTTGGAAATGCTCTTCATAATCCTGATTATTATTGGCGGATAGGTATTCAAGACCCTGTTCTTAGTAGAGGTAATCATATTTTTACAATAAAAATAAAAAATCAGTCTGTAGTAACTTCCGGAATTTACGAAAGAAATTACACAGAAAATGGAAATACTTATCATCATATTCTTAATCCTAAAACCGGTTATCCGGTTGAAACTAATGTTGCCGGGTTAACAATTATTTCTAAGTTGTCTGTTGATGGCGAAATTTGGACAACACGGCTATTTGGGAAAAGTGTTGAGGAAATAATGGATAAGTTACATTCATTACCTGATATAGAGGGGGTTGTAGTTACTACCACCGGTGAGGTATATTATTCTGATGGATTGGAAAGCAGCATAGTTAGATAAAGATATTGTAATGATATAAGATGCTTTTAAATAGGAGGGTTATGAAAATTGGTTCAAGAGATAAAAAATTCTAGAAAATTTTCTAAAAAAAATGATAAAGAAGTTTCTAACAAAACTACAGTTAAAAAAATAATAATATAACAAAAGGGAAAGGACATAAAAAGATGGTTAAATTAATTGGTATAGTTGGTACAAATTCTAAAAAATCTACAAATCGCCAACTTCTACAATATATTCAAAAACATTTTGCAAATAAGGCGGAGATAGAGTTAGTTGAAATAAAAGATATTCCTTTATTTAATAAACCTGCTGATAAAGTTCTTCCGGTACAGATAACTGAAATAGCAGAAAAAATAGAGGCTGCTGATGGAGTTATTATTAGTTCTCCGGAGTATGATCATGCAGTTCCGGCATCGCTTATGAGTTTAATAGCGTGGTTATCTTATGGAATTCATCCATTATTGGATAAACCTGTAATGCTAACCGGCGCATCTTACGGTACTCTTGGTTCATCACGTGCTCAAGCACACATTCGTCAGATTTTAGATTCTCCGGAAGTTAAAGCACGAGTTATGCCAAGTTCGGAATTTTTATTAGGTCATTCATTACAAGCGTTTGATGAAGTAGGGGATATTAGTAATCCTGAAACTGTTCAAAAATTAGATAGTTTATTTGCTGATTTCTTACTGTTTATTAAAATTACTGAAAAACTAATGAATGCTCATAAACAAGCAGCAAAAGAAATAGAAAACTTTTCTTGGGAAGAGTTAAAATAGAATAGGAGTGTAGACATATGAAATTAGTAGGAATTGTAGGTTCGAATGCGGAAGTTTCATACAACCGTAAATTAATGGAATTTATAGCAAAAGAATATAAAGATTTATTTACTTTAGAATTATTGGATATTACAAACTTACCGATGTTTAACCAAGATGAAGACCATTCTAAAGAAAATAAAGATTTAATAGTAATGAATCGTAAAATTTTGCAATCTGATGGAGTTATTATTGCAACACCCGAACATAATCACACAATAACTGCATCGCTAAAAAGTGCATTAGAGTGGTTATCGTTTGAATTACATCCATTCGAAAATAAACCGGTTATGGTAGTTGGAGCTTCTTATTATGATCAAGGATCATCACGTGCCCAACTTCACTTACGTCAAGTTTTAGATGCCCCTGGTGTAAATGCCATAGTTTTCCCGGGTAATGAATTTCTTTTAGGAAAAGCAAAAGAGGCATTTGATGAAAATGGAAATATCAAAGATGAGCGTACTGTTGGATATCTTAGAATGTGTTTAACTAAATTTGCAAAATTTGCTACCGTTGCAAAATCTTTAGCAGAAAGAAAACCGACACCACCTGAAGATTTAACAGCTAGTGGCAAAATTTCTACAACTATAGAAGGTGTTGAAGGAAATGATGATGATTGGTATGAAAAAGCTGCTGAGAAAGTAAATGCAGTATCAGGTGATACCTATGTAAAACTTGATCGTGGTATTTTAACTGTAGATCAATTAAATTGCTTCTTAAATTCTATGCCGATAGAATTAACTTATGCTGATAGTAATAATCAATTCTTATACTATAACTATAATAAAGAAGAGCATGAAATGTTAGCTAAACGTCGACCGGAACAAGTCGGTTGCTCATTATCAGCGGTTCACCCCGAAAGAGTACATGGAAGTGTTAGCTGGTTAGTAGGTTTACTTCGTTCAGGACAAATTGATGTATTTAGAACTCATGTGCCAACGCATGGCCCGGATAAATATGTAGTTCATAACTATCAAGCAATGTATGATAAAGACGGAAAATATGCCGGAATTAACGAGTATATTTTAGATTTTAAACCTATTGTTGACTGGTATTTAAAACAAACAGGACAAACATTGGTGAAAAATGGTATGGCGGTATCCGGTGGTTATGCACAAGCACCTGCAGCAGATGCAACAAGCGGTGCATCCGGCGGAGGTCATTCACATGGTGCACAGGCAGCAGCACCGGCAGCGGACGCAACAAGCGGTGCATCTGCATAGTTAAATAGCTGAAAGTTCCTTTATATAATTTTATTAAAGGAATTTTTAGCTTTTTTGTATATTAAGCATATTTCTTTACACAATAGTTACTTAAAGACTATAATATTTAATATTAAAAATTATTATTAATTTAGAAAATGTAAGAAATAAAAGGAGAAGAAATATGCTTTATATTTATGAATATCCGGCGTGTTCTACATGTAAAAAAGCAAAAAAATTATTAAAAGAAAATAATATACAAGCAGAATATTTTAATGTAAAAGAAGAAACGCCGTCTATTGAAAATTTTAAAAAGATATTAACTATGTTTAATATACCTATAAAAAAACTATTTAACACCAGTGGTTTAGTTTATAAAGAATTAAAATTAAAAGATAAATTAGCCGATATGACAGAAGATGAGGCGTTAAAATTATTGGTAGATAATGGAATGTTAATAAAAAGACCGTTAGCATTTGATTTAGAAAATGATATATTGCTGTTAGGATATAAAGAAGAGCAATGGGAACAGGCTTTACTTTAATTAAATAACTAATTAATAAGTTCTAAAACTAAATAGAAATTTATATAAGTTGTTTGCTGATTGACTATTTTTGTTGTATTTTATAGTTTTTTAAATTTCAGCAATTATATTTAATATTAGTGGCTTGAATTTCTTTTGAATGTACTGCAATAATCATTAGGAACATATTTTTTGATATTTTAAAGGTAAAGTTGTTAAATATCAGCGGTTGTATTATAATTTATGTATAATAAAATTATGGAGTGAGAAAATTGTCGAAATTAGAAGAATTATTTTTCAAAATTGATAGAAAAACAGAAGAAAATAGAAGTAATAATACTTATTTTGAATCATTGATAAATTATTTATCATTAGAAAAAGATGAAGATTATTTTGAAATAGTTGATAACTACTCAAAAGAAACTATAAGAAAAGCGTATCAATTTCTTCTATTGAAGTCATTAAAAGAACTTAATGATCCAAGCTACAGCATTACCCCGGAAATAATAACAATGTACGTTTCTCATTTGATAGAATGTATTTTTGGTGAAAAAAGTATAAGTGTGTCGGATTTTGCAAGTGGAAGTGGAAATTTTTTAATAAATATCGCCGCTTTAAGCAATGGAGAGAAAATATTAACATCAATTGATGTTGATAATAATTATGTTAAACTTCAACAAAACATTTTTAATTTATTGGAAACGAATGTTAATATTATTAACCAAGATGTGTTAAAACCGTTAAATATAAAAAAACAGGATATTATTGTAAGCGATGTTCCGTTTGGATATTATGCTGATATTGACAACAGCTTAAATTATAAATTGTGTAGTAATAATGGTTATAGTCTTAATTCTCTTCTTTTTATAGAACAAACGGTAAACTATTTAAAAGATAATGGAATTGGAATATTGGTAGTTCCTAAAAAGGTTTTGGAATTTGATAATAAGTTTAAAAAATTTTTAGAAAAAGATATTAATCTTAATGCCGTTATAACATTACCTATAGAAATGTTTAAAACTGATGAGCAAGTTAAAGTTATTATTTTAATAACTAAAAAAGAACAAAAATTGCTTCCTAAACAAGTATTTTTAGCAGAAATTCCAAGCTATCAAAATAAAAAACAATATTCAAACTTTATAGAAGAATTTAAAAATTGGTTAAAAGAAAGATAATATAGGGATTTATCAAAAACATTTCATTTATAGAAGAGTTGCGCAGATTTTATAATTAATCCAAGTTAGCTAGCAAAATTTTCATCATAGTTAACTATTACTTAAAAACTTGATAAAAATTATATATATTTTTTATCATTTTTATAGGTTTGTTCCGCCTTTAAGGTTGACAATACCTTGATTATATAATACAATGTTTAAGTAGATTGCTTAAGCAATCGAATTAATTAAATGACTTTTATGTATTTATTTTGATTTACGGTCGTTTGATTGTATTAAGATTAGACTTTTTTTTATCGGAGGGAGGGAAATCCAATGTCAAAAACTGTAGTTCGTAAAAATGAATCACTAGAGGATGCACTACGTCGTTTTAAACGTGCTGTTTCTAAAAATGGAACTATCCAAGAAGTTCGTAAACGTGAATTCTACGAAAAACCAAGCGTGCGTCGTAAGAAAAAATCTGAAGCGGCTAGAAAACGTAAATACTAATTGGTAAATTGTAAAAATTTATTAAGGAATAGTCTAAAGATTTCCCTCTTTTAGATTTATTTTAATAGGTATATTCCTACTTGAATTCTCAAGTAGGAATTTTTTATAAGTGCCAAGTTTAAAAAAGGAGAATATATGTTTGCAATAATTTGTTTGAATTTTATGTTATTAGTATCATGTTGGTATTTAATAGCTGAAAATCAAAAAAATAAAACAAAAATATTAAAAATGGATGAAGATTTAAAAAAAGCAGTTAAGAGAATTGCTAAATTAGAAAATAAAGAAGACGCTTAAACTAATTCATTTAAGCGTCTTTTTTAACGTACTTTTCGTATTTTTCCATATAAATCAGGTATATTTTTGGCATTCATTAAAATCATTAAAAATTTTAATTCTTTTTTCCAATGTTCTATTTCTTCTATTAATGCTTCTTTCCCGTTATTGATTAAAATTTCTAAAAATATCCTTGATACTCCGACAGCCTTTGCCCCTAGTGCAAGACATTTAACCACATCAAGAGGATTTCTAATACCACCGCTAGCCAATATATCAATTCTATTTCGGTATTGTTTTGCAATTTCCAAACTTTCTGCTGTAGTTAAACCGATTTCTTCTAAGTAACCGGATTTTTTTTCTCGACGACCATTTTCGATTTTTGCGAAATTTGTTCCGCCTTTTCCACTAATATCAACAGCAGGTATGTTTAAATTTATAGCTAGTTCTATTGTTTCTTTGTTCATACCGAAGCCGGTTTCTTTTAAGATAATAGGTATGGTAGATTTTTCGCTAATCATTTTTAGTGTGGAATACCACGTTTCGAAATTATGATCTCCTTCAGGCATAATCACTTCTTGAAGCGGATTTGTGTGCATTTGAAGATATTGTGCTTTTGTTTGTTTAATTGCATTTAATATATCATCAACCGATTTGTCTAAGCCGAGATTGACAGAATAACCCTTAGGGTAAGCATGTGCATCTTCTTTATTTTTTAATGCCGGAGAGTAAGAACCGGGGAAAAATGTTATTCCGCATATTTTACTTACTTCTATAAAATCCTGATTTATTTTATTACATTCCTTACCGCCGGCTGTAATAGCGTTAATATAAAATGGATATTGCCAACTTATACCGCAAACGCTCGTACAGGTATCAACATCTTCTAATCCAAAGCGTGGAACACTATAATAATCAATAGCATAGTTGTCCAAGCTGGTTTGTATTGTTTTATCTTCTAATGCAAGTCGGATATGATCATTTTTTCTCATAACATATTCCTTTCTATGATTTAGTTTATTTGTAATTCTTTCAATATTAGATTTATAGAAAAAGGTTTGCCAGAGTTTTTAAATCCTAAAACTATATCCCCACTACCGGAGCCGCTTTGTTTTCCTGCCGGAAATTTTTCTATATATTTTTTCATTGGAGCAGTTTCCATTGGAATATTGGAAAAACTCTCCAAAAACAGTAGATTTTTACGAATTTTGTTAATAGTATTTAAAAATATATTAGCATCATTAGTAAAAAACGTTAAATACAGCTCGCTTACTAAGGTATTTGATTGTTTGATAAAAGTTAAGTAGTTGTCTATTTTACTACTTTTATTATTATTCCAAAGTTTAATATGTTCTCTTGTATCAATAGAATCTCCGGTCCAGTGAGCAAAAAGTTCTATCGGTATATTCGTTGATATTTTTCTTATAATAAGACCATGCCAAGAACTTTCGATTACTTCTTTATCGGAACTGCTTTTTTCTATCAGTGATAGGAGCTTGCTGTGTGAGAATTTTTCATAATAAGTTAAACCTTGTGTTAAACTTCCTGCCACATCTCCCATAGAGCTGTAAATATTATGTTTAATATTATATAGAACAACGAGTTTAAAAATTAATAGATCGTCAAAAGTAATTTTTTCGAAATTAAACATTGCCTTAGCGATAGCAACAAGAACAGCTCCGGAAGAACCTAGTCCATATTTACTGTTTTTCCCATGTAGTTCATTTAAAATAGTAAGTGAAAATGAATTTTTGCTTTTTAAGTAATTTTGAATAAATTTAATAAAATTTTGTATAAGGTGAAAATCTTTATTATTTTCGTCTAAAGTTACTTTTTTATTATACAATGTATCAAAAATGGTGGTAGTGTCACTTTGTTCTATAATGGCGGTAATTTTTTTAGGAACTCCGAGCAAGATTGCTTTTGAGTAATCTTCTAAAATAGCATATTCACCGGCAATATAGAGCTTCCCATAAGCTACTCCATACACATGATTATTTTTTTGTTCCATAATTTAGAAATTTCCTTATATAATATTTCTTGATCTTCCTTAAGATAAAGAACTTTAACATTGGGACCGGCGTCCATTGTAAAATAGCAACGATAACCGTTGTTTCGAAGTTTTTTTACTATATTCATAGCTTGATAACTTTCATCGGTTAAAAACGAAAAACCAGGTGTCGCAGTTTCGGTTGTTGAGTGCATAAGTAGAGCATTTCTTTCTGTTATTTCACCGATTTTTTCAAAATTATTATTTTTAAGAGCGTCTTTCATAGCTATAAAATCCTTTTTTGCCTGATTAACCCAGTTGGAAAAATTGGTAGAAGTTTGAACACAACGCTCCATTGCTTCACGACTTGAGATTTTTTTTCTATCTTCATTAACAACAAGAACCATCATTCCAAAATCAAGTGAACAAGAAAGTTCTTCAACACTACCGTCTTCAAGCCAAGAAGCAAGTTTATAAAAACTACGGCAAGAAGAACCTGATCCTTCTTTAGATATTTCGATTAATTCTTTAGTAGTCTTATTAAGATTAAAATATTTGTTGCAAGCAAGGACTAACGCCATAGTGCCGCTGGAACTGGAAGAAAGACCGGCTGCAGTAGGTACAGTATTGTAACTTTTTATACAGATTTTCTCTCTATTATTTGGAGTAAATTTTGAAATAAAGTTAATTATTTTTTTCACTTCATCATTGTTTTGTTTTTCATTATTAATGTAAAACTCATCTTCATTGGATAAACTTTTTTCGATTTTTGTTTTTGAAGTTAAATTGTCTAAACGAAGTGAAAGATTTGGGTTAAACGGTAAAACGGGATTTTTTGATTTTTTACCCCAATACTTTACCAACGCAATGTTGGCGTAACCTAGACTGTAACTATCCATGAGTTATATCCTTTCTCTTTAAGCGAATTTTGAATTTTTCTTGCATTATTTAATGAATCACTAAGACAGATACAACATCCACCGGCACCACCACCGGTTAATTTTGCACCTTTAGCATTATTTTTTTTGCAAATTTCAACAACTTCGTCATTACTTTTATGGCTAACACCGAGTTTTTGAAGTAATTTATGAGATTTATACATATATTCACCAATAACATCAATATTTTTATCTTTTAAATAAGGAATTACCTCATCTGTAATTTTTCCAAGATTGTCAATATATTTTTTGTATTGTTTAAAATTATCTTTTATGTGTGTTAATGTTTTTTTGGTAATACCGACAACTCCGGTATCAATAATAAGTAAAAAGCTATTTAAAGAAAAATTCAAAATTTCAGCACCGTCCTTTTTAGAAAAAAGAAGCGGGCTATCGCTTAAAACTTGATTAACATCAATTCCACTAGGATTCCCGTGGATAAATTTTTCACAATCGTTGGCAATAGTTTTTACATCAGTTATATTTTTTGAACGAGCTACAGCAACACTAAGTGCTGCAGAAGAACCAAGACCGCGCCCTACGGGTATAGTGCTGTTAATATTAATTTCAGTTGTTTTATCAATATCACAACGGTTAGCTATAAAATCTAATATTTTATCACGTTGTTGAACAGTATTTGTTTGTTTTAAAGTAACATCAACTTGCATCTCAGCAAGTGGAATGGTAATTCCTTTATATCCATAGACAACAGCATGCTCTCCAAAAAAAATTGCTTTAGCGTGTGTCATAATACCCTCGCAAAAATTTTTAAATTTTTTAAATAATTTCAAAATAAAATTATAAATTCTAATGTACACTAATTATACTGATACCTTGATGATTTGTCAAACAAGTAAAGTTGAAAATATCGTAACATATAACAGAGTACAAATAAAAAAGTTAATTAATAAAGTAAGTAAAAAATTTCAGTCGTATTACTTTATTAATCACTTTTTAAATTATTTAATGTTTGTGGCATTGTATACCGTGAGGTTCTAAGTGAATTAGCGTTTCACAGTAGTAAAATTCTTTAGCTAATTTTCGTTCTATATTAACAGTTATATCATGACTTTGTTTAACATTCAAATTAGGATCTACGGTAATTGTGATGTCAATAAGATAAAGTAGCCCATGAGTACGACCTTTAATATCAACTACAGACATAACGCCGTCAATATTATGTAATATTGACTCAACTTTTTCTATAGTTTCAGTATCAACGCCATCTGTTAATACATAAGTTGCTTCCTTAAATATATTAATAGCGGTCCAAACTATTAATGCTCCGACTATTATTGCGACTATCGAATCTGCTATAGGAATACCGAAGTAAGTCATAACAATACCGACAAGCGTACCGACAGAAACCAAAGCGTCACTAAGATTATCAAGGGCGGCTGCTTTTAATGATTTACTGCCGAGTTTTTTTGCCAGTTTGGTATTGTAAAAATAAACGCTAAACATAATGATACTTGCAATAAGGGCAACAATGGCAGAAAGCATATTAGGTTGTTCATAACTGTGGGTAATAACTTTTCTGATTGCAAAAATTATTACTTCAATACCGGCATAAAGCATAATAAATGAAGCTATTAGGGTAGAGATAAGTTCAGCTCGAAAGTGGCCATAAAGATGATCATCATCGGCAGGTTTTCTGGAAATTTTTAAACCTATTAAAACAAAAATTGAAGATATAACATCGGTTGCATTATTAATTCCGTCGGCTACCAATGCAGATGAATAAAATAAATACCCGGCGGAAAGTTTTATTAATGTAAGAATTAAGTAAGATAAAATACTTAACTTAGCCCCTTGTTCAGCTTTTTTTAATTTATCAAAAATAGAATTGTTGCCCATAATATACTCCTAAAATTAATGTTTAATCATTATAACAAGTTTAAAAAAATTAATCAAGAGAAACATATTTAATTTAAAACTAAATTTGTTTCTCTTAGGTGAACTTTTTATTTTTTAAAAATTAAATTGTATAGATTACTGTTATTAAACATATGTTAGTTGTTGTTTTAGTTTGTTATTGTGTTTGATTAATATTGATGTTTCCATATGTATTTTTTCTTTATTGTTGTAAAATATTATTGATTGCAGTTGATATTTGGTGCCAAACACGAGAAAATTCATCAATATATTTGCTACCGCCAGATGTCAATGTATAATATTTTCGAGGAGGTCCATCGGTACTTTCTTTAAGATAACCGGATATTAATTCTTCTTTTTCTAATTTTAAAAGGAGAGGATATATAGTTCCTTGGGCAACCATCTCAAGTCCAAATTTACTTAGTTCTTCGGTTATTTCATAACCGTACATATCTTTATTTTCAATTAATCTAAGGACACATGCTTCGAGAGTGCCTTTTAGTATTTGAGATGTGTTAATTTTCATAAATATCTCCTTTATGTACTTTGTTTAACAATATACTAACATATCTATGGTATTTTGTAAAACAAAATAGTTATATAAACAAAAAAGAGAAAACCGGTTTGATTTTCTCTAAGTTATACCAGCAGCCGGGGTCGAACCGGCACGATGTCACCATCGCTGGATTTTGAGTCCAGTGCGTCTGCCAATTCCGCCATGCTGGCATTACCTATATATAATAACACAAATAGTAACAATTTGTCAAAAAAATTTTCAAATTAAATTAAAAAATTTATTTAGTATTATAATGTGTTAAGTAGCGGCTGTATAAAATCAATAAAAAATAGGATAAGTATAAACCTTGTCAAAAGAAAAACGGCATAATTGCAATTAACAATATATCAATAAAATCAAAACAAAAGGATAAATTTTAAAAAATATTACCAGAAAAATCTGATAATAATACTAATGAAAGAACGATAAAAAAACTGTTTAATACAGGACAAAATACAGATTTATCATTTTCAGGATTGGCTTTAGGAGTATTGGGAATGTTATTAGTCGCTAGACGTCGTAAAGAAAATAAAAAGTAAAATTAATAGTAATTACCACCAGTTTCTAATACTTATTTTTGGTAAACATTAAAATATTTCTTTAAATATAATATTGCCAAAGTATAACTTATATAGTATAATATAGGAGTATATAGATTATAAAAATATTAATGTTATTTTTATAAAGGAGTGTGAATGCTGGTGGTAGTTACATTGTTTACATCGCCTAGTTGTACTTCTTGTAGGAAAGCAAAGGCTTGGTTAGTGGAAAATAATATAGAGTTTGTAGAAAGAAATATTTTCTCTGAAGCATTGACAACGGAAGAAATAAAGAATATTCTCTCAATTACTGAACACGGAACAGAGGACATTATTTCATTTAGATCTAAGACTTTTCAAAAGTTAAACTTAGATATAGATAGTATGTCAATACAAGATTTGTATAAAATTATACGTGATAATCCGGGAATGCTAAGAAGACCTATCATCGTAGACGATAAAAGATTACAAGTAGGATATAACGAGGATGAAATTAGAAGATTTCTTCCAAAAGAAATTAGAGTAAATCAATTAAATCAATTAAAACAAATAAAGAGCGAAGTTGAGTAAGTATGCCCTGATACTGCTTTTAACTAAGAAAAGAGAGGTTGATATTAGGTATCAACCTTTTTTTATGAGTATTTAATAATAAAAAGAAAGAGGTATTAGATGGAAAAAGATACTAAGTTTATAACGGGAGAAATCCACTTTTTAGAACTTATAGAAAAAAAGAGTTCTTCTCTTGTATTTAAAGGACCGAATGGAGAAGAAATAAATTGTAATGAATCGGATGTAGATAGCTTGGATAATTATAATCTAGGTGAAGAATATTCAATGTTTGTTTATCCTTCAAGAAGTGGGAAATTATTTTCAACGCCTAATATTCCGGAAGTTACTTACGGAGAATATGCCTTTAGCAAGGTAGTAAAAGTAGAAGAAGACAGGGTAGGTTTGGATATAGGTTTTTCTCGAGAAATTCCATTGTTGGCGGAAGATTTGCCAAAATTACGAAGCGTTTGGCCAAAAGAAGGTGATGAGTTATTTATAACATTGCGTCGTGATTATACAGGGCAACTTTTCGCTCGTCTTGCAACGGAGACAATAGTATCAACACTCTATTCAAAAGCTACAAAAAATTTAAAAAATAAAGACTTGGAAGCTTACCCATATCGTTTAATGAAAGTAGGAACATTCTTGTTATCGAAAGATGGATATAAAATTTTTGTTCATGAATCAGAGCGTGAACGTGAACCTCGTCTTGGGGAAAAAGTGTCGCTTAGAGTTATTGGAATAAAGGATAACGGAGAAATAAACGGCTCATTTTTACCACGTGCTTATGAACGAATGGATAAAGATGGACAGGCTATCCTTGACTATATCGAAAATAACGGGTACTGTGATTTCACCGATAAATCATCTCCTGAAGAAATAAAAGCTGTTTTTGGGATGAGTAAGGGAAGTTTCAAGCGTGCTGTAGGAAGATTATTTAAGAATAAATTAATAATGATTGAAGAAGATGGATTATATAAACGTAAAGGAAGATAAGAAATGAGAAAAGTTAAATTAGACAAAAATGCTTTATTAGGTGGAATAGTATTAGAACATGAATGTTATCAAGTAGTTCATATGAATTTAAAAGCAGGAAATCAAACAGATTCTTACAGTAATAATAAAAATATATTACTGTTTAATATTAGTGGAAAAATCACAGTTACATTTGAAGAAACAGTTGAAATTTTAGATGAATTTGAGTTGTTGGAAGTTCCGGCAGGGAATGAACACGTTATTACCTGCTTGGCAGATGCTCAAATCTTCATAGTAAAATTATAAAGGTGAATAATGAATTTTCAGTTTTTAGGAACAGGCGCGGGATTACCGTCTAAATTTAGAAATACTCAAAGTATAGTGTTTAATTTTATGCAGGAATTTCATGAGTGTTGGATGTTTGATTGTGGAGAAGCCACACAACATCGAATATTGGAAACAACAATAAAACCTACCAAAATAAAAAAAATTTTTATAAGTCATCTTCATGGTGATCATGTATTGGGACTTATCGGTTTTTTATCATCACGAAGTTTTTTGTTGGATAAAAAAAGTGCAGATTTAGAAATATACGGGCCGGTTGGTATAAAAGAATATATTTTAATGAATTTGAAATTCACATATTGTTCACTAAGTTATAATATAAAATTTATTGAATTTTCTAGTGAACAGTGTATAATAGATAATAAAACCTTGAGCGTTTATGCTTACCCGTTAAGGCATAATATAGAATGTTATGGGTATAAGATGGTTTTTAAAGATCAAAAAGGTAGTCTAAATGTTGAGAGATTAAAATTACTCGGTATAGCACCCGGACCTTTTTATCGGGTGATAAAAGAAGCAGATACCTTTGAATTTAATGGGAAAACTTATAATTCAACAGATTTTTTATCAGAAGATAAAAAAGGAAAAGTAATAACCGTCATAGCGGATACAAGGTACTTTATAGAGTTAAAAGATTTTGTTAAAGGAAGTGATATACTCATTACTGAATGTACATATTTAGATAAAAAAGACCATAACTTAGCTAAAAAAAATGCTCATTTAAGTATAATTGATGTAGAGAATTTAGTAAAAAATAATAATATTAAAAATCTATATTTAACTCATATTAGTGCAAGATACGATAAAATTATTGAAAATGAAGTGAAAAGTCAGTTGCTAAAAGAATGTAATACTTATATTGCAAAAGATTTTGCTGAATATAAAATTTAATATTTGGAGAAGCTTATGAAAAACAACACCGTAAAAAATAACCTAGAAGAAAAAACAGTGGAAGTGAAGAAAATTTTTAAAGGAAAAGTTTTAGATGTCGAAATTCATACTGTAAGTTTACCTAATGGGGAAACATCAACACGAGAATTGATTAATCATAGAGGGGCTGTAGCGATACTTGCCGTAACAAAAGATAATGAAGTGATTTTGGTAGAGCAATATAGAAAAGCTATAGACAGCGTTACCTTGGAAATACCCGCTGGGAAATTAGAAGACGGAGAAGTTGATAATAAGAAAAAATCAGCAGTACGTGAACTTCAAGAAGAAACCGGTTATGTTGTAACGGAAGATAGATTGGAAAAAATCTGTGATGTCCATGTAGCATTGGGGTATAGTTCAGAATTAATCACCATTTATTATGTAGATAATTTGGAATATGCAGGTGAACAAAATCCTGATGAAGATGAATTTATTAATTTGAAAAAATATCCTATAGATGAGGCGATAAAATTGTTAGATGATAATGTCATAACAGATAGTAAAACAATGCTGGCATTATTATATTTAAAAACAAGGAAAGGAAAATTATAATATATGAATATTTTTGAAAAGATAATAAAAATAATTCAAAAATCACCATACAAAGTAACTCCACAACGTGAAAAAATTGTTGAGATTTTGATAGAAAATAAAGATAAGCATCTAAGTGCGGAAGAATTATACTTTATTCTTAAAGAAAAAACTCCGGACATTGGGATTGCTACAGTTTATAGAACTTTAGATATATTTTATGATTTGAAAATTTTAGAGAAGATTTCATTTAACAACGGTGTTTCAAAATATCATCTACGACAAGCGAATAATGAAGAATTACATCACCACTTAATATGTACGGAATGTAATATAATAGAAAAAGTCTCAAATCCAATATTTAATAAACTGATAGAGTATATGAAAAAAGAGTATGAATTTGAGGTTCAGGACAATTCATTATCTTTTTATGGTATTTGTAAAAAATGCAAAGATAAAAAAGGTGTGAAGTAATGGTTCTTGATAAATTAGAGAAGATTTTATTACTTATAGCCGGTATAGTTTATGTAATTTATATAATTTTTCTGGGAACTACTATAAAATTATTTAAAAATTATGTTGGTAATGAGTATTTACGCACGAAAATTGTTGATCAAATAAGAGAACAAACAAAACTTACACAAGATAGTGCAAATGTGTCAACAAAAGATATGCATTTTATTTTTCAGGTAATGGGACAGCTTGCTTGGATATATTTTGCGTTATTAATAGTTTTATTTTTCTTGATGATATTTGTGTTATTTAAGAAAGGTATTAACCATAATATCGTAGCATTTTTATTACTGTTATACAGTGTTGTGCTGTTGGTATTCAGTTTAGGAATATTATTTATTAGCTGTATAATTTATTTCCTTATAGGACTTAGAATTATATTAACAAGAAATAAAGAACAAAGAGTGTAATTAAGGCGAACGTATTTGTCTTGGTTATGCTCTTTAACAATAAAATAATTTAAAAGGAGATGATTAAATGAATATTAGAGAAAATTTTAGTAATATCCAAAATAATATAAGAAAACTATGTGAGAAAAAGGGTAGAAATCCCGAGCAAGTGCAGTTAATAGCCGTAACGAAATATGTAACTGATAAACGAGTTGAAGAGGCAATAAATGCAGGAATAACAAACTTTGCAGAAAATAGAACGGATAACTATAGTAAAAGAAAAAATATTTTTCCAAATTATACGTGGCATTTAATCGGTAGTTTACAAACCAGAAAAGTAAAAGATGTGATAAATGAAGTAGATTATTTTCACGCTTTGGATAGAGAAAGTTTAGCTAAAGAAATTAATAAAAGGGCGACAAAAGAAATTAGCTGTTTTGTACAAGTAAATGTATCCGGTGAAGAAAGTAAACACGGTTTAAAACTTGACGAAGTAGAGAATTTTATTAAATCATTAGAAAACTATTCAAAAATAAAAGTTGTTGGACTTATGACAATGGCACCGTTTATTGAAGATGAAATTGTATTGAGAAATTGTTTTAGAGAACTAAAAATACTACGGGATAGAATCAAAAATTTGAATTTATCTTATGCTCCATGTGAATACTTATCAATGGGAATGAGCAATGATTATAAAATCGCACTGGATGAAGGTGCGACACATATTCGTATAGGAACTGCTTTAGTCGGAAATGAATTGAAGAGGGATTAAATTTGAAAAAAAATATTACAGTTGAAGAGTTAGGTATTACCGTAAAATATCGAAAAAATATGAAAAATATTTATTTAAGAGTAGAAAAAGATGGAAACATTAGAGTTTCTGCACCACCTAAGACACCGAATTATATTATAAAAAAATTGGTACGTGATAATATTAAAGAAGTAAAAACCAGAATTGAAAATATTAAACAAAGCAATTTATGTAGAGAGTATATAACCGGAGATAAATTTTATATTTTTGGTAAAGAAAGAAAACTTTTAGTAGAAAATGCAGAGAAAAATTTTTTAGTTATCTCTGATAATATTATATTAGGAGTTACTGATAAAATTGATAAAGAGAAATTTATGAGTAGGAAGTTAAGGCAAGTTCTTTTAACAAAGGCAAGAGAATTTGTAAAACATTATGAGAAAATAATGAATGTTAAGGTAGACGAACTTAGAATAAAAAAAATGAAGACACGTTGGGGAACTTGCAATATAGAAAAACAAAGAATTTGGATTAATGAAGAACTTATAAAATATCCAGTAAAATGTTTAGAACATGTTGTAGTTCATGAAATGACACACTTATTAGAAATACATCATACACCCAGATTTTATAAACTATTAGGAAAATTTTATCCGAATTATAAAGAAAATGATAAATTGATAAGAGAGTTTTCCAAAAAATTGTAAGAAAATAGGAAAGTACAACTTGCTGAAATATTTGTAAAATATTATATATATTTATATACAAAATATTTTTTGTT
>NZ_KI271806.1:18813-71560 GCF_000469465.1 Gemella bergeri ATCC 700627 | reverse complement strand
TATTGTCAATACTTTTTTATAAAAAAATATGAACGATTGATAATCGCCCATATTTTACATATTTTATATATTTTTTATAATTAAATTATTTTACTTTTTTTCGCAGTAAATATAATGCACTCACAAGTGTTAATAGTCCTATTAGTGAGGTTTCAGCTACTAATCCCGTTTTAGGCAGTGTTTTACCACCCTTATTATTGTCGCCTTTATTTTCTCCGTCAGGTTTTGTGCCGCCTCCCTGTTCTTCGATTTTTTTACTAAAATCTATTTGAACAATAACAGGGTCATGATCTGATGCTCTTCCATGTTCTTCCATAAACGAAGCATTTATATGAACTGGTGAAAATACCACTTTATTTTCTATATTTTTAGATACAAAAATATTATCTAAACTTTGATTACTTCCACGATAGAAATAAGAATAGCGATCTGCTGCCGGATGTTTTAACATTAAATTCACTAATTCGTCACCAGCTATCAAACGTGCTGTTTCTGAAAAATCAAAGTCATTGAAATCTCCCGTTAAAACAAATTTTAAATCAGGATTTTGATTTAAGCCTTCTTTTATAAAATTATTTAAAATTTTTGCCTCTTCCAATCTTTTTGGTAAAGTATTTTGAACTGCCGGCTGTGTTGAACCGTAAACTGCATCATCACCCAATTTTGATTTCAAATGATTCGCTATAACTACAACTCTTTCTCCCTTAAAATCAAATTCTGCAGCTAATGATTTTCTTACTTTATCAAATGATGGATTCATTGGATCTATTCTTGACGGATTTTTTTCTAAATGTCCGTTTTTGAATACTGCAGCTTCCGTACTGCTACCTTTTTCTTTTTCTACTAAGGTCACTCTTTTCGGATTATATAAATATGCTACTCGAATATTTGCTCCCGGTTTACCTCCATCTTTTCCGTCAACGGGTGCTATTTCTGTATATTTATATTCTTTACCACCTAATTCCGCTATACGTTTAGCTAATTTTTCTCCACTTTTATCTCCATCAACAGTTCCGTCATTTATACCCCCATTATTATCTTGAACTTCTATTAATGTAACAATATCAGGACTATGTATCTCATCAATAAATGATTTTGCTATTTTATTTACTTTTTCTTCAGGTGTTTCATCATGACCATTTGCATTCGCTGAAAAATTCTCAATATTATAAGAAGCTATGGTAAGTTTATCTTCTGCAGGATATATTTTTGAAATTTCTCTAGTTAATCCACCGTCTTGAAGTGCTGGAATATTTTTCGGATCTATCTTGTATGTTTTGTTTTTATATGTCACTACACCTTTAATATCTTCATTAAAGTAGTCTTTAGCTTTAGCTATAAATTTATTCCCCACGATAATTGGTAATGTTTCTGTATTTTGAACATTAGGGCGTAAATTTACACCACCTATATTATTAAGCGTTAATCCGTTATAATCGCTCGGTAAAACGTAAATATCTCCTTTATACTGCGGACCAAGAACACGTGGTTTTTTAACAGTTGTCAGCATCCCTTCTAAACTTTCCCAATAATCTAGCGCTTCAGTTTCCGGTTGATATGAGTTAATATTATTATCCACTATATCTTTCGGCATCTTTTTAGAAATATCTATCGCTTCCGGCAACGATGATGTTCCGTTTTTCTCAACTTTAACATCTACTAACTGTGTAACAGTAAGACTACCTGTTGGAGCTTTGAAAGTTGTACCGGATTTGATACTATATTCTTCCATATACCCTTCTTTAACTGTACCCTCTATTGTCAACTTATCTCCAACTTCTACTTGAACATTACTTACAACATAAATAGCATCTGAAGTTTTACTGTTATTATCGGGAGTTATGTCTTGAACATAAAACCCTGTTTTATCTTTATGTGTAACTACTACATTGCTAACTTTTACTTTTTTTCCTGCTAATACCGATTGATGCCCTTCACCTTGAATCTCTCCAATATTTGCTACTATTTTTGCATCATCTATAGCTTTTACTGCATTTATATTTACGGTAGTACCTATCGTACCTATTGACAGCACCGTAGTTGCCATAATAACTGATATTGTCCTCTTTTTCATTATATAGTCTCCTTTTTTGTTTATTGATAATATTATTTTACTACTTATATCAAAAAAATTCAACAAACGTTTTCATAATATCTTTCTATATTAAGAAAAAACGCCAAAATAATTTCGATTTCAGCGTTTTTATATAATTATTTTCTTAGTAATGAAATATTCAACTCCAATAATTGTTCCAAATCTACCGGCGATGGTGCTTGTGTCATCGGATCAGCTGCATTTGCCGTTTTAGGAAACGCTATTGTATCACGTAAATTATCACGTCCTGCCAATAACATAACAAACCTATCCAACCCTAATGCACACCCACCGTGCGGTGGCACTCCATATTCAAAAGCATCTAATAAGAAACCGAATTGGTCTTGAGCTTGCTCTTCTGTAAATCCTAATGCCTTAAACATTGAAGATTGTATTTCTCTATCGAAAATACGAATACTTCCACCACCTAATTCATACCCGTTAAGAACAATATCATACGCCTGAGCATATGCTTTTTCAGGTGTTGTTTCCAATAACTCAACATCTTCTATTTTCGGCATAGTAAACGGATGGTGTGCTGCACTATAACGACCTTTTTCTTCATCATATTCCAACAACGGCCAATTTACTACCCATAGATAATTATATTTATTTTTATCTATCAAATCTAAATCAGCTGCCAATTTTTGTCGTAAAGCTCCCAATGAAGCGTAACAAACTTTTTTACTATCCGCTGCAAATAAAATAATATCCCCTACTTCCGCATCTACTCTAGCCACTATTTCCTGTGCCACTTCATCTGTAAAGAACTTGGCAATCGCTCCGCTAAAACCATCTTCTGTAACTTTTACCCAAGCTAAACCTTTTGCACCGTAATTGGCTACATATTTTCCTAATGCGTCAATGTCTTTTCTTGAGTATTTTTCTGCACAGTTTTTAGCAACAATACATTTTACAGCTCCGCCTTGTTCCACTGCATTAGAAAATACCTTAAAGTCTAAATTTTTAACTAAATCACTAACATCTTTCAGTTCCATGTCAAAACGAGTATCCGGTTTATCACTACCGAATCTCTCCATTGCTTCTTCATAGTCTAAGCGTGGAAATGGTAAAACTACATCTACTCCTTTTACCTCTTTCATAACATGAGCAATTAACCCTTCAATTATAGAAATAATTTCATCTTGTGACATAAAGCTCATTTCCATATCTATTTGAGTAAAATCCGGTTGTCTATCTGCTCGTAAATCTTCATCTCTGAAACATCTTGCAATTTGATAATATCTGTCAAATCCTGCTACCATTAATAGTTGCTTAAATAATTGTGGTGATTGCGGTAAAGCATAAAATTCTCCGGGATGAACTCTACTTGGTACCAAATAGTCACGTGCTCCTTCCGGTGTTGATTTTGTTAAAATTGGTGTTTCAACATCAATAAATAACTGACTATCTAAATAATCACGTGTTGCTTTAGTTATTTTTGAACGCAGTTGCAAAACTTCTGCTAATTCACTACGTCTTAAATCAAGATAACGGTATTTTAATCTTAATTCTTCGCTTGATAAAGAAGGGTCATCTAAGACGAACGGTAAGGTTTTAGCCGTTGATAAAATTTCCAATTTGTCGGCAATAATCTCTACTTTACCTGATGCTATTTTTTCATTTATTGTATTTTCACTACGAGGAACTACCTCTCCTTCAATAGAAATAACAAACTCATTTCTCAATGTTTCAGCTAGTGAATGTACTTCAGCATTTTTCTCTCCTGAGAAAACACATTGTACTATACCCATTCTATCTCTCACATCAATAAAAATAAGGCTTCCTAAATCACGACGTTTACTTACCCAACCTTTTATCGTTACTCTCTTCCCGATATATTTCTCATCTATATGACCGGCATATTCTGTTCTTCCGTATGCACTCATTACTGTTCTCCTCTCAATTTCATCTCTAAATATGATATTATATTCTCTTGTTTTATATTTTCTTGCTCAAAGTTTTCCATATTTTTAATAATCACTTCTGCCGTTTCAAGCTCACTTTCTCCTACAATAATAGAAAATTTTGCATTATATCTATCGGCTATTTTCATCTGTGTTTTCATTTTCTTATCAAAATAATCATTTTGAACTTTAAAACCTGCTAAACGTAAATCATTTGTTAGTTTTACACCATAAGTTCCGGCTTTTTCTCCCATAGATACTATAAATACATCAATAGTTTCTTCAATAGGTAATTCTATATTTTCGCTCTCTAATGCTAACAATAATCGCTCAATACTAAGTGCAAAACCTATACCTTTTTTATCCTCGGGACCTTCCAATAATTTTATCAATCCATTGTAACGACCACCGCCACAGAGTGTTTTTAATTCTACATTCGGATTATCTATCATTATTTCAAATGCGGTATGAGTATAATAATCTAAGCCTCTAACTAAATTGTGATCAACTTCATATTTTACTCCTAAGTTATCTAAATGCTTAAGAACTTCTGCGAAATATTGTTTTGATTCTTCTCCCAAATATTCTAATAACTTAGGTGCTGTTTTTACTAATTCGTGATCAGCATCTACTTTGCAATCCAATATTCTCATCGGATTCTTATATAACCGATTATTACAGTCCTCATCAAACTCATGAATACGCGGTTCAAAATGTTTAATCAACGCTTCATTATATGCTTGTCTTTCTTCCGGATTACCTAGTGAATTTATACTGACCTTTATATTTTCAATTCCAAACATTTTATATATATTATACGCAAGACTAATTACTTCTGCATCAATTTTAGGACTTTCATCTCCGATAACTTCTACACCATATTGAACAAATTGACGGTAACGCCCTTTTTGTTTTCTTTCATATCTGAACATCGGCCCAACATAATACAATTTTTGCGGTTGAATTGTTTTAGCAAATAATTTATTTTCGATATAAGAACGAACAGTTCCCGCTGTCCCCTCCGGTCTTAAAGTTATTGAACGATTCCCTTTATCTAAAAAAGTATACATTTCTTTTTGAACAATATCCGTTGTATCACCAACACCTCTACTAAATAATTCCGTAGATTCAAACATAGGTGTTCTTATCTCTTCGTAACAAAAGTTATTACTAATTTCTCTTAATTTATTTTCTATATATTGCCACTTTTTGCTCTCTTCCGGCAAAATATCTTGTGTACCTCTCGGCATTGTTATAACCATAATATTCTCCTTTCTCTCTAAATAAAAAAACCCACACAAGCCTCAGCTCATATGGGACGATATTATTTCTCGTGGTGCCACCCTAATTCGTACTAATCAATTACAATTAATACCTTATTATCTCTATTAAATTGTGCAAAAAGCGTTCTTTATTTTACTTATTATTATCTAATCTTTCAGCCATTGGATTAAACTCTCTTCTAAAATTATAAGAATATAAAATAAACTTCTTTTTACCTTATTTGTCACTGTTTACTTAAATATATTATACTAAACTAAAGTTGTTGTCAAGAACTAAAATATATATTCAGTTAATTTCTCCATAAATTTTCATTTTGTTATATTGTAAAATAAAATTAATAGAAATAAACAACTTTCTTTCCATAACTATATTTATTTACTATTCTTAACAAAACTAATAATATAACAATAGCGCATAAAATAATAAATTAAGACCGAAGAACATTAACCCCGATCTTAATTTTATCCTGTCTAATATAATGCTATTTTTCTACAGCAATAACTTCAATTTCTATATTCCCGCCCAACGGCAATGCTGCTACTTGGAACGCTGAACGTGCAGGAAGAACATCGTTAAATTGTTCTGCATAAATTTTATTTACTTCTGCAAAGTCTGCAATATCTTTCAAAAGAACCAATGATTTTACTACGTGATTCATTGAACTTCCTGCTTCTTCTAATACAGCTTCAATATTTTTAAATACTTGTTTTGCTTCTTCTAATACTCCACCTTCTACTATTTTTCCGGTTTCCGGATTAATACCTAATTGTCCTGAACAAAAAATTAAGTTTCCTACTTTATTCGCCTGAACATATGGGCCAACCGCTTTAGGTGCTTTCTGAGTATTTACTTTTTCTATTTTCATCTTAAAATCTCCTTAATTAATTATTTATTTTAATGCCTGTTCTAAATCTTCCACCAAATCTTCTAAATCTTCTACACCACAAGATAATCTTAAAAGAGTATCCGTAACTCCTTGAGCTAATCTGTCCTCTTTACTCATACAAGCGTGCGACATAGTTGCAGGATGTGAAATAATAGATTCAACCCCCCCAAGACTAACCGCAAAAATCGGAATAGTTATTTTCTCTAAAAAACTATCCATATCTTCCTTAGAATAAAAATCGAAAGATAAGACAGCTCCTCCCGAACTAGCTTGTTTAGAATGAATATCAAAATATTGACAACTGGTAAGTTCAGGATAGTAGACTTTTTTAATTTTTTCTTGTCTTTCTAAAAATACAGCTAAACTTAGTGCATTGGTAACTGATTTCTCCATTCTAAGTCCCATAGTCTTCATACCACGAAGAGTTAGCCACGCATCTTCTACCCCCATTATACCACCAAAGTTTTTCTGAAGTAAACAAATTTCTTTGGCAATCTCTTCATTATTTGTAGCTATCGCCCCCGCTACTACATCACTATGACCGTTAATGAATTTTGTCATACTTTCTACAACTATATCACAGCCAAGTTCGAGCGGTTTTTGATATATAGGTGTCATAAAAGTATTATCAGCAATAGTTCTAATATTATTTTTTTTCGCTAACTTAACTATTTCTATTATATCTGAAATCTTTAATAACGGATTTGACGGTGTTTCTATATAAATAATCTTTGTATTATCCTTAATATGTTTTTCAACATTATTTAAATTACTATAATCTATAAACGTAGTTTCTATCCCATATCTCGGTAATATTTCTGAACAAAATTGATAAGTACCGCCATAGACCTCTATCGGAAGTATAATATGCTCTCCTGTTTTCAAAGTCATAAGTGCAGTTGTTATAGCTGCCATTCCGGAAGAAAAAGCAAAGCCATATTTAGCATTTTCCAATTTTTCTATAGCTTTTTGCAAAGCAACTATTGTCGGATTGGCAAATCTGCTATAGCAATATTTTTTCCCGTCAGTATAAAAATCCTTTTGATCAAAAGTAGAAGTTTGATATTTAGGAATAGATGCCGCTCCTGTATAATTATCTATTACCGGATAACCATGAAGTAAATTTGTATTTACCCCTTTCATTTTATTCGTCCTCCTTATTTTTTATTTCTTGAATATATTTATAAATACTCACCTCTGACATATGAAATATAGCAGCAACCTGTGAAATGGATTCTTTTAAGGTGAAAAACCCACGCTCGTTTAAAATGCTCACTATCTTTAATCTATCATCTTTTTTTAATTTTACATTGTCTAAATTATAGTGCCCTGTTACTTTATAAATGGTATCTTCAATTATATTATCAACTGTTCCATATAAATTTTCAATTTCATCACTTTGTTCTTTGTTATAAAAATCTTTATTATTAACCTTAGAAAATTGTTCAAGAAATTCCTCTAACTTGTTAAACATCATCAATTCTTCTGAATAATCTATATTAACACAAATCATTCCAATTAATTCATTACTACTATTTTTTATAAAAAAACTGGATGATTTAAACTTTTTACCATTTTCTGAACGACTTTTATAATTTGTCAGATAATTTTTTTTCTTATATGTTTTTTTATTGAGAACATCAACTAATAAATCCGTCGCGGGTGAACCTATTGTTCTCCCCGATAAACTGTTCTTTATATAAATAACACTCTTATTCAAATCTCCACGCAAATCATGAAGAACTACTTCACATTTTTCGCCGAGAATTTCCGCTATAAAATCGACTATCGGTATGTACTGTTTCATTTTATCTATCCTTTATAAAATTTTATAACTCTATTATAAATTATTATAAAATATAATAAATTTATTTGCAAACGATAACAACTAAAAAATTATAATTTCGTTAAAAATCAATTTTGTTGAGTTCTCCACGTATAATTTATTAGATTCGAGAAAAATTCTTTAAAGTAAATTTTCAAGTTAGTAAACTTTTTGTGTTTAACTACTAATAAGTAATTCCTATTAAAATTTTAACTTTTAGATTAATACTATCATTTTGAATCTTTCAATTTATGATATAATAAAATTATGGAGGACACTATGAACAAAATAAAAATTAATCTACTTATTATTATTCAAACTATTTCTTTATTAATCAGTTCTATTCTAGCTATTATTTTTTATAATTGTTTTAATTTTTCCTTTTATGAAAATTTCTATAAAAAAGAAAATTTAGCTGATAATATTGGTACAACCTATCCTGAGCTTATTAATAATACTCATAATTTATTGGATTATTTAAAAGGAGATGCCGCTTTAAACACCACTTGGTACTCTACTAAAGACATTCTTCATATGGTAGATGTAAAAAAACTTTATGGCATAAGTTATTATATTATGGTTAGCGGTTATATAATTTTTGTTTTTTTGACAATACTTTTATTATTTTTGTTAAAATGGAAATTTTTAAATTACCTGACTGCTATTTTTAACAAAGTATCAATTTCCTTTGTACTTGCAGTTGCTATTCTTGGAATTGTTATTTCTGTTAACTTCAATACATTTTGGTTAAAATTTCACACTATCCTTTTTTCAAATGATTTATGGCTTCTTAGCCCGGATGAGTCTAACTTAATTAAAATGGTTCCTGAAGAATTTTTTACAGCACTCGTTACAAAAATTGTTGTTCATGTTTTAATTTTCTTCGTCTGTTTAATAGTTGCTAATAGTGTTTTTAAAAAATACTTTTCAAAAACAAGGTAAAAAATTTTATTTAAAGTGTATATATGTTATAATTGGTTGGTCAATAATTAAAAATATATGAAAGGATACTACAATGGCTGAAAATAAAAATAAAGACATTATCACAGAAGATAAAGTTACTTTCAGACTATGTGACGATTGTCTTGGAGTAAACTTAAAAACTCTTATTCCAAAATTAAAGAAAAAAGCTCCTAATGCTGAATTTATTATCGGCTGTCAATCATACTGCGGTCCGGGTAGAACACAAACTTTTACCTTAGTAAATAGCAGAATCTGTATCGCAGATACCGAAGTAGAACTTATGCCACTCGTTGATGAAAAATTAAGAGACAGAATGAGTGCCGAAGATGAAGAAAAATATAGAAAACGTCTTGAGCGTCGTCTTGAACGTACATTTTATTTTATTGTACCTGAAAATATCACGGTAAAAGTTGGAACCGAAATCCCCTTAGACGGCACCGATGTTATTGCACGCAAAGCCGGTCAGTCTTATTTAGATAAACTTATAATAGAAAGTAATTTTGACAAAAACTTACCGGGAACTTATGAAGTTATTTACAAAGTAAATATTGATGGAAAAGAACATAAAAGAACCAGATTAATAACCGTAATTGAATAAAGTATATAGTCGGAAGTAATAAATATATTATTTCCGACTATATTTTCTATATAAGAAAACGTTTTATTTTTAAAGTGTAATATGATATGATATAAGTGTATACACTACAAAGGAGGCTTTACATATGGAGAATAATTATTCAAATATTTTAGTTGCTGTTGATGGTTCGTATCTAGCTGAGTGGGCTTTTGAAAATGCGGTATCTATCGCTAAAAAAAATAATGGTTCTCACTTATTTATTGTTTCTGTTGTTGATAAAACAATCTCAAGTACAAATAGTTTAGGAAATAATTATATTACTAAACACTTAGAATTCGCTGAAAAATTAGTTAACAGCTATGCAACCGCAGCAAAAAAACACAGAATTGCTGCTACAGGAATTGCTGTAGTCGGTATTCCTAAAATCGTTATTACTGAAGATATTTTAGAAAAATATAATATTGATTTAATTGTTTGCGGATCTTCCGGACTAACCGGTCTCAAACGTGTCTTAATCGGTTCTGTTTCAGAAGGAATAGTAAGATACGCAAATTGTGATGTTATCGTTATTAAGCATTACTCTATTCCGGAAAATTATACAGCAAAGATTATTTCAGAATTAAGTGATAAATAATTAACTATAAAAAATAAATTTAACTACTATAATGTAATCGTTAACTAAAAAAATAAAAATTATATAACTTTCTATCAATTAATATCTCGATTATCTAATTGTTTTATGGCTTTATCACTAAAAAATTTAAGTAAGTTTTTTGAAAATAATTTTACTTTCTTTCGAAATATGTTATAATGTAAGTAAAGATAATAAGGTTTGGAGGTTCTCGCTATGGAAAACAAATACTCAAAAATATTAGTTGCAGTTGATGGTTCTAAACAAGCTGAATGGGCTTTTAAAAACGCAGTAGCTATTGCCAAAAGAAACGAAGATGCTGAGCTTTATATAGCTTCTGTTATAGATGCAACAATCGCTACTTCCGGATTATCAGACCCTTATATTTTCAATTCATTCTATAAAAGAACAAAAGAATTAGTTGACAGCTATGTGGAATCTGCTAAGAAAGACGGTTTAACAAAAGTATTCGGCATTGTTGAACAAGGTATTCCTAAAATTGTTTTAAGTGAAGACATTGTCGACGAAAAAGGCATTGACCTTGTAGTTTGTGGATCTTCAGGTTTAACAGGATTCAAGCGTATGTTAATGGGTTCTGTATCTGAAGGTATTGTACGTTACGCTAAATCTGATGTAATCATTATCAAACAACGTTCAATACCGGATGATTTTGAAGCTACTATCGCTAAAAAATTCCAAGAAGAACAAAACAACTAAAAAAGTTCAAACAGGAAATTTTAAAATTTCCTGTTTGAACTTTTTTCTAATAAAATAAGAAGGTGTACTTGATAATACAACTTCTTATTTACTATACACTATTTATGCTCATCAAGGGTAAAACGCACTTCAATTTTAAAAATCCCATCTTCAGGTGCATAAGCCTTAATTGTTTCTTTATGTTTTTCTGCGATTACTTGTGCCATCGACAGACCTATTCCATACCCTTTAATATTACTATTTCTTGATTCATCCAAGCGATAAAAACGATCAAATACTTTTCTTAAGTCACCTTTTTTTACGTTTGCCACATTTGATACTTTTAACGTTGCATGACGACGATTTTTCTTCAAGGATACATTTATCTGCGTATCCTTAGGAGCGTATTTTATAGAATTTTCCAGTAATATATCCATTAACTGAACTATTGCCTGTTGTTCTCCGCTATAATGCACATCATTATCTATATCCGTAATAAAATGTTTTTTTTGAAAATTTGCAAGCTCTTCAAAATCTTCTATTCTTGTTTTTAAACATTCTGAAAGATTAAATTTAATTTTCTCTACATTATCTTTTTCTTCCATTCTGCTAAAGACAACCAAACTATTAACTAGGCTGGTCAATCTATCAACTTGATTTTGAATATTTTTTGTCCATTTAGAATCCCCGTTTTCGAGTTCAAGAACATCTGTATTAGAGCGTATTATAGCAAGCGGAGTTTTAAGTTCATGACTGGCATCTGTAATAAACTGCTTTTGTTTTTGATAACCTTGCTGAATTGGCAAAATAACTTTTTTAGACATTAAAACTATTAAAACAAATACGGATAATATAACTATTGTCGATATAATAACAGTATTTCTTACAAATGAATGATATGAATCTAATTCACGCTGAATATTAAGAAATAAAATTAAGTCACCAACACTTGTTTTTACTTTAAGAAACCTATAACTACCTACATAACCATTATTATATGGTCTTTCCACCGCTGCATTAGTCAATTTTTGTACGGATTCGTGATTTTCTAACAGTGAGTCATCTCTATAAGAGCGAATTACCTTCCCTTCCGAATTAACTTTAACTACGGAAAAACCATTATAAGTAGTTGCACTGGAAGCATTTTTGGTAATAACCAAATCATCACCATCTTCACTAAATACTGCTGTTAAAGTTGAAGAATTTGCCGCTTCATACAACGTTGCATCAACACGTTGCCCTATTTTATAATAATTGATAAAATTTAATGTTCCTGCCATAAGAACTATAACTACCGTTACACTCAAAACGGCAGTGGTTATAAATTTTCTTCTAAGACTCTTGAACATCTATTATCTCCAATGTATAACCAACATTTCTTGTTGCTTTAATTTGAATATTTGCATCTAAGGCTTTAAGTTTTTTTCTAAGATATGAAATATTTACCCAAACAACATTTATCTCAGAATCACTGTCATACCCCCATATTCTCTCTAAAAATTGCTCTGTCTGAATAACATTTCCCGGGTTACGCATTAACATCTCCATCATTTGATATTCCTTATTCGATAACCTTACCTTATCTTTTTCAGTAGATAATTCAAAAGTATACTTACTCAGACTTACATTTCCAAGTTCAAGGACATTACTTGTAAATGTAGCTTGTCGTCTTGTCATCGAACGTACACGTGCTAATAGTTCTTTTATAACAAACGGTTTTGTCAAATAATCATCTGCTCCGCTATCAAGACCGTATACTTTGTCCTCAACCTCTGATTTTGCTGTTAATAGTAAAACAGGAGTATTTTTCTTACTTTCTCTTAACTTTTGAACGACGGTTACCCCATCCATTTTAGGCATCATTACATCTAAAATAGCTCCGTCATAATCATCCAGTAATAAATAATCCAACGCATCCTGCCCATTATCAACAGTATCAACTGAATAATTATTATGTTTTAGCATCGCCTCTAGGGCATCTGATAAATCTCTTTCATCTTCAGCAAGTAATAATCTCATTTCTTACACACCTCACTATAATTATAATTGCAACCTAATTATACAAATATTAATTAAAATTTAGTTAAATATAAATCATAAACTATAAACATATTTATAAGATTAAATAACATATCTTTAAAACATTAAAACAGACTATTGCTCTTACAACAACCTGCTTTTAAACTTATCTATACAATCTTATAATTTAACTATTTCTCTGTATCTAAATGTTGGATTTGGTCTGCCCGGAATTAATGCGTTCAGTTTTTCTTGTTTATAACCTACTTTAGCAAACACACGGTCAACCTCTTCTTTAATTATTTCTACCAGTTTATCCGGATGTACTTCTACACGTGCATTAACTGTTAGGAATATCTTATCGCTCTGTCTATCCAATGTTCTTAAACTACCGGTTTCTTTTTTCCCGACAATATTACCGACAATACCTTCATTAGCACCTTGTAATAAAAATTTCACATGACCTACATTTAAGTTAAGCGAGTCAAAACGTTCTCCTAAATTAGCTAAAAAGTTCTTAGCCAATTCATCGAAGTTTTCTTCTTTTTCAATACTGTATGTACCGTTCAACCAACCAAATAATGCTTCTCCGTCTGCATATGTATCATAATCAACTTCTACAATTCTACGTCCAACTTCTTTTTTACTATTGATAATATAATCAAACCACACATCTAAACCTTCACCTGTTTTAACACTGGCTGTTAAAACATTTTCGTTATTAAATTCTTTTTTAGTTTTTTCTACTAAATCGTTTAATTCGTCTTCTGACAATAATTCTATTTTGTTGATTAAAATTACATCAGCTTCTTCAAATTGTTTATAAATAATGTAATCACCTGAATTAGAATGATCTTTTAATACCGCTTTTAAACGTACCGGATCAGCTAATGCTGTTAATTGTTTTAGATTTACACTATTACTATATTTTTCTTTTAGCGGTTGCATAATTGTTGCTGAAAGGTCAGTACAACTACCAACAGATTCTGCTAAAATAATATCGCTGTTGTTCGCTTCTTGTAAATGGGCGATTGCATCTGCAAAACCACCGAAGTTACAACAAAAACAACTTCCGCTTACTTCTTCAACAATGTCATTATTAGTTTCTAAAAACGAAGTATCAACCAGCTCACTTGCTTGGTCGTTAGTAATTAAACCGACTTTTTTCCCTTTTTTATTTAAACGTTTTGCTATTTCCCATAAAAGACTGGTTTTCCCCGCTCCTAAAAAGCCACCTACTAAAATTAAATCTGTTTTATTAGTCATATTAGGACTCTCCTTTGATTATTAAAGTTTTTACTTGTTTAACTCTTTTTGTTTTTTTAATGCCGGTTCTAATACCTTAGTAAAGAAGAAGCCGGCTAATATACCCGCAACAATCGGCGCAAGAATGTATACCCAGAAAAATCCACCGCTTGCATCAGGGAATGCTGCACTACCCCAACCGAACATCCACGCTACCAGACGTGGTGCAAAATCACGTGTCGGATTCATACCGGCTTGAGTAATTGATGCTAATAATGCTAATAATGCTCCAACTGTTAATCCTATTAGAATCGGTGCCGTATTATCATTCGGTCTTCCTACATTTGCTCCTTCCGTAAATAAGAAAATCATAAGAACCAATAAGAATGTTCCCAGTGCTTCGACAAAAATTGCCAATGGCATTGAAATTGAATAACCGCCCGGTTGATTATAATACTCACCGAACATTTTAGCAGTTGTTACCGATTCAAATGTCCCGCGCACAATATTTTTCTTAGCTTCATATTGAGAAATTGACGAACCATATACTCCATATACCGTTAATGCTCCTAAAAATGCACCAACAAACTGTCCTAAAATATAAGTCGGCAATCTCTTAGCACTCATGCGCCCCGTTAAAACCATGGCAACCGATACAGCCGGATTAAAGTGTGCATTACTTAAATTTCTTGTCATATATATACCAAACGTCACAGCTAATGCCCATAGCATTCCTATCTGAAATAAACTTTGATGTGCATCGTATAATACAGCTGCTGCCACAGCCCCCGTTCCAAATAAAACTAAAATAAAAGAACCAATTGCTTCCCCTAGGAAGTCATTTTTTAATGAATATTTCTCCATGAATATCCCCTTTCAAAAATTTATAGTTATATTATAACAAAAAAAGTAAGATATTTACAACCTTTAATTTTATTAAAAATCTCTATATAACTTTTTCAGATAATTATATTTATATAAAAAGTATACTCAGAAATATAATTCTAATTTTATAATTCATCAAAAATCTTGTATTCTATAACAAAACTTTAAAATATAAGAAAAAATATTCTTATATTTATTTTTTGAAAAATTAAGAAAAGAGATAATAACTCTCTCTAAGTTTCTTATCTCTCTTTATTTTAATTATAAAAATAATTTTGATTTCCCTCGTTCTCTACTTAATCTTTCAGATTTTGCTATAAGACTTACTGCAATAACACCTACTACCAACACTATTACCAAGTAAGTTAATAATATTTTCATATCACGCTCGACAGTAGGTATGTAGACTCCACCTACCGCTTCACGCAATAAACCTATTGAATATGTGAACGGAACTTTCGGATATAAAGTTTGGAAAAATTTTGCAGTCATTTGAATAGGAAAAGTTCCCCCTGAACTCCCAAGCTGTAATACCAACAATATAATGCACAGTGCTTTACCAATATTTCCAAAAATATAAACCAATGTATATATAATTGATGAGAATAATAAAGCAATTAACAGACCATATACTACAAAACGATATGGCGATACCGCCTGTGTTCCTAGGACATACATATCCCCAAGTGTTACTATCATACTTTGGAATAATGCTATTATCATAAACAACAACCAACGCCCGAAATATTTTTCATAAGGTTTGTACTTTTTATCTTCATCTTCAACTTTTGTTGTTAATAATGAAGATATTAATAGTGAACCTACCCAAATTGAAAGTACCGTATAAAATGGCGTCATAGCTGAACCGTAATTCGCAATATGATATAATTTATTTTCCTGCAAATTTACAGGATTGGCAAAAAATTCCGCTTGTTTCTTATAATCCACTTTTAAAAGATTAAAAAGTGAATTTGTATCAACTTTACCTTCCGCTTCTTTTATTTCTTCTGACAATTTTTTAATTTTTTCTTTTATTGTCGGCATTTCGGAACTTAATGTCAGTAACTTATTATGAGCCATATTAACTTTCATTTCCGCTTCACTTAATTTACTAGAAACGATCGGAAGTCCCCCTTGTGCTTCATAAATAATATTTGAAAATTTTTCCGCATTTACTTTTGCTTTTGATAATACTTTTTCTATCAACGGTGCTACTTCACCGTTTAATCCTTGATTAAAATTATGTGCCGTTTCATTAATATTGTGTGTCCCCTCTACAAAACGTTCCTTAGCATCTGTAGTTATTTCGTCATACTTATCAATATTATTGTAGAGATTTTTATTTAATTCACTTATTTTTTCAATATCAGCAATTAAATTATTTACTCTATTCAACTGATTGTTAAATAAATTTTCATCAGACAGTTTGTTAAAATAAGAAAAAATATTTTTCGCAAGCTCTAAGCGTTGAATGCCGGTAGAAAATCTACTATCTAAAGTTTGCATTTTAGCTTTTAATTCATCCTTTTTAGTTGGATTATTTTGAAATTCAAGCGCTATTTCATGGGCATCTTTAGAAATATTCTCAACTTCTGATAAATGTTCACTTATCTTTGGTAATAATTTAGCATTAAAACCTTCTATATTGTTAATAGCTATCTCCGCTTTATCAGCCAACATAATACTATTGGTAGCTACCTTATCTACTTCCGGTAGAGTTGTATGTATGGCATTTATAATATTTTTTCCACGTTCTACCTTATTAATTAATTCATTTAAAGCGCTTTCATAATTTAAAAAATTGTCATTTAATTTTAATATTTCTTCTTTTGTTTTCTCAATAGACGGTAAATTTTCTTCAAATTTTATGCCGGCTTCATGAAGTTTTTCAAAGATAATTCCATTTGCCGTTTCCACAAAAGATTTACTAATGTTATTTGCTATTGCTGAAGCTCCACTATTTGTTATTTTAGGGCTAATAGCATTTATTTTTTCATTTACCGTATATTCTATTGTTGCTTTTTCCGGTGTACCTCGTGTAATTGATGTAAGATCTTCGGTGAAATTTTCCGGTATTACTATACTGGCGTAATAATCACCTATCTTAACACCATCTTCTGCTTGTGCCTTTGTTTCTACAAATTGCCAATCAAGATTTTTATTACTTTTTAATCCCTCTATAAGATTTTCCCAAGATTTATCTTATTATTTTCAACTGTTGCTCCCTTATCTTCACTCACAACAGCAACCTTTATCTGATTAGTGTGTCCGTATGGATCCCATGATGACAGTATATTAGGCCACGCATACATCGACGGCAGTACCATAAGACCTATTATAATTAACCACGTTCTTATCTTTCTGAATATTTCTTTAATATCATTTCTAAATATCTGAAATATGTTTTTCAAATAAAAAACTCCTCTCTTTTCTACTGATAATAATACATAAAAATTTTAAAGGGAGCGACTAAAAAATTATGATTTTTAAATAATCATTTTTTAAAGTCACCCCCGCAAGGTTTACTAAATGCTCTGAAAATTTTTTGAAGCAAATTTAAGCACCTGTAAACTACTGCGTCATAATAAATATAGACACTTTTATAAAAAATGGAACTTTCAATAAGCCAATTTTTAGTCCAAATATAAAACAACATTTTCCACTGTTGATTTATGTAAATCTATTATTCTTTGATTACTACTCCCGCGAAATCTAAGCCCTAAATCTTTTAACGCTATTATAAAAGGTCCATCAACAAGAACGTCACAAAGTGCCAATAACTCCTTTTTATCATCGCTGGATTTTAATAGTTGCTCGTAGGTATAACCGCTATACACCCAAATATCTTTAGTATTACCAAATTCCATTCTTACTCTTTTTGCTAATGATAAAGCAACCTTAGTATTTAAAAACGGCTCTCCTCCTAAAATTGTTAATCCCTGAACATAGGGATTTCTTAAATCGGAAATTATTCTATCCTCCAACTCCATAGTATAATCTTTTCCGGCATTAAAATTTTGAATACTTTCATTAAAGCATTCTTTACAACCAAACAAACAGCCGCTAAGATATATTGAGCATCTTACACCTTCACCGTCTACAAATTGAAATGGTTTGTAATCCGCATATTTATTCTTAGAGTATTTTGAAGCCAGCCAAAAATCTTTTGCTTCGCGGAATGTCTTCATTTCACAAGAGTTTACATTAGCCTTTTTTCTTTTACTATAGTCCGATGTATCAATAGTTTGAATAATTGTTTTAAATTTTTCTTCTCTTGACATTCTCTCACCCCTATTTTAAATATAATAGCACTTTTTTAGATGAAATACAATTTTAAATAGTTATTTTTTTAACAGAAAAAAATTATTTCTTTATATTTTTACTTGACAATGTATATTCCGATAACAATACTTATATATGTTTTGTAAAATCAAGAGAGTTAGAAATTCTGACTCTCTTTTTGTATTAACTTTTATATTTTTAAATATATTTTATATGAAGAAAATTCAAAAAAATATATATATCAAAAATGTGAATTTTTTATTTTCAAAAAGAAAAAATTATTTTATAATGAATAATAAAAACTTTATTAGGAGAAAATTTTATGAAAGTATTAATTACAGGATTTGAACCGTTTAATAACGAAAATATAAATCCATCCGAACTTGCAGTCCGATCTTTACCCAATTCTATTAATAATATAACAATTAAAAAAATCATACTCCCTACGGCGTTTAAACATAGTAGCTTATTATTAAAAAAGGAAATCGAAAATTTTAAACCACATATTGTTATTTGTGTTGGACAAGCCGGCGGTAGAAAAAATATTTCATTAGAACGTATCGCCGTTAATATCGATGATGCTCGTATACCGGATAACAATGGCTACGCACCTATTGATACGCCCATTCGTAATGACGGCACAAACGCTTATTTTTCCACCCTCCCGATAAAAGCAATCGTAGAAAACTTAAAAAAAGAGAATATCCCTGCTGATATTTCCAATACAGCAGGAACTTTCGTCTGCAATCATGTTATGTACGATGCTCTGTATTTTTCCGAAAAGGAAGATATCTCTTTTTCCGCCGGTTTTGTTCATATCCCTTATATAAAAGAACAAATAGTAGATAAACCTGATATGCCATTTATGGAACTGAATATTATTGTAAAATCATTGGTATCAATAATAAAAACAGCTACAAAATACTATAAAAAAGATGATATTTCTATACCCGGTGGTAAGGAAAGTTAATAATATTCAAGAAACTTGCCAAAAAATCTCAATTTTTAATAAAAATACTTTTATTTGATTTCGGTTAGTAATTTGTCGGTGTCCAAATTTACCTTACAAACACTTCTGAATACTCGGTAAATTTTATGGTAGGAAAAATTAACAAAATTTGATTTCTTAAAATTATATTTTTAGAATTATTTCCTTTTTTATTATTTTTGATTTAAAAATTATGTTTCTATTGACAAATGATATATCAGGTATATAATATATAGAGTATATTATTTTAAGGAGAATTATTATGCTACTTAAAGACACGCTAAGTCATCAGTTTATAGGTGCATTGGAAATTATTCGAAACTACCCTAAAGATCTCTTAACTGAGATTGGTATTACCTACGGTAACTTTATCACCCTTATTTTTATTGCTGAAAATGAAGGGTCAACGCAAGCACAACTTGCCCAAATTCATAAAAAAGATAGAAATGTAATAGGACGCCACATTGATGTTCTTGAACAAAAAAACTATGTTGAACGTAAACGAGGAATTGTAGATCGCAGATCTTATACATTATTCTTAACAGATAAAGGTAAGGAATTTATTCTTAACAATGAAAATATTATCATCAAAAGTGAGCAACATGCACTAAAAAATTTAACAAATGATGAAATTTCTACATTATATAAACTAATGAATAAAATAACTTCAGATGCGTAAAACATTACTATCACAATTATAACTTTAAAAGGAGATTTTTATGCCACAATCTATGACCCAAAACCCGCTCGGAACAAAGCCGGTAAAAAAACTACTCATATCTTTTGCATGGCCTGCAATTACAGCTAACATAATTAACGCACTCTACAGCATTATTGATCAAATATTTATAGGACAAGGTGTCGGCTATCTGGGTAACGCAGCTACAAATGTTGCTTTCCCTATTACTACTATTTGCCTTGCCGTAGGGCTTATGATTGGAATTGGCGCTGCCGCTAACTTCAATTTGGAACTTGGCCGTGGAAATCCCGACAAGGCAAAATCGGTTGTCGGGACGTCTGTAATGTCATTATTTATTATCGGAATAATACTTACTATTTTAGTTCATATCTTTTTAGAACCATTAATGTACGCATTTGGTTCAACAGATGAAATACTTAGTTATGCCAAAACATTTGCCAGCATTTCATCACTTGGAATACCGTTTCTACTTATTTCTATAAGTACAAATCCTATTGTTCGTTCGGATAACAGTCCAAAATATTCAATGATTGCTATTGTTTTCGGCGCTATCCTTAATACCATTTTAAACCCAATATTTATTTTCGGTTTCAAGTGGGGGATTGCCGGTTCTGCTTGGGCAACAGTAATTAGTCAATTTTTATCAGCTATGATTTTAATATTTTACTTTCCTAGATTTAAGAGCGTTAAATTTGAGAAAAAGGATTTTATTCCCCAAATATCATTGTTAAAAATTTCTATTTCACTTGGAATGACTTCTTTTGTTTTTCAAGGATCTAATATGATTATTCAAATAGTAACAAATAATTTACTAAATATTTATGGTAAAGAATCTGTTTATGGAAATGATATACCTATCGCTGTTGCCGGTATTGTCGCTAAAATTAACATTATTTTTATCGCTATCGTTATCGGTCTTGTTCAAGGCGCTCAACCTATTTTCGGTTTTAACTATGGTGCTAAAAAATATGATAGAGTTAGGGAAACAATGAATTATATGATGAAATATGCAATAATTATTTCTGTAGTGTTCTTTGCAATATTCGAAATATTTCCTAAACAAATTGTCGCTGCTTTTGGTAACGGTAATGAACTATACTTTGAATTTGCTGTTAAGTATATGAGATTTTTCTTGCTATTTACTTTTATTAACGGTATTCAAATTTCCAGTTCAACATTTTTCGCCGCTATTGGAAAACCGAAAATCGGGGTAACTATAGCACTAACTAAACAAATAATTATTCTTCTACCAATGTTATTTATGCTGTCTCATGCATTCGGCATTGAAGGAATTATCTATGCAACACCGATAACTGATATTTGTGCATTTAGTGTGTCGGTATTCTTCTTGATAAGAGAATTTAGACTAATGCCGAAAAATAATATAGTAGAAGTATAAAATAACCTAATAAGAGCAGCCCTTAAATCGATTTTAAAAAATGATTTTTAGAGTTGCTCTTATTGAATTTATTAAATATTCGCTTAACTTAGAAAGTAAAAGTAGATATTAATAAAATATGATTTCTGGTATTAACAAAAAATTGGCCGCACAAAATAAACTATATAAATTCCTTAAATTTTTTATAAACAATCTATCTAATTAAAAACCGTGCGAACACTAACATACCTACTGCTGTAATGATAAATATATACCCCACCATTTTTGCTAATTTTATTACTTTCATTTCTTCTTTAGGATTATTTTTTATTTTAGCTGCTTTTTCTTCCGTCATACCTGCTAGTAAATTATAACTTTTTTTGACTATTAATAAATAGGCTGTATATAGAAACCATATCAATAGAGTAAAATACACTATAATAATTACTATATTTTCATATTTAGTATTATCAAATACCTGTGCTAACAAACATAGTATAAATAGTATAAATGCCGTAATCAACATAATGATTATATAGGTTTTTCTTTTCATTATTAACTTAATACCTCCCTTTCTATAATAGTAAAACATTTATTGCTTTCTCTTAATTCTGAATTTAGTTTTTTTGACAATTTAGTTAATATATACTTCAGTAATTTGACTTTTTCATTAGTATCAAATTTGTCGTTTAATAAATTATCTATATTTTCTAAATTAGGGAATATTGTATACGCTATATTTTTAATTCTTTCTTTTGACTGATTTATACTATATCCATAATATTTAGTTTTAATACTTACTACCATATAAGCATTTTCATCTTCAATGTAGCACTATTAGAGTACGCTGTCAAATATTAACTAAAAATCCATTAAAATATTAATATAAATATATTTATGTTATGCTTTTAACCATTGAATATACAACACTTAGCTTGGTTTACGATTTTTTATAAAAATGAGAATAAATATTAACATTCATTCTCATTTTAGTTTCATTTTCACTTAACTTATTTTTATACTCAAACTATTTTACATATCTATAAATCACTATTATCTAAATCAAGAAAAAACAACCTGCCGATTTTCATCAATAGATTGTTTTTATTATTTATTATCTTGTTGCTACGTATTTTAATTCATCTTTATGTTCTGCCAAAAAATCATTCATTTCTTCATCCGGAATTAAACGTAAGTAAAGATTAGAACGAATTGTTTCATCTTCTTCACGGCATGTTGATAATACAAGATATTTATCATTACCTTTTAATACCACATTATCATTTTTAGTCTTAGCGTCTTTTTTAACATCTGTTAATTGCTTTAAAAAATCATTATCATTTTCAAAGTCTAAACGATAGAATGATGTTGTTTCCGGCACAATAGTTAAAAATGCCGCTTCGTAGTAATACTTACGTTCCGGTGTTTCTACAACCACATATTTATGTTTATTCATATAATCTTGCTTGTCGTAAAAGTTAACATCATTAAACATTCTATGATCCCCTACTTTACTACCACGAGCATGTCCGAATAACCACGTCAGCCTATCACTAAAATTCTTTTTATTGTCCATATCCATAAACACAGTTCCTAAATATGGTACATTTCCACCTTCAAATGTTTTATTCAAATATGTTTCATTATCATTTGTTTGCACAACAGGTTCATCTAACTCAGTTCCCGGTGCATATATATATGCTACTGTTTCATTATTTACTTTTGATAATTCTGAAAAACGCTTATTTAAATAATCTTTTTCCTCTTGACTTACTTTATACCCTGCAGTTGTAGTTGTTGCTGTATTTGATGAAGGAGAATTTGAACTGCTTTTTTTATTATACTCAGTCACCGCCACAGCTGTGATTACTAAAGTAAATACTAACAATAAGATAGCAAATAACTTCTTAATGTTAAATACTTTTTTCATTATTTAAGTCCTTCCTTTTATAAAAAATTTTACTGTATATACGTTTTGTTACATACATTATAAACTATTTTTTATTATTTTTCTATTATTTTAGCGAACTACCACCGCTGTACCGGTAGCTGTGACCAATAACATAGACCCTCCTTGACCAAGTGTGTCAAAGTCTACCCTTATACCAATCACAGCATTTGTTCCCATATTAGCGGCACGTTCTTGTAATTCTATCAATGCCTCTTTTCGTGCTTGAATAATTTCTTCTTCATAGCCTTGACTACGTCCGCCAAAAAAGTTACGTAAACCTGCTCCCATGTCCCGTAAAAAATTAATCCCTGCAACTACTTCCCCGGTAGCGAAACCTCTATATTCTACTATTTCCATTCCCGGAACATTAGATGTTGTTGTTATAATCATGATTATAATCCTCCTTATTTATAAATAATATAAAGTTTAAAAATTATACATAACATTTTAGTAACTGAGAATTTCATTATAGTCATACTTCTTGAAATTCAAGTTCTTGTTATATGTTTTACTTTATTTGTTAAATTTATTAAATTGATAAAATAATGTATACTTTTTAATCTACTAAAATATCCACTACTTCTTCTAGTGTCGCACCTAAAAAGTAAGAATTAATGTCCACTTGTTCCAGTGCTTTTTTTACAGCTTGCTTGTTATATTTTATTCCTATCAATTTTTCAGCAATATCTTCTACATCCATAACACCGAAAAAATCTCCAAAAAACTTAATACTGGTGATAATACCATGTTCAACCATTATATTAGCTTCTATTTTTCCTGTTTTTAATCTTCTGTTACGTTTAATATTGAAATCCGGATTTTTTCCATATACCCAATCCCAAGAATTATTTTTTTCATCTTGAATTTTTGCTATTGCTTTTTCGTCTTCTTCAGTTGGTATAAAATCCACCATATCATATTTTTCATTCATATAATTTTTAAGTGCTTTTTCAAAATCTTGAACGGTCATTTCTTGATTTGGTAGATGTTCTTTAATATTTGTTACCCTTGAACGAACAGATTTAATTCCTTTTGATTCAATTTTATCTTTTGACACTTTAAGGGCATTTGCTAAAACGGTCGTGTCAACATCAAATAATAAACATCCATGGTGCATAATTCTTCCAGAACGAATATATTGTGCATTCCCACAAAACTTTCGCCCGTCTATTTCAAGATCATTACGTCCGGTAAATTCTGCTTTTACTCCCATTGAAGCCAGAGCATCTATTACCGGTTGTGAAAATGATTTAAAGTCAAACTCTTCTCCACTTCTTCCGTTAGAAATAATAGTGTAATTTAAGTTGTTCAAATCATGATACACTGCACCACCACCACTTACACGACGTACTATTTTTATTCCATGTTCATCACAATATTTTTGATTAATTTCTTCTGTTGTATTTTGGTTTTTCCCAACAACAATACAAGGTTCATTTATCCATAACATGAATACATCATCTTCTTTCGCAAGTTCATTAAAAGCATAAAATTCCAACGCTGTATTGTAACGGGGGTCGTTACTTTTTGATTCAATATAAATCATATTTTTTCTCCTAACATAAATTATTTACTCGTTATACATTATACAACAAAAAGGATTTTTTCAAAATAAAATTACACTTTTTTTCTTTATTTCAACCACTTAACTTTAATTATATGATATAATTTAAAGGATATTAGTTATAAATAATATTTTTTATGACATTATTTTAGAAATTTATAAATTAAATAAAAGGAGTTTGCTATTATGACAAAAATTATTTTAACCGGAGATAGACCAACCGGAAAGTTACATTTAGGTCACTTCGTTGGCTCTCTTCAAAATCGTGTAAAATTACAAGCTGAAAATGATACAAATGTTTTTATTATGATTGCAGATCAACAAGCCTTAACAGATAATGCCAATAACCCCACTAAAGTTATTGAAAACATTACAGAAGTCGCACTTGATTATTTGGCAGTTGGTATAGATCCGACAAAAACAACGATTTTTATCCAATCACAAATACCGCAACTTGCTGAACTGAATATGTACTACTTAAACTTGGTTACTGTTTCCAGATTGCACCGTAATCCGACTGTTAAACAGGAAATTAGCGACAAAAAATTCGGTGAGAGTATTCCGGCAGGATTTTTCACCTACCCTGTAAGCCAAGCAGCCGATATTACAGCATTTAAAGCAACACATGTACCGGTAGGTGAAGATCAGAAACCGATGATTGAACAAACCCGTGAAATTGTCCGTGATTTTAATAGAACATACAACAAAGAGGTACTTGTTTTACCTGAAATAGTCCTACCTCCAAAAAATCACGCCCGTCTTGTTGGAATTGACGGACAAGGCAAAATGAGTAAATCACTAAATAACGGTATTTATCTTGGAGATAGTGAAAAAAATATTAAAGCAAAAATTATGAAAATGTATACTGATCCCAATCATATTCGCATTGAAGATCCCGGCCAAGTAGAAGGAAATGTTGTCTTTAAATATCTTGACATTTTTGATCCACGTAAAGATGAAATTGCCGAGTTGAAAGAACATTACAGCCGTGGCGGTCTTGGTGATGTTAAGTTGAAAAATAGATTAAATGAAGTAATGCAAGAATTTTTACTGCCTATTCGCTCACGTCGTGAAGAATTTGCTAAAGATAAGGCGGAATTATACAATATGTTAAAAGCCGGCAGTGAAAAAGCGGAACGTGTAGCAGCAACTACACTTGATGAAGTAAAAGATGCGATGGGAATTAACTATTTTAAAAAATAACGATAACTATTAAGAGTGGCTCATCCACTCTTAATTATTTTACAAGGAGAATATATGGCAAGAAAAAGAAAAAATAATCTATTTACTATTATATCAATTATACTTGTTATTCTAATTGCAATTTTTATTGCTAAACATACTTATAAGTCAAGTCATTCCACACAAAACACTGATTTTTCCACTACCGGAGATATTCCTCGAGAAATTATAACTTCTCTTAATGCTCCTGATGAGAGTAAGGCAACTAATAATAATAGCTATAAAGTATTAAATAACAATACCCCCTACTTTAGCAAAGAAGATCTATCTATTAAATCATTCGAAAATTATTCTAACTTAGACAATCTGGGTAGAGTTGGACAAGCCAATGCCGTTATTGGTGTTGATCTTATGCCTACAAATAAGCGAGAAGAAATCTCTCATATTCGTCCTAGCGGCTGGCAATCTAATAAAACCGCACATGTTTACGATCGCTCCCACTTAATCGCTTTCCAACTATCCGGAGAAAATGCAAATGAAAAGAACCTTATGACAGGAACAAGATTTATGAATCATAATATGATTCCTTTTGAAAATCAAGTCGCTGAATATGTTAAAAAAACAAAAAAACATGTTCGCTATCGTGTTACGCCAGTGTTTAAAGATAATGATTTAGTCGCACAAGGTGTAATTATGGAAGCTATGTCCGTTGAAGATAATGGTGCCGATATTAAATATAACGTCTTTATTTACAATTTTCAAAAAGGAGTAAATATTGACTATAAAACCGGAAAATATACTTTATCAAAATAAACATTATTGTTATCCTTTTTTAAATTTTAATTTATTGGATTGGGATTGATTCAAAAATAATAAAAATCTATATCTGTAAAAATGAAATGCAAACAAAAGTGCCACACTTAGCCAATTATAAATATAAAGATCAATTTAAAATTTTGATTTTATTTAAGTTAGTATCATGTTATAATAGAAAAGAATTATATTAAAGGAGATAATTATGAACAAAGATCTTGTCTGTTGTAAACGGCTACCTAACTGGAATGCTTTATCTATTCCTAAAGAGTTTAGAGAAAAACATAACACCCGTACGGGTATTTGGGCTAAATTGACTATTTTAAAAGGAAAGTTAAAATTTGTTTCTCTTACTGAACATGGTGATATTATAGAAGAATTTATCTTTACACCCGAAACTGATATTCCTTTCATTGAACCCGAAGTTTGGTATAGAATAGCACCGATGTCTAAAAACTTGGAATGTTATTTCGAACTTTATTGTGAACCTAAAGATTACTTTTCTAATAGATATAACCTTAATCCTGCACATTCTGAAATAGTAGAAGCTGTTCAAACTATTCCAAAATGTAAAGCACTTGATCTTGGTTCCGGTCAAGGAAGAAATGCTTTATTTTTGTCTTCTCTCGGTTTCAATGTAACCGCCCTTGACACAAACTTTGAAAATTTACAATACTTAGCTAATATTTCACAAGAAGAAAATCTGAATATTATTGTAGCTAACTACGATATTAATACAGCCAATATTCGAGATAAGTATGATTTTATTTATTCAACTGTTGTTTTTATGTTTCTTAATCCTACGAGAATTCAAAGTATTATTTATAATATGCAAAAACAAACAAATATTGGCGGTTATAACTTAATCGTTTCTGCTATGTCTACAGATGACGCCCCATCTCCTATGCCATTTCCTTTTACATTTAGAGAAAACGAATTAAAAGATTTTTATAAAGATTGGGAGCTTATCAAATATAATGAAGATTTTGGACATCTACATAAAACAGATGCTAATGGCAATCGGTATAAGCTAAGATTTGCTACATTGTTAGCGAAAAAAATAAAATAATAGCAAAAAGCACTCAATATGAAAAATCATACCAAGTGCTTTTTATTATGCCAATTTTAATTTGAATTGTTTTCTTACATACAATGCCAATAAAACTCCGATTAATGTTATACCCGCATTAAATAAAACAATATTTACCGGACCATTAGCCGGACTTGCTTTTGTGATATACCCCGCAATTTCAAGTATTACATAGTTGGCAACACTTGATGAAATCATTACGATTGAGGTGATTTTACCTTTATTTGTTGGGAATAATTCATTGGCTGTTGATACCGCAAGTTGTAATACTCCACCCGCTCCTGCATATCCAATAACAAAACCTGCTACTAAACAAATAGTTGGAGTTTTAATGAAGTATGTAACTAACAACATTATAAATGAAATAGCTGGATATAATACCAAAACATCAACAGGTTTTAATTTCTTCAATACTACCAACGCTGTAAATAATACCGCACAGATAGTTCCGGCTGCATACATAGTTTGAATCATTCTCGGGTTGGCTAAGCCATACATTTTTCCTAATTCTTGATTACAATTTAACCATAGTTGGAATGTTGCTGTACATGTTAGACCGATTAGTATTAATGAGATTGCTGTAGAATCAAATTTCATTTTTGTTTCTTGTGCTTTTTCTCCGGCATCAGCATTCATTTTCGGGAATTTTAAGAAGATAATTAGTAATCCGTCCAATGCAATTAAAATACCTGCCAAATAAAATAGTGTTGTATATGGCAAACTCATACCTGATACTATTCCAATACAAAATGGCAGTACTAATTGCCCAATAGAAATTGAGAATTTAGTAAACATATTTGCTACCGCACCTTTTTCTTTAAAAATTTCCAAAATTGACGGTGTTACACATGTATCTAAAAACGAGTTAGCAATACCGCCCATAACGGCAAAAGCATATGCGATCCACATTGAAGTTGACGTTGCTACTCCGATAAAATACAATACATAAAAGGCTATACCAATTAATCCTGACGTTTTACGCCCAAATTTATCTGAAATAACACCTGAAAACGGCAGTGAAATAAGACACCCTAATCCTAGTGCGGCACTGACACGAATTACTAACCCTAGGTTACTTTCACCCCATGCAGCTACCAAATCACTTTTATATTGTGCTAAAATTGATACACCTATACCATGAATAAAATATGTAAAATACAGTGCTAATGCTGTAAGAATAAATGGATTTTTTGCTTTTTGTACCATTGTTTTCTCCTTTAATTTAATTTTAATGTATCCAGTATCTCTCTTAACTGGGCTACCGGTACTTGTCCCGGTGCTGATGATTGTTTTGCAGCACCAAATGTTGCTGTTGAACCGAATACTTCTCCTGAAACACGACTAGTCATCCCCAATGCTCCCATTGACATTGTAATCAGGGGTTTATTAATTTTTTCTTTTGCAATACGTGTTGCATCTAATAATGTTATAACATCTTTATTACTATTTGGCATTACCGCAATTTTGCAAATATCTGCACCTTTTTCGCTCATTGTTGTTAAACGATTTACAATTTCATCACGCTCCGGTGTTTTATCAAAATCGTGATTACACATAACTATTTTTACGTTATTGGCGTGTGCTTTTTCTATCAGTGCCGATACTTCTTCAACAGGCATAAATAACTCAACATCTAATAAATCTATATTACCATTTTCTACTACTTCATTATAAACTTCAAAATATTTATTATCCGATAATTCCAGCACCCCACCTTCTTTTTTAGTTCTAAACGTTACTAAAAGAGGTCTGTTAATTATTTTTCTTATCTTTTTAGACAGTTCGGATACTTCACCTTGTTCTTCCACTTTATCAAAAAAATCTATTCGCCACTCTACCAAATCACAGTCAATAGTTTTAATATCACTTGCTGCTTCTAGTATTTCTTGTTCATTTTTCCCAACGATAGGTACTATTATTTTCGGACGCCCTTCTCCAAAAACTACACCACCAACAGTTAGTTTAGCCATAATTTTTCTCCTTATAAAATTTATTTCCAAAACTGATAACTTACAAATTTTATTCTTTTTTTATTATTTGACAATGTTATATAGCTGAGCAAAAATTTTTCAACATCTCTTCTTATAGATGAATTTTATATATTTTCAGTTAGAACATAAGAAAAAACTTCTAAAAATAAAATGTCTAAATTATTTTTAATTACTCCGCTATAAACATTGCTCAAAAATTAAGTATAATATTATTTTTTATCAGCTAATTTTTATTCATCAAATAGCACACTTTTAACATGATCTACAGGCATATCTTCTCCGGTAAATAGTTTGAATGCTTCTGCTCCTTGATAAATCATCATGCCAAGACCGTTAATCGCTTTTTTAGCTCCATGTTCTTTAGCAAATTTTAATAATTTAGTTTCTCTCGGTGAATAAACTACATCAAATACTACTAAATCAGGACGAATTACCGCCGGATCATCGATTAATTTTTCATTTTCTAACGGTTTCATACCAACGCCAGTTGCATCAATGTAGATACTGCTTTCTGCAATTGATTGTTTAAATGCTGCTTGATCTGCTAAATCTGTCAGTGTTGCTTTACATTTTGTATGTTCATTAATTTTTTTAACAGTTTCTTCTCCATTGGCAAATGTGGCGTCTTTAATATTAAAGATACGAAGTTCTTTTGCTCCGTCCAATGCTGTTTGTATTGCTATTGCTGTACCGGCTCCACCACAACCAGTTAAGGTAATAATTTGATCTTTAATATCTACACCTTCTTCTGCTAATGCACGAACAGCACCGGTTCCGTCTGTTACATGACCTACTAAATGTCCTTTACCGTCTTTATTGACTACCGTATTAACTGCTCCAACCAATTTTGCTACCGGAGATAATTCATCTAAATAAGGAATAATCGCTTGTTTATTTGGCATTGATACATTTGAACCACGAATACCTAAAGCACGAATACCTTGAACTGCATCTTTTAATTCTTTATTACCTACTTCAAATGCAAGATAAGCGTAATCTAAACCTAGTTTTTTAAAACTTTCGTTGTGCATTGTTGGTGACATACTGTGTCTAATTGGTGTTGCGATTAAACTGATTAATAATGTGTGTCCTGTTAAACGTTCTGTAATTTTTGTCATTTTCTTTACCTCTTTTTCTTTTTAAGATTTTATTTTACTTTTAACGGTTTTAAAACTTTGTTATAGCGATATGTTACTATTAATAATAAAATCATCCCTATAGTCCCTAAAAGCATATTATAGGCAAAAACCGTTTTTATTGATTGTTTTGCGATTAACCCTGTTAAATATGGTGTTACCATTAATGAAATAGATGTTGATAGCGAATACATACCGGTGAATTTCCCTTTATTATCCGGAAAAAATTCTAGTAGAAGCGATACACCTAATTGCCATATCCCTCCTGCCGCAAAGAAACCTACCGCTAAGCTAACTATAGTTATCGAAGTTATTGAAGTGTTTATCAACATATTAATTTGTGCCAATGCTGTGACTATACAACAAAATGCCATATACATCGGAACATTAAGCCCTTTTTTTACCATAAAGGACGTTACAAATACTGATACTATTGAACAAACACTATAAATAGTTACAAATGTTAAACTCTGAGATTTTCCAATATTTATAGTTTGCTGTGCAAATTTCGGTATCCATATAATAAAAATATTAAATAATGATGCTGATATAAACGAGAACATTAAAAGTGCAGCTCCCTCAATACTTATTTTTGATTTGGGTTTTTGCACAAGATCCTCTTTTTCTTTTACTATTTCTTTATACATCGGAGGAAATTTTATTCTGGAAATTATCACAAAGTTAAATACTATACATATAGCAATAATTATAAACGGCCACCCGAAATATAGATTTCTAAGTAATACAAATTGTGTCATTAAAGGTAGTATAAATTGTCCACCTGATATACCTGCCTTAACAAAGACATTAAACGAACTGCTATCTTCTTTATAAGCATCTGATATTGCCGGATAAGTCGCTGTATCTAAAAACGCATTCCCTATCCCTGCTATCATTGTTAAAATAAATGCTGCTATATAACTTGGAAATAATAACAAGCCTATGTAAAAAATTAAATAACAAACTAGGCCTATATAAATCCCTTTTTTTCTTCCATATCTGTCTGAAAAATATCCTGCATAATTTATACTAATAATTCTACCAACACCTAATGCACTTATTACTAAAGCAACTTTACTCTCCTCAACTCTCCAAAATTCTTCGAATGTTGACATATTTTGAGAAATAATTATTTGATCCATTCCTTGAAATATATAATTTATTAGTAAAAATGCTATAAGTGGAAGATAATTTTTATTATTGTTACTCGCCATACACTATCTCCATAAATTTTCTAATTATAGTATGACAGATAGATAAGTATTAATACTATTTTATTTTCAAAATTTCAACACTTATCTATCTTGTGACATATCTTATTTTTTGTTTATTCTTTTTAGATATGCTTCATGTTCTTTCACAGCAAACTCACGACGTCCACCGGGTTTCGGTGTCTGATCACCCATCATAATTCCGAATCCACCTTCTACTCTTAATTCATGACCATTTGTATAATTAGAGCGATCACTCGCTAAGTACAATACCGCATTAGCAATGTCCATTGTGTTCCCGATACGTTTGTTTGCTGTTAATGCTTTACGACCTTTTTCTACTTCAGGATCTGCATAGAATGATTCTGATAATGGAGTTTTAACAAAACATGGTTGAATACAGTTACTACGTACTCCAAATTCTCCCCATTCTGCAGCTATTTGACGTGACAGCATATTTACCCCGGCTTTACTTGGGCTGTATGCTGCACTATATGTTTCGGGGAATACTGACGCAATCGTTGAAATATGAATCATATTACCATATTTTTGTTCAATCATAAGACGCCCGAAGCGTTGTGATACTAAGAAGTAACCTGTTAAATTAACATCAATAGTTTGTCGCCATTCGTCTAATGGTAAATCTTCCAGTGGGCATGCTCTTAACATCGCTGCTGTATTTACCAAAATATCCACACGTCCAAATTTTTCTTTAACGGCTTCTACCGCTTGATCTACTGTATCTTCTTTTGTTGTATTTACTGCTAAACTCAATGTTTCCACACCGTAAGTAGCTGTTAAGTATTGAGCATATTCATCAGCTTTATCTTTAAATAAGTCCAACAGTACAATTTTTACATTTTGTTTTGCAAATTCTTCACAAATTGTTCTACCCATTCCACCTACAGCACCTGTCACTACTGCTACTTTTCCGTCTAATTCTAACCATTTATCCATTTTTTTACCTCTTTTTCTTATTTATTTTCCGGAAGTTGTTCTTTCCACACTTGACCTAATACTTTAACTGTATTATCAAAATTATACTTAGCAGCTTCTTTTATCCCTTTTGCTAAAATGCTGTCGGAAATCACCTCAACACCAATCACTTTTGGATTAATACCGGATTCTTTAATCATCCTTACAAAACCTGCTGTATCTTTAGCTCCCGTTCCCGGTGCTAAACGATCGTGCATACTCTCATCACGTAAGATTGATTTTGCGTAAGGTCGTTCATAAGCATCATTAATTTGAATTGAAATAATTAGTTCCGCTTCTTCTTTTGTTAATGTACGATATGATTGATCGGCTCTTACCCAATGCCATGAATCTAAAATAATTTTTGCATTTTCTACACCGGCTTTTTTTACTACAGCATACGCTTTATCAAAATCCGGAATTCCGCTATAAGGCATCGGCTCTACTCCGATAACATACGGATATGAACGCTGACAAAGTTCTTTTAATTTTTGTGCTGTATGTTCTACCGAATAATTTTCCATTAGACCGACATTAATGTGATTTACTCCAAAAAGTTTGCACATATGGAAGCATAACTGCTCTTTATATTTTTGTTCATATGAACGTTTATCCTCTGCCCATTGAACTATATATTCAACTTCAGTTACTTTGATATTATATTTTTCTAATATTTTCAATATATCATCATCATGTAACCCTTCTGCTAAGGCATCAACATATGTTTCAGCACGAAGACCGATTCCTTCAAATCCTGCATCTTTAGCTGCTTTTACTCTATCTTCAAATTTACACTCATCTCCAAGTGTCCATGAACTAACCGTTATAGGTGCTTGTTTACTCATTGTTTATTCCCCCTTGAGTATTTGTATATTTTTTATTATTGTTATTTGTAATTTTAATATATTTTATATAAAATTAATGAATTTTTTTAAAATAAATGATAGAATATATTTATCAATAAATAAGGAGTCTATACATGAACATATCACAACTCGAAGCATTCGTACTTTTAGCGGAAACGGAGCATATGACTCAAACCGCTAAAAAACTTAATACTTCTCAACCAAATCTTAGCTACACTATTTCTGAACTTGAAAAAGAAATCGGTATACCGTTATTTAAAAAGGTAGGACGCAATATCCAACTTACTAAATACGGTCACATTTTTTATAACCACGTAGTAGTAGCACTCGGTAAACTTAACCAAGCTATCTCTATTATCAACGAAGAACTTAACCCAAATTCCGGAACGATAAACTTCGGTTTTGTTTATACGGCAGGTTCTGAAATAGCACCAAGCCTTACCAGAAACTTTCTTGAACAAGAAGAAAATCACAATGTGAAACTTTCTTTTACCCAAGGTAATTCATTCCAACTACTAAAAGGTCTTGAAGATGAAACAATAGATATTGCCATTACATCATTTGTTAAGGATATTGATAATATCGTTTTTGAACCGCTTATTGAACAAAATGTTTATTTAGTAGTTCCTAATGATCATCCATTGGCGAATAAAACATCCGTATATCTTAAAGATACTGCCGATTATCCTTACGTATATTTTGATAAAAATAGTGGTCTTCGACCATATCTTGATAATCTGATGAAATCTGTTAACTTTGAACCGAATATTGCTATTGAAGCGAATGAAGACCATACTATCTTAGGCTTTGTTTCTCAAAATCACGGTATAGCAATTATGCCAAATATCGTTACTATACAAGCATATCCTGTCAAAGTTCTTGAAATTCTTGATAAACATGAACCACGTTGGTTATATCTTGCCACAAGAAAAGACGGTTTTATAACTCCGGCTGCTTTACGCTTTAAAGATTTTTGCAGTCATTATTTTGATAAATAAATTTTATATCATTAAGTTGTTTTCTGTGCAATTATAATTATGCACAGAAAACTTTTTTATTTTACTTTTTAAATTTACTTTTTATTGATTCTGCCGCCAGTTTTCCTGAAGTTAATGCCCAAGCATTATTAGCACCTGACGGTGAATCTGTTCCCATTACACCACCGACTACTTCTCCGGCTGCATACAATCCATTTATAACTGTACCTTTTTTGTTAACTACCTCTAAACTGTCATTAACTACTAAACCACCCATAGTTGTTGCAAAACGTGGTTTTTGTTCTACCAGATAATAGGGCCCTGAACCAACTTCTTTTTGTAAGAAACGTAATTCTCTATTAAAATCTTCATCTTTTCCGTTCTTAACAAAACTGTTATAACGTGATACTGTTTGTGATAAACTTTCTTGTGGCATATGTGCTAATTCAGCTAATTTTTCTAGCGTATCAGCATGGAAAAATTGCGGTGTTGTTTCACCATTATTATCTAACCAACGCTCAATATCCTGTTCAGAAATTCCACCTTCCGCTACCGCTTCTTTAAAAATGTCAAAGTGCTCTTGATCTAACAATATATATAAAGTTTGATCTTCTTGCTCCATTAATACATCCAATATATCATGGTTACTTGCTCTTTCATTTACAACACGTACGCCGAATTTATTTACTAACAATCCATTTTCACGAAGTACAACGATGTTCCCTCCGATTGTAGATTTAGCGTACCCTTTTGATACTTCAATCCCATTTGGATAAATTTTTCCATATTCCATTAGGCGAGTCGCTGCATCAACCCCTTCTTTTGTAGCCATAACCAAGCCTTCTCCATTTGAGCTTTTCGTTCCGTAGAATAATACTTTTCCTAATTCTTTACTTAGAAGTTGTTTATTATTACCATACCCACCTGTCGTTAAAATAACAGCTTTTGCAGAAATAATATGTTTTCTACCCGTTTCTTCTCGTGCTATTAATCCTGTAACATTTCCATTATTATCTAAGATTAACTCTTTTGCTTTAGTTTGAAGTAGTAATCTCACATTACTATTAGCTATCTTGTTTCTGGCAGCTCCGGCAAAACCGTGACCGCCATGATTATAAGCTAACTCTCTATCTTTGCGGTATTCCGCTAAAACATGCAATCCTCCTTTAAGGTCATATTCTACACCAACATAATCGGTTAACCAATCTGTTGTTTGACCAACATTATTTGCCAGCAGGTTAAGCAACTCAGGAACATTTTTATTATTCCCATTTTTCATAAAATCTTCAAACATTAATTCAGGAGTATCATCGGTAACCCCTAGTTCTTTTTGTAATTTAGAACCAATTACTACTTGATTACCTCCACTTATCGAAATAGCCCCTCCGATAAATGATTGTTTCTCAATTAAAGTAACTCTTAACCCTAACTCGTCAGCTCTTAATGCTGAGGCAATTCCTGCTGCCCCGCCACCGATGATTATTACATCAGTTTCTTCTTCGACTACTTCTTTAACCCATTTTACCACCGGTTTAGGTCTTACATATAACACCTCCGGATCAGCACCTGCTAATTTAACAGCCTCTTCTACACCTTCTATTAAACCTTTACTTGAAGATGATGCTCCTGAGATAGCATCAACATTTAATGTTTGCCCCTCAATAATCTGTTTTGGAAGTCGTTTAAATACTTGTTCTGATAATCCTTCAGATTCTTCACTATTATCTACTTCAATTTTTTCGATTTTGTTTTTAGAGAATGTTACTTTCATTGGAAGACTATTATTATGCCCTCTTGCTTCTACATCATAACTTCCCTCTTTAAATTCTAACTTAACTTGTTGTAGTTTTTTAATACGTTCATGTTTTGCTTTTTCTATTTCCGGGTCAGATACCATATATGACATAAAATCCCACAATGGCGCCGGTATTAATAACTCGTGTTGTAAATTTTTATCAGCAAAATCCGGTACGGCTTTATCCGCCTTAATTGCACTTACCCAACGTGGTTCTATTAAGAAACCTTTACCTACAGACACTATATCATACCCTAATTTTAACGCCTCTTCTACATCTTTACGTTGTAATATTCCACCTACACCGACGACCGGTATTTTAGCGAGTTCAGATGAACGACGTGCTAAAAATTGTGTAATCAATTCTTCCGGATCATCAGTATCTACTATAGAACTTCTCGTATATATTCCCATTGAAAAATGAACATAATCTAAATCATGTTTTGCAAGCTCATTCAGTAAATACATTGTATCTTCAAATCGAATACCGGGTATTTCTAATTCTTCAGGAGAAAATCTATATCCGATAATAAAATTTTCTTTCTTAGATTCTTTTACAACTTTTTTTATAGCTTCTAAAACTTCAATAGCAAATCTCGCTCTATTCTCTCTATTACCACCCCAACGATCTTCTCTTCTATTTGAATGTGGAGAGAAGAATTGTTGAACGATAAATGTATTTGCGCCATGAATTTCCACTCCGTCAAAACCGGCTTTTATCGCACGTTTTGCCCCGTCAGCAAACATTTGAATCATAGCTAATATTTGCTCTTCACTCATTTCTCTTGGAACAGGTGCATTAGGTCTGAGTGCAGCTACCGGGCTTGGAGCAACCGGTTCAGCACCGCCATTGTATTCCGGCCATGCCATTCTACCTGCGTGATATAATTGAATAAGCGCTTTTGAACCTGAATTTTTAATAGCTGTTGCTAATTTAGTTACACCATATATTTTGTCATCACTATCAATACCTATAGCTCCCGGAAAACCTCGTCCATGTTTTTCAACAAAACAACTTTCTACCACTATCGCACCGGCTTCGCCTGCTCTATGTTCATAATATTTTACAATTTCATCTGTTATTCCGCCGTCATAAAAAGCTGATTGTGTCGTCATTGGTGCCATAAATATTCTATTTTTCAACGTTGCACCGGATTTTAATTTCAGCTTATCAAAAATTTCTTTTGCCATTATTGCCCTCCATGAAATTAATAAATTTAATTTATCAATAATTATTTATGTATAAATATATTATATAACTTCTGTTTCATATTGTAAAGTATTATATACATGTTTTTTAATTAAAAATCCTTGATATAACTGTTTTAATCTGTTATAAAATAAAACAAAACAGTACATTTTTCATACTAACACTTCAATTAATAGCGTTTAACTAAATAAAAAATATACTGTTTCATTTTTTTAAATTAAAAATTTAATTTTTATGGTAACTAAAAAAACGATACAAAGTTAGGAACTCCTAATTTTATACCGATAATACATTATAAAAACATTTGGCGGGAATGTGTGGGAATCGAACCCACCCAAGAGGCTCCTAACCCCTCATACTAGTTTTGAAGACTAGAGAGCACACCAGAACTCATCCACTCCCACGTACAAGAGATATTATACAATAAAAAAATAAAAAAAGCAATAACTTACCATGGAAAGTAACATCACCTTAAACCTACTTTTTCTCCACTTACCACATCTTCTTTACCACTTACTAAAAAACTATTAATTTTCTTTCAAATATGTAGTATGATATACATATAAGAACGAAGAAAGGAGACAATATGAAAATTAATATTAAACTTGATTCAAATATTACGGATATAGAAGTTGTTATAAAATCTCCAGAGTTAAGTAATGATGTTATCGCGATAAAAGATTTAGTGGAAAAAGCTCTTGCAAGCACCCAAAAAATTATTTTTTATAAGGATGACACTGAATATTTTATTCCTCTTAGTGATATTTTATTTTTCGAAACCGATGATAATAAAGTTTACGCACACTCTTATGATAATTTTTACGAAGTGAAATATAAACTTTATGAATTAGAAAGTATAATTCCATTTTATTATTGTCGAGTTTCTAAATCTGCAATAATAAATCTTCGAGCAATTTACTCGCTAGAAAAATCTTTTTCAGGAGCGAGTACCGCATCTTTTTCAAAAAGTAAAAAAACTGTTCACATATCAAGACACTATTACAAAATTGTCAAAGAAAAATTAAAAGAAATGAGGTAAAAACTTATGAGAAAAAAAAGTCTAATAGGTTTACTATTTATTATTTTTGCAATATCAATCGCATTTGGCGAATTAAACTTCTTTCCATCAGGAATTATATTTCTAACTTTAGGAACTATTATTTTAGGATATTTTATTGTAAGAGGGTTAGCTGATTTGGATATTTTTGGAACGATATTACCAATAGCATTACTTGTTATTATTTATAACAAACACTTCCATTTTGCAGCTATATCTTCCGCTAAAATAATTTGGATTGCCATTCTTCTTAGCATAGGTATATCAATACTATTTCCTAAAAAGTTAAAATATAGCTTCCGACGTAAAAAAGATAGATTCCGCGGATATACTAAAAAAACAGAAACACAGGATTATTCTAACATTACTTTTGGTGAAAATGTCCGTTATATCAATATTAATGAACTAGACTATTTCAGATCAACTACAACATTTGGTAGTACAAATATTTATTTTGAAAAGTTAGATACTTATTCTATAAAAGATGTTCATATAAGTATTACAGCTACATTTGGAGATGTAAAAATATTCATCCCTAAAGAATGGTCTGTCGAAAACAGAATCTCTTCAATTTTCGGAGAGGTTAATACTCCATTTTCTTCTCCAAACGCTGATAATGTTAAAGTAATTTTAACTGGGAATGTTACTTTCGGTGAAGTGAGTATAATTTATATATAATAAATTGATAAAAACATGAAAAATCTCTTTAAGAGCTATTAAAGCCCTAAAGAGATTCTTTTTTTATTCTTGAGATTTTTTTTGTTGTTCTCTTTTTTCTACTATTTTTGACAAATAAATTGAACCCACTGTTAATAAAATAACAAGAAGTGATGCTATCAAAAATTCTTTACTAAAAATATTACTGCTTGTTGCTCCAAAGTTTAGAAAGACTATTGTTCCCGGTATAATTCCTAGAACACTTGCTATCATATATTTTGATACTGAAATATTAGTTAACCCATAACCGTAATTTATCATATTGTACGGTACCAATGGTATTAGTCTAAGAATTACTAAACTCATCATTAATTTATCGTCACTTACATTAAAAATCCTATCGTGCTGTTTTGGTGACATTTTTTTCTTTAAATAATTTCTAACCCATTCCCGTCCAAAACGACGTGAAATTATAAACATTAAATAGCAATTCATCGAAGCTCCGACAAAAGTTAGTAAACTACCCTCTACAAAACCGAAAGCAAGCCCACCCGCTACCGCTAATATCGGCACCGGAAAGAAAAATACCGGTAAAATTGTAAACATCAATACATAGATTATTGGTGCTGCAACACCGAAACTTTGAATAAATTCTGTCATTACTTTCCTCCTAACTAAAATACCTTGATATTTTTTCCAAAAATTCTATACTAACATACGCGGATATTTTTTTAAATGTAAACTCATCCATTAACATTTTATCTTTTTCACTATATTGCCTAAATGCCATACTGCACCACGTCACACCTCGCAAACAATTAAAAATAAGATAGCGTTCAAAGCGTTCTTCATTATATGAACGATACTTGTTATATTCGGACAAAAACAAATCTATTTCATTTTTTGTTAATATTTTATCTGTTTTCCAAAATGTTGTCGTAGGCGCTAAAAAATGAGCTAAATCTTGTTCACATTCCCCAATTAATGCTTTTTCCCAATCAATGACATAACTATTTTCTTTAGTATCACCAATTAAAAAATTACCCGAGTTAAGTTCTGTATTGATAATACACGGTTTATCTATAATGTAATCTTCAGGGAGAAGTTTTTTACACTTATCTAAAAATAAATGAATATAACTACTAACAACACTATCTGCATATTCCCAATTAAGATACTCCCCTGCCATCGCACTACATTCATCATACATTAACTGAAACGGGTTAGTCGCATGGATTAAATTATTTTCTCCAAATGCTGTATTATGAATTGAACTAAGTAAATACGCTGCTATATTCATATCTTTATCATAATCTAATACTCTTCCGTTTAAAAATTCCATCGTCAAATATTTATATGGTAATAATTTTGTTTTAGTCACTAAGTCATACACTTTAGGTGTAACCTTACTTTTTTCCAATAATTTTAAAGTTTCGTATTCATACTCAATCTGATTTTCTAAGTTCATCTGACTTTTCATATTAATACGCAATACTTTTTTATCTTTATTGTTATCTGTAAATGTAAAATTGATATTATACTCTCCGGCTCCCAGCAAAACTATATCTTTAAATCCCGTTTCTGCTGATAATAAATCCTCCTTAGTATCAATGTCTAAGGCTGTTTCTCCTAAAAAATAACTAATCTTATTTTTATTACATACTCTTATCAGATTTTCCAGCACACTAGCATCACCATAACTAGGTAGTGCAAAAACCTCTTTTATCAGTTTTTTCATTCCTATTAAAAAATATCCGCCATCTTCACTTGGATTAATGACAACATCATATTCATTTAATTTTTTTAAAGCAAGTTCTATCATATTATTGTTAAGATTAAAAATATCCGATCCCATCAACAGTACTTTGTCAGCATTTACCAACTCTTTACTAATCGCATTGTACATCTTATCACCAAGTGTTTCTCCATTTTGATAATAAAAATCTTTGATTGATAACAAATCTTCCATATCGTTGTCGTCATTTTTATTTCCATCATGATAAATTTTTATTTTTCTGCCGCTATTTTTCAAAGTATTATAATTTTTTATTAATAGTTTTTTTTGAACCTCAACCGCTTGTTTTGGCGTTATAAAATCATAAAGTCTTGTTTTCGTAGTTCCTTCTTTAGGAACACGTGTAAATAATATAATCATTTCTTTCATCTTTATAGAAAAAGGGAAGACGATGTCTTCCCTGCCTTTCATCTTACTAATATTTTAGTGACTGTGCCCTTCATGTTTTTGTTCTGAATTATTATGATTTGAATGGTCATGATTTTCGTGACCTTCTTTGTTACCTTCCTTACAACAATCAGCCATTTCAAATTTATAATCATATTCTTTTGTTCCATCTAAGGCATTAAAAATATTTTTATACCCTAAATCTATCAATTTTTGTGCAATAACAGAAGAACGGTTTCCACTATAGCAATATGTATAAATTGGAGTTTCCTTATTTTCCGGTAAAATATCTTGAAGATTATCTAATTTCTTAGAATCCACATTTTTAGCACCGTCAACATGTTTTTCGTCAAAATCTTTCTTATCTCTGGCATCAAGAAATACTGCATCTTCTTTAGCTAAAATTTTATCTTGGAATTTTGCTCCTGTTAAACTTGTATATTTAACTAAATCATAATTAAAATCTTTAATGTTCTGTGCATTTGAAACATCTTTGAAGCCTTGTTTAACAAGTTTTTCAGCTGCTTCTTTCGTTTTTTTAGTGTCGTCACTATAAACAACAACAGATTTTTCTCTCCATGTTCTTAATTCCTCTATGCTTTTATCAATTTCTTCTACAGGTATATTAATGGCATGTTTTATATGACCTTCTTTATAGCTCTTAGCATCTCTTACGTCAATAACAAGATATTTTTCTTTTTCTTTATCATCTTTCTCAATTTTGTTAAGGTCCTCACCTTTTATTTCTTTTACCGATGTAGTTCCGTTGTTATCCTTTCCTTTACTTGTAGATGAACATCCCGTCAACGTTAATGTCAATAATGTTGCCATTGATACAGCTAATAATTTGCTATTCTTCATTAAATAATTATTCCTTCCTTTTTTACTAATTATTAAAATTTATATTCATGTTCTTTAACACCGTCAAAAGCATTGAACACATTTTTATAACCCAATTCTGTTAATTTTTTAGCTACAACCGCTGAACGATTTCCACTATAACAGTATGTATAAATCGACGCTTCTTTATCTTTCGGTAATTTTGCTTCTAAATCATCTAATTTTTTAGAATCTACATTAATAGCACCTTCAATATGTTTTTTATCATAATCTTTGCTATCTCTGGCATCTATAAATTGACCTTTTTTCTCATCAATAGCTTTTTGGAAATCATCCGCTAATAAAGTAGTAAATTTACTGATTTCGTAATCTTTATAATCTTTAACACCTTGAGCATTAGTTACATCCTTAAATCCTGCTTTAACAAGTTTTTCAGCTGCTTCTTTACTTTTTTTACCTGTATTACATACAGTCACTACTTTTTTATCTTTCCAAGCACTCAAACGATCTACATTTTTTTCAATATCTCCTACCGGAATATTAATAGCGTGTTTTACATGCCCTTCATTATATTCTTTAGCATCTCTTACATCGATAACAAGGTATTTTTCTTTTTCTTTGTCATCTTTTTCAATTTTGTTTAGTTCTTCTCCTTTCATATCTTTTACAGTCGCATTACCATCTGTTGAACTTTGATTTGATGAAGATTTACTACATCCTGCTAATGTAAATGATAGTAAAGTTGCCATTGAGATAGCTAATAATTTATGTTTTTTCATTGTAAATTTCCTCCCCCTTTAATATTTTGATTACTTAAGTAATCGCTAAGGTTTATTTACAATTAGTATTATAACAGATTTATATTTCCAATACAATCACTTTAACTAAAAAAATAATAATTTTTAAACTATCTATTTTTAAATTTATAAAATAAAACTGCTCCCAAACTCAAAAAATCCATTTTAATATTTTATTATTAAACATTTATAAAATCCGATTTTTAATTGATATAAAATAAATATTTTTATATATATTATATATTTTTAAACATAATTTTTAATTATTTTATTTTGTTCTGCACTTTTATACCTTTTTTAATAAGTTATCTAACACAATTTTTACATCATCTACTTTGTAACCGTCATAATTTAAGTTTTTACCGTCATCATCAAAATGCCATCTTCTATTTATAAGACACGTCCTACACCCTAATTTTTTTGCGGGCTTTATATCATAAAAAATAGAATCACCAATCATTAAAGTTTCTTCCGGCAAGAAATTATTTTCTTCCAATATATTAATAAATGCTTCCGGTTTCGGTTTACTAATATGCGTTTCTTCTGAAATATATAACTTAAATAAATTTTCCAAACCTAATTTTTTTATTTTTTGTCGTTGTTCAAGTGCTTTACCATTAGTCAATATCACCAAATTATATTGTTTTTTCAAATCTTTTATTTTATCTATTAACTCTATATCCGGTATAATTAAATCATTAATAAATTCAAACTGCTTTTCGTAATACACTTTACAATCATCATCCGTCAAAAAAATTTCGAATTTTTCAAAAGTGGTTACTAATCTTTCAAAACGTAATTTTTTAAATCTTAATTCACCTCTACGAATTTTCTTGACCAATTCATTGTTTACTTCCTTATACTTTAGAAAAAAATCTGCATAATTTATAAAATTATTATAACCAAAATAGTTAAACGTTCTCTCGTTTGATTCTTTCCATATTGAACTAAAATGATAAAGTGTATTATCTAAATCAAATATAATATTTTTTATATCACCAAACACAACCTCTTCCACCTAACTTTTATATTTAACAATATATTTTACAACTATAAAAAACAAAAACCAAATATTTTGCTTTGTACCTTATTCAAACCTATTTTAAAATTTTTCCTCCAACATACTGAATTATTACACTTATATACAGTAAATAAACACTATTTTATTAAAATATATAGTTAATAATTATAAATTTTCCACCTATATATTAATACAATTTATAATACTAATGTTATTAATATGCTGTCTTCAGTAATTAAATTAGGAGATTTATTAATATATAATAATATACTATAAAAACATTAACAAAAAAAGTTATATATTTTATATCACTTTATACAGTTATACTGAAAATTTATGTTATAATTTAAGTAAGCGTTATTTTTAACGTAAAATTTACTTTTTTATATTCAGGAGGAAATATGATGAAATTAAAATCATCTAAAATAGTAGCCTTTCTACTCACATTTATTATTTTAATATCACAGATATTTACGGGTTCGTTTGCATTTGCAAATAATGCAAATAACGTAAATGATAAAGTACCATTTACTATTTTTCATACTAACGATATGCACGGTCGTTTGGCATATGAAGAATATAAAGGTACACCATCGTCTTACGGCTCAGCTCGTGAAAAAACACTAATCGATAACGAAAAACAAAACAATCCGAAAAGAACAGTTATTGCCCTTGATGCCGGTGATGCCTTTCAAGGCCTTCCGATTTCCAACCAATCAAAAGGTGAAGATATGGCAAAAGCTATGAATAAAATCGGATACAAAGCAATGGCAGCCGGTAACCATGAATTTGATTTCGGTCTTGATACTGTAGAAAAATACAAAAACAATACAAGTAATGGTGGATGGCTTAACTTTCCCATCCTTTCTACAAATGTCTATAAAGATGGGAAGCGATTATTTAAACCGTCTACAATAGTTACAGAAAACGGTGTTAAAATCGGTATTGTCGGTGTTACTACTCCGGAAACAGCTACAAAAACCAACCCTGTGGGAATCAAAGGAGTAACATTCACTAAACCTATTCCGGAAGTTACCGAAGAAATTAAACGAATTAAAAACAATGTTGATTTTGTTGTTGTCCTAGCTCATCTTGGTGATGATACAACTACACTTGATGATGAAAAAGGTTCTACCCTTGCCGCCAGTCTAAAAGCAAATCCTTCATTTAAAGATTTATCTATTTTAGTTATTGACGGTCACTCTCATCAACTTGTTCAAGATAAAAAAAGTGAACCCGTTCAACACGTTCAGGCAAAATCTTACCTTGAATATATCGGTAAAATGACTTTTAATTTCAATAAAAATACTAAAAAAATCGAAGATTTTAAATCTGAAATGCTAGCTGCAAAAGATTATGCTAAAAACCTAATCCCTAATGCAGATGTCGAAAAAATTGTTAAAGCTGCTCAAGCTGAATTTGATAAAAAAGGCAGTGCAGTTGTTATTGACAAAGCTCCTTATACATTAGAAGGAACAAGCGAAAATGTCAGAACAAAAGAAACTAACCTTGGAAATTTAATCGCAGACGCACTCTATAATGCTAAAGTATTTAAACATGAGTCTGACTTTGCCGTAACTAACGGTGGAGGAATTCGTACCACATTGAAAAAAGATTCTCCTATTACTGTGGGTGATATTATTAAGGTAATGCCTTTTGGTAACCAACTTACCCAAATTCAAGTAAAAGGTACTGATGTGAAAAAAATGTACGAACACTCTCTTCGTGCATTAATAAACACTGATAAAGATGGTAAAGAAGTACTGGATGCCCAAGGAAAACCTCAATTAGGTAGTAACGGCGGTTTCTTACAATCATCCAGCTCTGTGAAAGTTGGTTTTGATCCACATAAAAAACCCGGTGAAAGAGTTTATTCTATTGAAATATTAAATAAACAAACAGGAAAATTCGAAGCTCTTGATCCACAAAAAACTTACTATATGGCTACCAATGATTTTCTAGCCGTAGGTGGTGACGGCTACACTATGTTGGGAGGAGCACGTGAAGAAGGTGGTGCTACCATGGATTCTATTGTTGTTGAATATTTAAAACAATTAACAAACGAACAATTTTTACAATATAAAGATCCGTTCCCATATTCTCGTATTATTCCGGGTGTTAAATCAACTGAACCTGTTAATCCAGGTAAAGATGATGATCACAAAAACCCACCGGTTGATGATAAAGACAGCAAGAAAACCAAAGAATTTGGCTCAGGTAAACCTACTAAAGATAATGTAAAAAAATTACCAAATACAGGAATTGCTACAGATACGACTACCGTTGGCGTTGGATTATTATTAACAACATCATTATTAATGACACGCAGAAAAAATGAGAAATAAAAACTAAAAATAAACGACGAGCATAAAAACTCGTCGTTTATTTTTTTATTAAACTATAATTTTTTTGACAAATATTTCCTTATTTATACCTACAAAACTTATAAATTTAAGAATTATTAATCAAACAAATCTTTCGCTTTTCTACTCACTTTATCAAGGAAACTTTCATCTTCTTCTACTTTTTCACCATTCAGTTTTGCTAATTCCAAATACAATTCACGTTCTTTTGATGATAGATTTTTTGGAATTTTGATTGAAACTACAATATAGTGATCACCGTGTCCATAACCCATTACATTTTTTACACCTTTACCGGATAGGCGGAATTTACGCCCATGTTGGGTTCCTGCCGGAACCGTCAATTCAATTTCACCGGTAAGAGTACGAACATCTATTTTAGTTCCTAATGCCGCTTGAGCCGGTGATATTTCCAATTCTGTATAAATATCATCGTCTTCTCTATGAAAATATGAATCTTCAGCTACTATTACTTCTATAAATAAATCTCCGGCAGGACCTCCATTCACACCGGCACCACCTTTACCTTGTAGTCTTACACGTTGACCTGAACTAATTCCTTCCGGAATTTCCACTTCATACTCTACTTCACGATTATTATACCCTTTTCCAAAACAATGTGAACATTTGTCTTTAATACCCTTACCCCGCCCGCCACATTCTGAACATGTTCTTTGACTTTGCATACGTCCAAATGGTGTATCTTGAATTACTGCTTCTTGTCCTGTTCCGTGACATCTATGACATTCGGTTACCGACGACGAATCTTTTGCACCGGTTCCATGACAATGGTCACATTCTACGTCTTTGCGTAATTTTATAGTTTTTTTAGTACCGAACACCGCATCAGTAAATGAAATGCGTATTCGATGCAACAAGTCTTCTCCTTGACGTGGGGCGTTCGGATTACGTCTGCCGCTACCACCACTGAAGAAGCTTGAGAATATATCTCCTAAGTCATCAAAACCACCTGAAAATCCGGAAAATCCTCCTCCAAATCCTCCAAAGCCGCCTTGACCTGCTCCACCGCCTTCAAATGCAGCATGACCAAATTGATCATATTGTGCTTTTTTAGTATCGTCGCTTAACACTTCATAGGCTTCTGTTATTTCTTTAAATTTATCCTCTGCTCCGGGTTCTTTATTAATATCCGGATGATATTGTTTCGATAACTTGCGATACGCTTTTTTTATTTCAGCAGCACTTGCACCTTTACTTAGTCCAAGCACTTCATAATAATCTCTTTTCGCCATCTTTATCTCTCCTATAATAGTAACAGGAGCATCGAGCTTTGCGCCCCTAGCTCCTGTTTGTTGTTATCTTAAATTATTTTTTTTCTGTAAAATCTGCATCAATTGTATCATCATCATTTTTTGAGTTTGTTGCTCCGGCATCTGTACCTTGTGCTCCTGCCGCAGCATTAGCTTGTTCGTACAATTTCATTGTCATTTCTTGAACAGCTTTGTTTAGCTCATCTTTTGCAGATTTAATTTCTTCTAAGTTATTATTTTTAATTGCTTCTTTTAGCGTATCATTTTTAGTTTTAATATTATCTAATAAACTTTGATCAACTTTGTCTTTTGCTTCTTCTAATGCTTTATCAGCTTGGAATGATAATTGATCTGCTTCATTTCGTACATCTGCTTCTTCTTTACGTTTAGCATCGGCATCAGCGTTAGCTTCTGCTTCTTTAACCATTCTATCAATATCTTCATCAGTTAACGAACTGCTAGATTCAATAGTAATTTTTTGTTGTTTTTGAGTACCAAGGTCTTTAGCTGTAACATTAACAATACCGTTTTTATCAATATCAAATGTAACTTCGATTTGAGGTACTCCACGTGGTGCAGGTGGTATATCTGAAAGTTGGAATCTTCCAAGAGTTTTGTTATCGGTTGCCATCGGGCGTTCACCTTGAAGTACATGAATATCTACTGCCGGTTGATTATCAGCTGCTGTTGAGAATACTTGAGATTTAGATGTAGGAATTGTAGTATTTCTTGGTATTAACACTGTCATCACTGATCCCATAGTTTCGATACCTAATGATAATGGTGTTACATCTAATAATACTACATCTTTAACATCTCCGGTAATTACTCCACCTTGGATAGCTGCACCCATTGCCACTACTTCGTCAGGATTTACACCTTTATGAGGCTCTTTGCCCATCTCTTTTTTAACCGCATCTTGCACTGCCGGAATACGAGTAGAACCACCCACCAAGATTACTTGATCAATTTCACTCGGATTTAAATCAGCATCTTTAAGTGCTTGACGAGTTGGAACCAATGTTCTCTCTACTAAACTATGAGTCAATTCATCGAATTTAGCTCTTGTTAATGTATTTTCTAAGTGAACCGGTCCACTAGCACCTGCCGAAATAAACGGTAGCGAAATTTGTGTTGAAGTTACACCTGATAAATCTTTTTTAGCTTTTTCAGCTGCATCTTTTAGACGTTGCATTGCCATTTTGTCTTGTGAAAGGTCAATACCTTGTTCTTTTTTAAATTCTGCTACTAAGTAATCAATAATTGCTTGGTCAAAGTCATCTCCACCTAACAAATTATCTCCTGATGTAGCTAATACTTCGAATACACCGTCACCTAGTTCTAAAATAGAAACGTCAAATGTACCACCACCAAGGTCAAATACCAATACTTTTTGATCAACATCAGTTTTTTCTAAACCATAAGCCAAAGCCGCTGCTGTTGGTTCGTTGATAATACGTTCTACTTCTAACCCCGCAATTTTACCGGCATCTTTTGTTGCTTGACGTTGAGCATCGTTGAAGTAAGCCGGTACTGTAATTACCGCTTTAGTTACTTTTTCTCCAAGATAACTTTCGGCTGTTGCTTTTAAGTTTTGTAGAATCATCGCTGAAATTTCTTGTGGAGAATATTTTTTACCATTCACATCTTCTTTGTAATCTGTACCCATGTGACGTTTAATTGAGATTACTGTATTTGGATTAGTAATTGCTTGACGTTTTGCTACCTCACCTACTTGAATTTCATCACCTTTGAATGCTACAACAGACGGTGTTGTTCTGTTCCCTTCCGGATTAGGAATTACTTTTGCTTCTCCACCTTCTAATACTGCTACACATGAATTAGTTGTTCCTAAGTCGATACCTATAATTTTTGACATATTATTGTCCTCCTAATATTTTCTTTATTTTTCAATTTTTTATGGCTTGGTATAATCATATAAAAATAATTTATATCACTATACTCCTTTTATTACGTAATTTTTACATCTTTATTTAGATGTTAAAAGTTTTAATAAGGCATTTTATGAATTAACTTTAACCATTGCAGGTCTGATTACTCTATCTTTTAATTTATAACCTTTTTGGAATGTATCCAATATCATTCCACTTTCTTTGTCGCTATCTTCACCTTGCATTACCGCATGATGAATATTCGGATCAAATTGAGCATTTTTAGTTTCTACTAATTCTACGCCTTCTGATTTCAGTGCTGCTTGCAGCCCCTCATAAACCATCTCTACACCTTTTAATATGGTTTTCACTTCTTCATTGTCTGTTTCCAACTGCAACGCACGTTCTAAATTATCTAAACTTGGCAAGATTTCTGTAATTATCTTTTGACTTTTATAAGTATTTATTGTATCAATCTCTTGATTTTTGCGTTTTTTAAAGTTTTCAAATTCTGCATATAGTCTTAAATACTTATCTTCAGAATCTTTAACTTCTTCTTTCAATTGCTCTACTTCTTCTTGCAATAATTCTTCAGCAGTTTTTTCTTCTGCCACTTCCTCTTCTACTTTTTCAGTAGCAACGACTTCTTCCGTTACTTCTTCTTGTAGAGTTTCTTTTTGTTCTTCAGTAGTCATCTCTACCTCCTATTTATTTTAAATTATTGTTAAGATTATCACGTACACATGAAATAAGTGTCATAATCTTTGAATAGTCCATTCTCTTTGGGCCAAACACTGCAATAATTCCTTGACCTTTTGATGTATTGTACTTGCTGGAAACTAGTGATAAATCATCTATATTCTCCAGTGCGAGTTCCTTTCCTATTTTTATAGAAGTTAATTCTTCACTATCACTGTTATTATCCAGCAACTCGACTATTTTATCATCTTCTAAGAGCGATACTACTTCTTTTAATTTATCTACATTATCTATATCGGGTTGTTTAAGTAAATTGTACTTCCCCCCTAATGCTATAGTTTTTTTAATTTTATTTTGCAATAATCTATTTAAAGCCACAACTATCATATTGTAATTATTCACCTTATCTTTTAAATATTGTTCAAGTTCTCCATGAATAATCACATGTGCCGTTGCCATATCTACGTCATAAAAATAACTTTGTAAGAGTTTATTCACCTCTGCTATATCTTCTGCGGTAAAATCTGCATCTAACTTATAGTTTTGTTGAAATACTTCTCCTATACTTGTTATTAAAATAACAAGAATACTGCGACTGCTCAATAAAATAACTTCTATCTTATTAATACGCCTATCTGTTTTGGTCGGCGCTAAAATAACCGCCGTACAATCTGTTAAATCAGAAAGAATAATTGCATTTTTTTCAAGATAGTTATTTTCTGAAACATACTTATCATTATCAAGTTCTTTTAGTTTTTCATTTTCACTATTAGATAGTTCATATTCTTTTTTGATATAATCTACATAGTAACGATAACCCTTTTCTGATGGAACTCGTCCTGATGAAATATGCGTCTTCCTTATCAACCCTTCTTTTTCCAGCTTACTCATATCGTTTCGTATCGTTGCCGAACTAAAGTCTATGTTTTCCGCTAGTTGCTTAGAGCCGATCGGTTGATTGGTTGTAATAAAATTTTCTACTATAGATTGAAGAATGAGTACCTGTCTTTCTATTAACATTTTTATCACCTATTCTTCAAATTGTATTTTAGCACTCTGATTACCTGACTGCTAATTACATAATACAATAATATCATTAAGGTCAAAAAAAGTCAATACCTTTTTTAAATTTTTTTGACTTTTTTTGACTTTAATGATAAATATCAATAGCACACCGTAAAATACACAAAAAAATTAGAAGCAGCATGTAATAATGATATTAGCTTCTAATCCATTTTGTTATTTTCTTTAATGAAATTTTTTTACTTTTTCGATTATTTCACATTATCCCTTTTTTAATTAAATAGTTTTTTTCAAAAAAATTAATAGTAAAAACGAGCTTTTTCTCATTCTACTATTTTGTCCTTATTTTTTCTATATACTCCGTATTTAACGTTAACTCAAATGCATAATATTTTCATTTGCTATTTTTTGTAGTTTTAAAATACTCAAAATTTGCAGATAACTCAAACCATCGTGTAATTTGTCTAGTAAAAAAGGAGGTTTTAGAATACTCAAAATTTGCAGATAACTCAAACGCTGCTGCTATGAGTTCTGTAGGTATTGAAGGTTTTAGAATACTCAAAATTTGCAGATAACTCAAACTAACTTCCTGGCTATAGGTTCATATTCATGTTTTAGAATACTCAAAATTTGCAGATAACTCAAACTTTAAACATTGGAAAAAGTTACTAAAAACAGTTTTAGAATACTCAAAATTTGCAGATAACTCAAACCTCAAATTAAAGTTTGGTATATATATAATTTCGAATATCTTCTTAAAAAAATCGCTCCCAATGAGCGACCTATCGGCAATTTAAATAAATTTTTATTTGAACTCTTTTGT
>NZ_KI271806.1:0-18713 GCF_000469465.1 Gemella bergeri ATCC 700627 | reverse complement strand
AAATTTTTATTTGAACTCTTTTGTAAATTTTGAGTATACCTATATTGTACAACCGCTTCCACAAAAAATCAAGTTATATTTCGCAATTTTCTTCATCAAATATATATACTTTTTCCGTATAATCGACTGTTGATAAATTTTTATATTGTCGATTCTCTATATTAATAATATTTATTTTATTTATACACAATTCTTTATATAATTGTTTAATTTCATTTTCTGTATAGTGCATATGTAATCCTACAATAAAGATGACCTTTATACCACATAATTCAACCAATACTTTTAAATATTTTATCAATTTTTCTAAATCATTATTACTTATTAGATTTATCTTAAAATCTGCCAGTTTTAACATTCCCATTATATCAAATTCATCTCTATATTCTAATTCCAACGAAGAACTATGAATAAGATTTTCATAATAATTTAATAAGTGAGTTTGGATGGTATTCAGTTCTATGCAGTTCTCTACTGCATATTTCATTAATTCTGTATATATTTTAGTCAGTATTTTTTTATTATTAATATCTAAATTAAATAAATCTGTAATTATATAACTATACTTAGCCAATGATATTTCTTTTAATCCGTCTGAAAATATAAATAAACCTTCATCACCTTGATGTTGTAATTTTAATGAACGGACACATTCACGAAAATATTGTTTATTTTCCAATATTATAGTATGAATTATATTTTCTTTTAATTCGATACTTCTTTGCCATTCTCTATTAACAATCTTCATAATTCAATAAACCTTTCATCTGAATCTACATATTCGTTTTGCGACTCTCCTACTAAAAATTCCATTTTAGAAAATTGTTTTTCTGTTACAGTAAGAATTTGCACTATCCCCTCATCAGGACAATATTTTCTGATGCTTTTAATTACTAGGTCGGTACTATTTTGATTCATTGCTAATTTTACATAGACCGATTCTTGCATCATAATAAAGCCAGTCTTTATTAGGTTTTTTCTAAAATTTCTGTAGTTTTTTCTTTGTTCCGATGTCTCAGTAGGTAGGTCAAACATTACTAGTATTCTCATAAATCTATAACTCATATTTATACATTTTTATATACTCTAAATCACTATTATTTAATGCATTGAATAGGCTTTGACAATATATTTTTATTGCATTGGCAACTGTTTGATTTTTGCTTTCTATACAAACAGTTCGATTGAGTATATTAACTAATCTGTTTTTATGTTCTTTTGTAAATTCTGTTTCTGTATATGAATAAACTTCTTCATCTATTAATATTCTGAAAGGTTCCATAAAATCACTTGCCAGATTAAATTTATTAAATATATTCTTGTGACAAATACCTAATTGAGTACAATATCCACTAGCCGCAATTTCTCTATTAAAAGCTGATAAAATTATTGTATATCCATAATCTAAACAAGAATTAACAAAACACTCTTTATTACGACTAAAATCCATGCCATACAATGCGTTAAAATATACCTTTGCTGCATGTCCTTCTCTATTACTTTCATCATTGTAGTCCAACTCTGATAAATACAGTTCAAGAAGTTTATACTCATTTTTCCCTAATTTTTTCAAAAACTGCATTTGATTGTATATTTTCTCATACACTATTCGTGTCCAAACATGTGCTTTAATCTTATTCGACCATTCCATCTGTTTACGATATTTTAAACTTGTATCATGGCTACCATATAGTGAAATTAACTCTGAGCTTGGATTACGTTTTTCATCACAAAAAAGCACCTTTACTTTGTTTTTATTTAATTCATTAAGTAGTACCGCTGTGATACTCACAGCAGTACTTTCTATAATAAGCATATATATTTCATTTAAACAAATTTTTTTAGTTTCATTTTCCTTACGTACGGTCATAAAATTTAAACTATAATCTAATTTAGCCCTATCTCTAATTACTATTGTTCTCCAACTCATATTAATCCTCTATTATTTTTATTTCTTTTTCATATAATCCGGTTACTGATTGTTCAATTATTGAAAATTGTTTTTGATTTAATAAATTAAATCCACATTTTACTCTGGAAGCTTTTTCATTAATTAAACTTAAATCAAATGTTGTTTTTTTATTTGTTAATAAGTTCAATATTTCCAATAATACTTTACATTGTTCTTCTAAACTTAAATTTTTGAATGTATTTTTTGCTTTATCTTGTGCTAAATCATTATATTTGTTATTTTTTGTGTGTGTAAAAATTTTTGCTGTCATTTTACATAACAATGTATTATATAATTCTATATTTTCTTCTGATGAAATATGTTCTTTTGAAACTTTTGCTTCTTTATTTTCACGTTGAAAATTAACAAATTTAACCACTTCTTTTAAATAACGTTCAATATCAGAAGAGAGCAGTACTTGGACAGCTCCATCAATGTAAAAATTATCATTTGTTTTCCCTCCGACATAATAAGGGTAATAATCTATTTTTACTAAAGCTCCTATATTTAATTTTTTATATATAAGTTGTAAATTTTCTATATTTTCACCTTTTTTAAGTTTTATTTGTTTTTCAGCAAAATTAATTAAATCTAAATCTGTTTTTATATTTTGTGAAATGTAAATAGGAATTGGGATAATTTTGATATTTTCTTTAACCTTATCTTTATTTCTAATATCATATTTAAAAATTGAATAGTATGCAATTTTTATACTGGTAAATCCGCCATATCTCGTTACATCTTTTAGATTTTTATTTTTTGTTTTTACCGGATAATAACTGCCTTCTTTAGCCGCATTTGCTTTATAGATTGTCGCATCATACAATGCACCTTTCTGCTCAGAAGTTCTTCGTGTTACATTTATTAAATTATTACACATTACTGAACTAACTATTTTTTCAGTTTTTCCTTTTTCCCATGCTACTTCTCCGTTGCGTTCAATCTTATCACTATAAAATAGTGTATTCAATGTATATTCCCTATTTTTAGAATTTTTTCGAATAAAATTCTTAGGATTTCGCGTGAATTTTATATGATATACATTACCTACAACGATATTTAAGTAGGCATCCTTTGCATGATGTAAATCATTTAAATCACGAACTTTAATTAATTGCCCTTCTTTAGCTTCTTTTTGCTGTTCTTCTGTTAAATTTCTTCTTTTGCCTACTTTTATTTTCCCGAATTCCTGTCTAAAATCATGGACATTTTCCGCTTTTGAAAAACAAATTTCAGTTGTAGGATTTAAGTTTTGTAAGATTTGCGATACTGCTTTTACGGATTGTGATGTTTCTATTAATTGGCGTGCGATAAAACCGCTTAATTCATCATCTGTAAAATCTTCCGTTCTTGTTAATCGTTTATATTTTTCTTCTGAAATAAGATTTTTTGCTTTTAAAAATCTCCAAAAATGTTTGTTTTTTCTTTGAATACTTTCACTTATTAAACCATTAGATTTTTTTGAGTTCTCTGTTTTATTAACTAATACTAAATTATTCCAACTACCGTCTTTTGTTTTACTTTGTGGGTAAATATGATCAACATCATACTCACTATTACTGCTAAGTAAGTTATTTAAGTCTATTGCTTTTCCGGTGTATAAACAACGACCTAATTGAGTGTAGTATAGGTATAATTTTCTTGCTTTTAACTTATTATTATCAATATCAGTTAAATCTTGTTTTTTCTTATCAAAATCTACTGTATGCCCTAGAGCTTTTTCTAATTCAACTATATCAGATGTTTTTATTTTTTTATATAGTTCCAACAATGCTTTTTTTCGAGAGTCTTTACGCCCGTCATCACCTTTTTTTTCTTTATTACTTCGTGTTGTTTCAACAAATATCCTTTTTGGTTCAGAACCTATTATTTTTTTTAATTCTTCCACTATACGTACTACCTGCCATATAGAACGTTTTACTGCAGGAGATACATATAAATCATCCAGTATATGAGGTGTGATTTCTGTTATTTCTTTACGTAATCTTCTATTATATATATTAATTTTTTCAAAATAGTCGTAATTAGTTCCTAATAATTCCATAAAAAGTAGAGTATTATTACGCATTGCATTAATAATATTAAAACACTCTCCTGTACTTTCATCATATAGTTGGCTGCTTACTATTTCTGTTAATAGTTTTTCAGATAGTCGTCCCCAGTCTTTGTATGTTAAACCGGATATTTTTTTTATTTCCTCCAACGAGTAAATATCTCCGTATTCTTTCGTTATTTTATCAACCAGCAGTTGTTTAGATTCTCCAAATAACGTTATCCAGCGAATCATTTTTTCCACCTTTTCAGAATCAAATTTATCTCCCAAAATTTTTTTAAAATCACGATATGATTTTAAATCATTTTTTATTGAAACATCAAAACCTGATAGTTCATCTTTTCCGTCAATTACTCCTTCTGACATTAGAAATTTTTTCAATTCTTTTCCTGTTGCCTTTGGTGCAGATTGTTTAAAGAAACGCTCTATAATTAAATTACGGTGTTCTACGGTTAAACGTTTACCGCCATAATTTATTGAATTCAGTTCATTGAGTAGGGCAAACTCTGAGTATAGTAATGAATGTTTAGGAAGTACATCTTCGTACAGTAGATATGTACATTGATTGGTTAAATTTTCAATAAAATTTTTAGCACTTTCTTCTTTGTTTATTACCTTATTGAAGTTCCAAGGAGTAACCGCTATATGTTCATATCCTTTATTTCGTACTGACCATGAAAAACCACCATCACCAACTTTGTGCGATGTATTTAGCGGACCGACATAATACGGTATTCTAAATTCAAGTAATTGTATTATTTTTTCTTTAATACTAATACCGTATTCATCGGTATTATTTAAAAATGGATGATATTGTACGGCGTTATTTAATATTTTTTCTAATTCTTCTTTATGAATTTGATATAGAATAACTGAATTGTCTTTAGTTCGCTGTCTAGGAAGGAATGTCTCTAATTCTAACTCAGCGAGAATATCTTGTTTTAATTTACTTTCTTCACAACACTTTAATTCTTTCGTTAAAAATTTTTTGAAATCTTCATAAGAACAAGATGATTTTGAACTTCCTGCATTATTTTTCCCGATATAATTAACGTAATTTGCTCCTTTTTCGTCTTCTTTAACGAATATGTTTTCAAATAATTGTCTTTTTTCCTTTTTTGATAATTTGCAATCTTCTTTTATTAAGTGTTTTAATTGTTTTAAATCTTTTCCATGTTTTTCATAGCTGACTACTTTAGATTCTGAAATTGTCATATTTTTTATTTTTATTTTGGATAAAATAATTGCGTCATATATAAGTTTTGCAGTATCTAATACTATAATGTATTCTCCCAATATTTCTTCATAGTTACTACGGACATCTTCATATATTTTCTCCTTGAATGAAATTGTTTTAATTGATATATCAAGTTCTTTATATGCTTCTATATCAAATAATTTTGCTAGTTGAGTTTTATTACCAAGTGCTAAACGTAATGCCTCTATTAATTGTTTTTCATCAGCAAATAATTTTTTAAACTCTATTATCTTATCTGTAGAATTTTTCTTTTTCAACAATATTTCTGCTATATTATTAATAAGCTCATCAGTTATATCTATTTTGATATTTAGTGAATTATATTGTAGTAATTCTCTTATATTGTCTTTTATTTCAGAGCCTTTAAATTGTTGTCCGGCAAATAAAAAATGTCCACGATATTTTAATATATGGTGTATTGCAAGGAACAATTCTCTTATATCCGGATTATTTTTATGGATTAAATCTGCACGTAGGTGATATATTGTTTTATAGTTACGGTAATATTCTTTATCCGTATAATTTTTTTCATTAAACAAGATACTAGGAACATTTCCCGTTTTATCGCTTACTTTATATTTACTTTCTCTAAGACGCATAAAAAAGTTCGGATCTATTTTATTAATTTCCTCAGCGAATAATTCCTCTAATAATCCTAAACGCCATTTTCTACGTGCTAAACGACGTCTTTTTGACCTACAGTCACGTCTTTCTTTAGCTGTTTGTGCTTCGTCAAATAAGCGTACTCCCCATGATTTTTTACCTTTTAATTTTAACAGATTATAATTTGTATCTGTTGCTGCCCATCCCACACTGGCAGTACCTATATCTAATCCTAAAAACCATTCTTTATTTTCGTTCATTGTTATTTTCTCCTGTATTTCGTTAATTATAGGTTTAAGTTTTCTATGTTTTTTTATGTTTTAATGTTTTTCATAATAAATTATTGTTACTCCCTCAATATATTATTTTTTTGTTAATAGTGTATTTTTATATTTAATTAAGAACATTATATCATATTTTTTATTAGATTATACCGTTTTCATTGAATATATTTTAATATTAATTTTATTTTTTAATATGTAAACACCATTAAAATATATCTTTCACTTTATTTTCAACTTATCTAAACAACAAAAAACTTCCTAAGAAGAAAATATATGCTTTTCTACTTAGAAAGTTCTTTACTTATCGTTCACACCATGGTGTTATTTTTTCTACTTTTTTGCTAATTTAGCAATTTCTACAATAACGTCAGCTGCTTTTTTCATATGTTCTAAACAGCTAAATTCATATTGACCATGGAAATTTTCACCACCAACGAAAATGTTCGGCGTCGGTATTCCCATATATGAGATTTTAGAACCGTCTGTTCCTCCACGTATTGGAATGATAATAGGAACTACCCCTACATTTTTAATTGCTTGTTCTGCGACGTCGACACAGCGTTTATCATCCTTAATTACGTCTCCCATATTATAATATTGATCAAATAATTCATATTCAACTACATTACCATATTTTTTATTAATTTTTGCAGCAACTGATTCACAAAAGGCTTTTCGTGCCAAAAATTTTTCTCTGTCATGATCACGAATAATATACACCAATTCCGCTTCTTCTATTCTTGCTTGCATATTATGTAACAAATAGAAACCTTCATAATCTTCTGTATGTTCCGGCACTTCTTTTTCCGGGAATAATGATGCCAATTCTACAGCAATCATATTAGCATTTTTCATTTTTCCTTTTGCTGTTCCTGGGTGGACGCTCACTCCAGTAATTTTATATGTTATCTGTGCTGCATTAAAACTTTCATACTGAAGTTCTCCTAACACACTGCCATCCATAGTGTAAGCATAATCGGTTGCAAAACCTTTAGCATCAAAATGATCAGCACCACGCCCTATTTCCTCATCCGGTCCAAAAGCAATTCGAATATCACCATGTTCTATTTCAGGATGCTCACTCAAATATTTAACAGCTTCTACTATCTCGGTAATACCTGCTTTATCATCGGCACCTAGTAGTGTTGTCCCGTCTGTTGTAATCAACGTTAAATCTTTATAATTTTTAAGATTTGGGAATTCAGCCGTCGTCATAATAATGTTTTTATCTTTGTTTAAAACAATATCTTCACCGCTATAGTTTTCTATAACACGTGGACTAATTCCTTCTACATTGAAATCAGCGGTATCAACATGAGAAATAAACCCAACCGTATCATATGGTTTATCAGTATTAGCCGGAAGTGTAGCGGTCAAGAACCAATTTTCTTCATTTAAAACAATATCACTTAAATTTAATTCTTCCAATTGTCCTTTTAACATACGCAAAAAATCCTTTTGTTCCGATGTTGACGGTATTGTTGTACTGCCAGAATCAGATCTTGATTTAAATTTAACATAACCTAAAAAACGTTCCAACATAGTTTCATATTTCATTATTAATTACCTCATCTATTTACTTTACTTATATTATAATATACTTTTCTACTAAATGTAAGGGGGTAACATTTGAAAAATTAAAATTCTTTGTCACAAAAAAGAGTTAGCTTACCACTAACCCTTAATTCTATCTATTATAATATTTTAAATATTCTTTACAAAATTCTCTAGCCGTTAATTTTCCACTTTGTCTATCTGAATAGCTGCTACTTACAAATTTAGAAATTTCATCTGTATATTCAACTTGTGGTAACGGTTCTTCCAATTTTGTTTCTCTATTTATCGCAAATGTTGAAAAACAAATTCCCACCAAACGTGTCTTTCTTGTTTCATGATTAAAAGCACTTAATTCGGCAAAAATCTCCACACTCCTAGTTCCAACCCTAGAAATATAACTTCTTATTATTAATGCTTCGTGTCTATGTACAACATCTAAAAATTGATAAGTATCAATACTTGCTGTGAAGAATGGTAGATGTGTATATCTTCTAATTACTAAACCTTGAACATCATCTAACCAATATAATGTTTGCCCTCCAAATAGTGTATCGTGTCTATTCATATGGTTGGGATATATTGTATGGAAATTTTCTATCATTGTATCTTTATAATTTAATACTGTTGTCATTTTATTAATTATCACTCCTTTTTGCTACTATAACTATTACGCTTTTTGTTCAATAAATAAGAAAAAGGCAAGAATATAACTATCCTTACCTTTTTCCTTAATTACTTAATTGAGTAAAGCAGTTCTAATACTTTTTCTTCAAATTTCACCAGTTTCTCTTCTGCTACCGATTTATCATCAGCTTTAACATAAATATATAATTTAATTTTCGGTTCTGTTCCGCTCGGTCTAAGAGTGTACCATGATTCATCATCATAACTGAATTTTACTGCATCTGTTTTTTCGATTGTTATATCTTTTTCTTCACCCGTTGCCACTGTTTTTTCCTTCTGAGTTAAGTAATCTGTTACTACAGCCACCTTACTTCCCGCAATTTCACGTGCGAATATTTCTCGATATTGTTCCATCATACGTTTTATACGTTTAGCTCCACTTGCTCCTTCTAAAACAATCGAAATAGTTTTGTCTAAATAGTATCCATATTTTTTATAAAACTCGTCCAGTACATCAACCAGTGTTTTACCTTGTTTTTTATAAAACGCTGCCGCTTCTACCAATAGCATTGCTATTGTAACACCATCTTTATCACGTAAGAATGTCCCTACATTATAACCAATACTTTCTTCATATCCCATTATATAATTTTTTTCGCCGGTTGTATCCCACTCATTCGGTAATGCACAAATATTTTTAAAACCTGTTAAAACATCAATAACTTCTACACCATACTCATTACATAGCGGTTCAACCATTTTAGATGTTACAATTGATTTTACCAACGCAGGATTTTTCGGCAATTTCCCTTGTTTTGCAAGGTTTTCGATAACATATTGCACTAAAACAGCACCTGTTTGGTTACCGTTAAAGGATATTATTTCCCCATCGTGTACTACCTCAACTGCAAGTCTGTCACAATCGGGATCTGTTGCGATAAGAATATCGGCATCAACTTTTTTAGCAAGACGTTCCCCATATTCAAAAGCTGCTGTATCTTCCGGATTTGGATATTCGATAGTTGGGAATGTTCCATCCGGATCTTTTTGCTCTTCTACTACATAAACATTATTAAAACCGCGGCGTGCTAACACTGTTGTTACTGCTTTATACCCTGCACCGTTTAGTGGTGTATAAACTACCGAAATTCCTTTATCAATATTGTCATCATTAATAGCACAATCTAATGATTCTTTATAGAATTTTTCATCTATTTCCTTACCAATATAAACAAGCAATCCTTTTTTAACAGCTTCTTCTTCCGTTAGGGTTACATAATTATCAAAAATGTCCATTGAGTTTATATATTCAAGAACCTTATCACTAATATTTGATTTAATTTGCGAACCCTCTTGCCAATATACTTTATAACCGTTATACTCTTTCGGGTTGTGGCTAGCTGTAATATTAATACCACTTGCAGTTTTTAAATAGCGTATAGTAAATGATAACTCCGGTGTTGGGCGTAAATCTTCAAAAAGATATGCTTTTACACCGTTGCTAGCCATTACCAACGCTGCCAGTTTTGCAAATTCTTTTGAAAATAGACGCGGATCATGAGCAATAGCTATCCCCTTATCTTGCAAACCGTTATCAATAATCGTTTTTGCTAATGCTTTTGTTGCACGAGCAATAATAAAACGATTCATACGATTAGAACCCATTCCGACTTTTCCGCGTAATCCGGCAGTCCCAAATTCCAGTTCCTTATAGAAACGATCTTCTTTTTCTTCTTCATTATTCGCAATATCAACAAGTTGCTTTCTTTCTTCATCGGTTAATACCGAACTATTTAACCATTTATCATATAATTCTTTATAGTTACTCATGCTTCACCTCTAAAATACTTTTTATTTTTATGCTAAGTTTAATGCTATTTCCATCATTTTTGTAAATGCTGTTTGTCTTTCTTCCGGAGTAGTTTCTTCTCCGGTTACTAATGAATCACTTACTGTTAAAATAGTCAAAGCATTAACACCGGCAGCTATTGCGTTTGCATAAAGTGCGGTACTTTCCATTTCCACAGCCAAAACTCCCATTTTAATCCAATTTTCCATAGCATTTTTGTCAGCATTATAGAAAATTTCACTGCATAAAATATTGCCGACGTGTACCGGTTGCCCCATTTCTTGCGCCTTATTGTATGCTTTTAATAATAAGTCGAATGAAGCAGTTAAACTTAACTCGCCCGGAATATTATATTGATGCATATAATTTGAGTTCGTAGATGAACCCATTCCTAAAATCACATCATATAATTTTATATTTTTTTGTAATGCTCCACATGTTCCAATTCTAATTAAATTTTTTACTCCGAATACATGAATTAATTCATATGAATAAATCCCTATACTGGCAGGTCCCATTCCAGTACCCATAACCGAAACTTTTTTACCTTTATATGTTCCGGTATATCCTAACATACCACGTACCTCATTAAAGCAAACGGCATCTTCCAAAAAGTTTTCAGCAATAAACTTCGCTCTTAATGGATCTCCCGGTAATAGCACTGTTTCTGCTATTTCAACTCCATTCGGTTTAATATGTGGTGTTTGTTTGTTTGACATTGGTTGTTCCCTCCATTTATTAGTTTGATAACATTATTATACCTTTTTTCCAACTCTTAAACAAGACTTATTTAAAAAAATAATTATCTTTACTTAAATCAATCAAACAAAAAGATTTCTGTTATTATCTGTTAAAAAAGAAAGGTTTTTACTTGGTAAAGTGTTATTTAATAAAAGAAATATTTATCAAAACTTTTATTACAGTTTTTATAAAATTCATTAATAAATAAATCTCTTAAATATTTTCTGTAAAATATTGTCATTATCATTTAACGATTTCAATAGTATTTTCATACAATTTATTATATAATTAAAGCTATAACAAAAAAATATTAGAAAGAGGTTTTCTTATGTTACAATTAACTGTATTTTTACCGGTGATTGTTATGTTTTTTATTCCGACAATTAGGAAAAACTTTAAAACTATTCACCTAGGAAAAGTCGTTGTAATTGTACCGCTCGTGTTATTCGGATATTTTCTCTCACAGCTGAAAAATATTTATTCAGGTGGTATAGTGTATAAGTCTTTGGCGTTTGCAACCAATGTAGGCTTAGATATAAATTTTAAACTTGACGGACTATCTCTACTATTCACATTGCTTATAACAGGAATCGGAACTCTTGTTATTTTATACTCATGTTATTATATGGATATAAATGATCCTAAGCTACATAAATTTTATATTTTCTTACTAATTTTTATGTCGGCAATGTTAGGAGTTGTATTATCTGATAATCTGCTAAGTATGTATATGTTTTGGGAACTAACCTCTGTTTCTTCATTTTTACTTATCAGTTATTGGCATGAAAATGATACTTCACGTAAAGGTGCGTTGAAGTCACTTATTATTACCGTATTTGGCGGCGTTTTAATGTTGCTTGGAATTTTTATTCTTAATAATATTACAGGTAGTTTTAATATTAGTGAAATAATAACTTTTAGTCAGAATAATAAGTACACTTCCAAGTACATACTGGCAATGATTTTAATATTGTTTGGAGCATTTACCAAATCTGCACAATTTCCGTTTCATATCTGGCTACCTGATGCTATGGCAGCACCAACACCGATTAGTAGTTATCTTCACTCAGCAACAATGGTTAAAGCCGGTATATATTTACTACTGAGAGTTGGAATCATCTTTTCATTCAGTGCAACATTTGGAAATATTTTAATTATTTTCGGTACTTTAACAATGTTAATCGGTTCGATTTCTGCAATTTTCCTTAAAGATTTAAAAGGAATTTTAGCATACTCTACTATAAGCCAACTTGGTATGATGACGTTAATGATTGGTATTGCAAACTTAGGATTATATGACAAAAATCATTATATTTACACGTTTGCATTTTATGCTATATGTTTCCATATTATAAATCATGCCGCATTTAAAGCCTGTTTATTTATGATTACCGGAATTATTGATCATACCTTTCACACACGTGATGTCAACAAATTGCGTGGAATTAGAGTTTACTTACCAATAAGTTTTATTTTAAGTATTATTGCAGGATTTTCCATGGCGGGGATACCGCCGTTAAGTGGATTTTTCTCTAAAGAGTATTTCTTAACAAGCGTTTATGGATTAATCGGTACAAGCAGTTTATATATTATTATCGCTATTTTAGTGGTTATAGCATCGCTTGGTACCTTTATATATTCATTTATTTTAATCTTCAAACCTTTTTTAGGTACTTTTAATAAAACTTCTTCTAGTGAAACAAGAATACATTTACCTGATAAAAAAATAATTATTGCACCTTCTATTTTAGCTGTTTTTGTTATAATTAACAGCTTTATTAAAGATTACATCATTATACCGGCACAAAATGCAGCATTAGCCGGAGATGTTACAAATAATAAAATTATTTCTCACATCTCCCATGAAAATTTTTTATCTAAAGAATTAATTACTACGATTTTAGTTGTTTTAATTGGGATATTTATTTATAAAACATTTGCTGCCAAAAATATTATTTACAAGTACAACCCTAGTGTTATATCTATTCATCGTTTATACAATAACTTAGGTACAAAACTTCATGCCGGTGCCGGTTATCTTCATAATAAATTTATTACAAATGAACTAAGACGTAATATGAGTTATATTTTTCTTAGTTTATCGGTTACTATTTTAGCCGGTTATGTTGCTGTTGGAAAACCGATTATTATCAATTCTTTCTCAAGTGTTCATATAATGAATATAATTATTGGTATTTGTATTGTTATTTGTTGTATCGCTATGGCGTACTGTTACAATCGTTTAGTGTTGATTATTTTATCTTCAGGTGTCGGCTTTATGATGACTGCACTCTACGTTACATTTAGAGCCCCCGATCTTGCAATGACTCAATTTGTTATAGAATCAATCTCAACAATTATTTTCTTAATCGCATTTATTCTGCTAACAAATAAAACTAAACATGTTGAAAAGCAAAAATTTAAACTTACCAATGCGATTATTGCAGGATTAACCGGTATAAGTTTTATAACTGTCGGTCTAGTATCTTATGCGTATAAAAATCCGTCAGCAATAAGCCAATTTTATTTTGATAATGTGGTAAGTTCCGGCGGTGGAAATATCGTTAATGTAATTATTGTTGACTTCAGGGGATTTGATACTTTGTTTGAAATTACAGTTATGACTATGGTTGCATTAATTATTTATGCAATGTTTAAAATTATTAAACGAGGAGGTAATAAAGATGAAAACTAATGATTTAATTTTAAAATCACTATCAGCCATTATATCCAGTTGTATATTCTTACTATCTCTAAGTTTATACTTTGGCGGTCATTTCTTACCGGGCGGCGGTTTTGTCGGTGGTCTTCTTTGCACAATGGCATTAGCTTTATCAATGTTTACCTACGGCATTAAACGTGTTACTAAGTTACTACCAATTAACTATATATATGTAACCTCAACAGGACTTTTATTTTCTGTCGGTACGGCATTTAGCGGTATTGTTACCGGTGAAAATTTCTTCAAACATCATTTTACTCATACACATGTCCCGCTGATGGGAGAAATGGAACTGCATACAGCAGCAATATTTGATCTTGGAGTTTACTTAATTGTCGTTGGAGTTTTAATGTCTGTTATATTAGCTTTTGGAAAGGACGGTAAATAATGGAATTTTATATGATTATCTTATGTGGTATTCTTGTCGGTTTTGGTGTTTACCTAATGCTTTCTAAGAGTATGATTCGTATTATTATAGGTGTAGGACTTTTCGGTCATGCAGCAAACTTAATAATTTTAATTTCCGGCGGACTTGGTGATGGTGCCATTCCTATTATTTCAGAACTTGGAAAAAACTATGTAGATCCCATCCCCGCAGCACTTATTTTAACAGCTATTGTTATCGGTTTTGCTGTAACATGCCTACTTATTTCAATATATATAGCAAACTATAAACTAAAAGGCAGCGATAATGTTATTGAATTAGAAGATGTTGAAAATATAAAGGAGGAAACTCGCTATGCTAAGTAATTTACCGGTTATTCCGATTTTTATACCTCTTCTATTCGCTGCTATTACGATTCTATTCAGACGCCGTGTAGCGATGCAAAGGTTACTTACTTTTACAGCTACACTGCTAACATTAGGATTTTCCATACTTAACATTTATATGGTTAATAAACACGAAATTCTAATCTTAGAAATGGGAAATTGGGCTTCACCTTTCGGTATTACCTTAACATTAGATGGATTAAACAGCATTTTAGTTACTACATCCGGCATTGTGTTTTTGGCAACATTGTTTTATTCTTTTAAAACTATTGATAAAAAAAGAGAACTCAGTTTCTTTTACCCGGGATTTTTGCTGATTATGGTTGGTATCAACGGAGCGTTTACAACAGGAGACATATTTAATTTATTTGTTTTCTATGAAATTTTATTAATGTCTTCTTACTTATTACTGTTAGTAGGAATTAATAAGGAACAATTAAAATCTTCTATCAGTTATGTTCTGATGAATGTTTTCGCAGGAAGTTTGTTTGTTATCAGTATTGGTTATCTATATACTATTATCGGCAGTTTAAATATGGCTCACATCTCACAAACAATAGCAAATATGCAGGACAGACGCGGTATCTACTTAGTTGGTGCTGTAATGATCTTTGTTTTTTGTATGAAAGGTGCATTGTTCCCGCTATTTACTTGGATGAATCGTTCATATGCAGCACCGCCGATTTCAATTTCAATTATTTTCGGGGCATTATTAACCAAAGTCGGGCTTTATTCTATTATTAGAACATACGGATTATTCTATTCGGAATCAAGTTTTATTAAAACTTACTTACTTATTCTTGGTACTATATCAATTATTGCGGGCTCAATAGGCGCAATATATCAAAAAAATTTAAAACAAATAATTATCTTTAACATAGTTATATCACTCGGCGTTATGGTAACCGGAACAGCCACATTAAATTCTTTCGGTGTTAAAGGAGCATTATTCTATGCCGTAAATGATATTCTTCTTAAAGCCGCCTTATTTATTATTGTAGGCTTGATTATCTACGCTAGCGGGGTTAAATTCTTACAAAAATGTGGTCTTATAAATAAATATCCCGCTTTAGGTTGGGTATTCCTTATCGTAACCCTGTCCCTTGCAGGTGTCCCCCCATTCAGCGGTTTTTACGGTAAATCCCTAATTGTAAAAGGTCTTGTTATTGATCATCAAATTTTCATAGCCGGTGTTGTTACACTGTCCGGACTTGTGGTATTTTACTCACTAATTAGAATATTCCTTAATATTTTTTACGACAATATTAATAAGAATTTAGTATTAAAGCCACTTCCTAAAGGTATTCTTATCCCTTTAGTTACATTGGTTGCTATTGCACTTATTATTGGAGTAAGCAGTAATTTATTAGACGGATTTTTTGAACGTGGAATCTCTACTATTTTAAATTCAAAAGACTACATTGACTTAGTCTTAAAGAAAGGAGCATAATTCATGGCAATACAATTTTTAATAAATATTTTTATCGGTATTCTTTGGATGTTCTTTTCTGGTAATTATAACTTAGAATATTTCTTTGTCGGATATTTTTGGGTTATGGTTGTACTCTTTATCTTTAGGAAAATTCTTTTTAAATTTTCTATCGGTAAACAACTTTACTATATTTATGCTTATAAGTGGTTAAAACTTATAGTGATATTTCTTGTAGAGTTGCTAAAAGCCGATATAAATGTTTTAAAAATGATGTTTAGAAAAGACTTAGATGTCAATCCGGTTATTTTTGAATATAAACTTACAATTAAAAAAAATTGGCAGATTACATTACTTGCTAATATGATTACACTAACACCGGGGACTTTAACCGTTAATGTTGGGTACAATAACAAAACATTATTCGTTCACTGTTTAGATACAGATAATATTGAAGAAGAGATTGAGGGCATTAAAAACAGTTTTGAAAAAGCAATACTGGAGGTTGACTTAAATGGATAAAATAGTTGAATACACAATATTATTAGGTATTTTCACCTCCCTTGCAATGATACTCTTTCTTTTAGCTTATATCGTCAAAAAACCCGGTATTTTTGATAAACTGATTGCAAGTGATTTACTGGCTATGCCGCTTATTTGCCTAATAGTCTTAGTAAGTATGTATTACAAAACATTTTCCTATGTTTCATTAATTTTGATAATTGCTATTATCTGTTTAGTAGGTACCGTGGTTACAGCTAGATTTTTGGCTAAAAAGGAGGTTTTCAAAAATGATACTAAATAATATTTTAAGCATTATTATTATACTCCTTATTATAGTAGCTATAGTTTCAATGATAGCAACTATAATAGGTTTCATAAGACTTCCTGATGAATTAACAAAAATCCATGCGGCAGGTGTTACAGGTTCATTCGCAGTAGAATTAATTTTAATAGCAGGTTTTATTTACTTCTACAGATATTTGGAAGTATTTGAATATAAATTTTTGCTAGCTATACTTTTTCTATTCTTAGTAGCTCCGGTATCAGCACACATGATTTCGCTTAATGCTATTATTTTTAACAAAAAAATCTATTCTAAAAATAATACTGATGAAGCAAAAAAAGTTTTAGATGATATAAAAAAACTAAATAAATAATATTGAAAATCGGCATTAATTGTCGATTTTTTAGTTAATAACTCTTCAACTACAGCCTTTTTCAACTACTCTCAATCATTCATATCTTGACTTATTTTGTTTTATATAGTAATATTTTTATAGATTATTAAACAAGGAGTCATATTTATGAGAAACTATTTTGGAACAGACGGTATTCGTGGTGTTGCAGGAAAAACATTAACAGCCGATTTGAGTTTTAAAGTTGGTAAAGCACTTGGAACATTGTTAACGAATAAAAAAGAGCATCCAAAAGTAATAATAGGAAGAGATACCAGAATATCTTGTGATATGATTGAGTACGCTCTTATCGCGGGTCTTACAAGTGTCGGTGTTGATGTTATGCCTATCGGCGTTATTCCCACTCCGGCTATTGCCTATTTAACAAAAACTATGGAAACTGACAGCGGGATTATGATTTCGGCATCACATAATCCTTATCAGGATAATGGAATAAAAATATTTGGACCGGATGGTTTTAAATTAACAGACGATGAAGAACTGAAAATAGAACACCTAATTAATTCTTCAAATGAAATAAAAAATACTTCATTTGATAAAATCGGAAAAACATATCTTGCCACTGAACTAACACAAAAATATATTCAACACATTAAACAATCAATTAATAACGATCTGTTGGGATTAAGTATTGCACTTGACTGTGCAAATGGTGCTACAACCCAAGTCGCTCCGTTTCTTTTTGGAGATTTAGAAGCCGATATAGAAACTATCGGTTGCAAACCTAACGGAATTAATATCAACGATAATGTAGGTTCAACCAAAATACATACTCTTGTCGACTTTGTTAAAGAACATAATGTTGATGTCGGCTTTGCCTTTGATGGTGATGGCGATAGGGTCTTGGCAGTCGATAATGAAGGAAATATTGTAGATGGCGATAAAATTATGTTTATTTTAGCTAAACATCTAAAAGATAATAATGAGTTAAAAGATAACATGGTTGTTTCTACTGTAATGAGTAATATCGGTTTTTATAAAGCCCTAGAAGCAAACGGATTATCCTCTAAAAAAACTTCTGTTGGTGATAGATATGTAGTTGAAGAAATGAGAAAAAACGATTATTCTCTTGGCGGAGAACAGTCAGGGCATATTATTATGATGAATTACGCCACTACCGGCGACGGCATTTTAACCGCCGTTCAGTTAGCCGGTATTATAAAAAATTCCGGTAAACCATTAAAAGAATTAGCCGGCGAAGTAAATATTTACCCGCAGAAATTAGTAAATATAAAAGTTAACAACAAAAAAGAAGCAATGGAAGATGAAGAAATACTTTTAGAATGTAAAAAAGTGGAAAAAGAACTGGAAAATAACGGTAGAATCCTTCTTCGAGCTTCCGGAACTGAAAATCTTATTCGCGTAATGGTGGAAGCCAGTACTGACGAATTAACCGATAAGTATTGTGAACAAGTGGCAAAACTGGTAAGAGAAAAATATGAAGTTAAATAATAACTTTGAAATACGACTTTATTCAAAAATAGAGTCGTATTTTATTTTTGGACTTTAAAATCATATTAAATATGATATTTTAATTTTTTCTAAATATTTTATATTCACTCTTTATTTTTCTTTTTTTAGATAATAAATATATTTAAGCACTTTCTTTTACACAAGTAGAAAAATTTTTGTATATTATGTACATTTTTTGGATATATTGTTCTATTGGTAG
>NZ_KI271805.1 GCF_000469465.1 Gemella bergeri ATCC 700627 | reverse complement strand
CATTATTTAATACTTGTGATAAATTTTATAATTATTTTAATCTATATATATTAATATCAATTAAATATCATCACTTACTTTTTTATATTTTTAATTATATTTATATTATTTTTAAAGATTCAATATAAAAAGAAAGTTCCCTTGATTATCAACGGAACTTTCTTTTTATTTTCATTATTATAGAGCAACTACGTTGGCTGCTTGTGGTCCACGATTTCCTTCTTCTACTTCAAATTCTACTTTTTCGCCTTCTTTTAAAGTTTTAAATCCTTCTTTTTGGATACTAGAGAAGTGTACGAATACATCTTTTTCACCCTCTACAGAAATAAATCCGAATCCTTTTTCTTCGTTGAACCATTTTACTGTACCTTGTTTCATAAGTTACAATCTCCTTTTATTTTTTATTATCAATAATCAATCGTATTCTTGCTTTTAAAGATAATAAATAAAATAAATAGAATATCTTTATTCACTTACAAAACTTAAAACCTGTATTACAATTATTACTTTATATTTTACTGACTTTGTCCATTATATCCTATTTAGAATAAATTAGCAATCAATATGAAGCCTGATAATTTATATTTTTCGGTGCTTTTATTATTTAATTCTTAAAACTCGTCTTCTTCTTCGTTTATATTAAACTTAGATACTATTCCTCCATTATCAAAGTCATAGACTTCATCATTTTCTTCTATATCTTCTTCTTCGATTAATTCATCAACTTCGTCATGAACATCTTCTTCATCTTCATCAACCATTTCGTCAAGTTCTTCATCTTCGATTTCAAATTTTTGAACACTTGGTTCAACAAAACTCTTAATATCTTCAACCAACAGCGTATCTCTTAATTTCCAACTCCCGTCTTCTACACAGATAAATCTTCCGTCTAAATTTAAGTCGGTATAAAAATATGCTGCTTGAGCTGAAAATTCTTCTTCATCTACTTCTCTTAACGGTTTTATATAATCAAGAAAATCATAAATATTTAATTTCTCAATTTTTTCATCTATCATATACGCATAACATAAGTCTATTAACGACATTTCTTTTATTTTTTCACCGCTTAATTCTTTTAATTTCGTCATTATCTATTATATCCCTTCTTTTACATTTTTTCCGGAGCTGATACTCCGATTAGTTCCAGTGCATTTTTTATCGTTACTTTAACAGCAGTTATTAATGCTAAATAACTTTGTGATTGTTCTTTATTTTCTGTTATTACTTTATTATTGTTGTAGAATTTATGGAATGAACTTGCTAAAGTTTGTAAATAATTACAAATTCTATGCGGTTCATAATTTATAGCCGCTTGTGAGACAATCTCCGGAAAGTATGCTAAATTTTTAAGTAAATCTACGGAATAATCATCTGTTAATAACTCATAATCACAATCAGTCACATTAATAAAACCTTGTTCTTCAGCCTGACGTAATATCGAACAAATACGTGCATGTGCATATTGAACATAATATAGTGGATTATCGCTGGATTGTTCTTTAGCTACTGCAAAATCGAAATCCAGATGACTGTCCGCACTTCTCATTACCAGAAAATAACGTGCAGCATCTTTTCCTACCTCGTCAATTAAATCACGAAGTGTAATTGATTTTCCTGTTCTTTTACTCATTTTTACAACTTCGCCGTTATTTAATAACTGAACCATTTGCATAATTAGAACTTCTAATTGTTCTGCTTTATACCCCATAGCCACAATACTGGCTTTTAGGCGACCGATATATCCGTGGTGGTCAGCTCCGAGAACATCAATTAATAAATCAAAACCGCGATCTAATTTATTTTTATGATAAGCTATATCACTGGTTAAATACGTCAATGCGCCGTCCGCTTTAATCAATACCCTATCTTTGTCATCACCGGTTCCAAGTGCTGTGGTTTCCAACCATAACGCTCCATCTTTTTCATAAACAAAACCTTGTTCTCTTAAAGAAGCCAATGCTTTGTCTACAGCACCTTCTTGATATAATGATTTTTCACTAAAATATACATCATACTCTAAACCGAAATCACCAAGATCTTTTTTTATATTATTCAGTTCATATTCTATTGCATAATTACGAATAAATTCTTCTAAATCGGTACGTAATAATAAACTATCGCCGAATTTTTCTTTTAACTCTTTTCCAAGAATTTTAATATCTTCGCCATGATAAGCATCCTCCGGCATTTTTGCATCCAGACCTAACGCTTGTTTATAACGAACTATAGCAGAACTGACAAGGTTATTAATTTGATTACCTGCATCATTAATATAATATTCACGTGAAATATTATAACCCGCTTTTTTCATAATTCTGGCTAAAGAATCTGAATAGGCGGCATTTCTGGCGTGACCTACATGAAGTGTTCCGGTCGGATTAGCAGATACATATTCTAATAATACTTTCTTACCGTTTCCTACATCAGTTTTCCCGTAATTATCACGTTCTTTTAAAATTTTATTTATTATACCGCCAAGGCTTGATTTTTTAACATAAAAATTAATAAATCCGGGGCCTGCTATTTCAATTTTTTCAACAGATTCATCATCTTCTATATTAGAAATTATCTCTTCCGCTATTATACGCGGATTTTTTCTTAATACTCTTGTTAACTGCATAGCAACATTAGAAGAAAAATCTCCGTTATCTGTATTTTTCGGTGTTTCTACATAAACTTCTATATCGTTTATATTTAACTTTTTCAAAGAATTTTGCAACAATTCTACTATTTTAGTTTTCAATTACAATACCTCCTTAATAAAATTACTCTAATTGCGTTTCAATAATATTTTCAATGTATTTTTTTGCTTATTATCGGGATTAAAAATAATATTATAACTTATTTCAAAGAAAACAAGGTTATTACGTTCTTTTTTCTTTATTTTAATAAGCTGCATAGCAAGGTTAACTATCCCCATTTCAGTTTTATAATTAGATTTTTTAACAATATAAGCTATATCGATTTTAAAATCATCTTTCTCTATACTAACACTTTCTTTTATTTTGTCAATAAAAATTTTTATTTTTTTATTATTTTTATCATAATACTCTATTTTTTCATATTCTTTTTGATTAAAATATTCTCCGATATAACTTTCCTCAAGAAGTTTTTCTTCATCTACATAGGTTGTAATTTTTATCTTCATCTATCAATCCTGCAAACTTTCTAATTCTTCTTCTACCGTCAACCACTCTTCATTCAAAGTATCCAGTTGGTTATTGATAATTTTTAATTGTTCATTAAATTCTTGAGTTTTTATAGCGTTTGTGTAAATTTCTTCTTTTATTAGTTCTGAATTAATTTCAGAGATATGGTTTTCCAACTCTTCGATTTTTTCAACTATTTCATCTCGAGTTCTCTCCAGTTTTCGAAGATGTTTTTTTTCTTCTTTACCTAATATATAACTATTTACTTGTTTTTTTTCTATTTCTACTTCTTTTTCCTCTAAACTCGCCAGTAGTTTTTCTTGTGCCAATTTTTCCAAATAATAATCATAATTTCCTAAATAAATACTGTAACCCTTATCTGTAATATCAAGAACTTTATTGGCAATTTTATTAATAAAGTATCTATCGTGACTGACAAACAAAATAGTTCCTTCGTAATTTTCCAACGCTTCTTCCAAAACTTGTTTACTGGTTATATCTAAGTGGTTGGTAGGTTCGTCCAGTATTAAAAGATTATTCTTTTCAAGCATAAGTTTAGCCAGTTGCAATCTTGCTTTTTCTCCTCCGGATAAATCTTTGACAATTTTTAAAACATCATCACCTCTAAAAAGAAATCTTCCTAAAACATTTCTTATTTCCGCTTCTTTCATTAAGGGATATTCGTCCCAAAGCTCATTTAAAATGGTTTTTGACGATTCAAATTCAGCTTGTTTTTGATCATAGTAACCCAATGATACTTTACTGCCATAATTAACCGTCCCACCAAGAGAATTTTGCCTTTTAGCTATTGTTTTAATTAAAGTAGACTTACCAATACCATTTTTCCCGACTACTGCTATTCTATCTCCTTTATAAATAGAAAAATTATATTTTTCTCCGATTTGGCTGTCATAACCCACAGTCAGGTCGTTTATCATTAGAACATCTCGTCCGCTTTGTTCTTTTATTCTAAACTCTATATTTGCTGCTCTGTTATCTTTTTTAGGATTATCTATAAGTTCCATTTTTTCTAATACTTTTTGACGACTTTTTGCCATTTTACTGGTAGAAGCACGAGCTATATTTTTTTGAACAAAGTCTTCCAGTCTTTTTATATCTTTTTGTTGGCTATTGTATTCTTTTAATTGTTTACTATAATCTTCTTCATATTGAGCTATAAACTTGGTATAATTTCCTACATATTTTTTTAATTTTCCAAATTCAAGATTATAAACTACATTCACTACTTTATCTAAAAAATATCTATCGTGGCTGACTATAACAATTGCAGCGTCATAAGAACCGAGATAATTTTCCAACCAAGCTACATTCTCCATATCAAGATGGTTAGTCGGTTCATCAAGAATTAGAACATCAGGCTCGCTAAGAAACAGTTTTGCCATAGATAATCTAGTCTTCTCACCACCGGAGAATGTGCTTATCTTTTTATCAAACACTTCTTTTTTAAAATCTAAACCGAATAAAACACTCTCTATTTTACTTTTATAATGGTAGTCCTTATGAGTTAAAACTTCATTTTGTAACCTGTCATAACGATTAAGAAGTTTAGAGTCTTTTTCTAAATTTTCCGGTGTTAATTCAAAAGAAAGTTTTTCTAATTCTTTTTCCAAGGTTATTATTTCAGAAAAACAGGTAATCATTTCTTCATATATTGATAAATCCTCTCTAACAATAAATTCTTGTGAAAGATAGCCTATGCTGGTTCCTTTCGATACCGCTCTTTCTCCGGTATCAAAACTAAGAGTACCCGCTATAATTTTAAGTAATGTACTTTTCCCTGCTCCATTTCTTCCGACTATAGCTATTCTATCTTTATTATTTATCTCCATTTTTACATTCGAAAAAATTTCATTAACAACAAAATTTTTTGTTATATTATTAAGTTGAATTAACACTTTCTCACCTCTTTTTATTATCTAAATTTTATATGTAACTAAAACATTATACCACAAACTATATATCTTAGCTAATACTATAGTACACTTTTACCCTTTTATGAAAAAATTTCTAAAATAATTATTCTCTTTAGCTAATTGATAGTTAATATCAATTGAAATAATTCTCTTCCCCTTTGTTATTATATTTTAGAATATAATTTTTTTAAAACTTTAT
>NZ_KI271804.1 GCF_000469465.1 Gemella bergeri ATCC 700627 | reverse complement strand
AAACAATCTAGTATACTCCTTCCTACAGCGCTATTTAAAATAGTTTACGGAAAAGTAGAATATAAACAACCAAAATGTAATAATTGCGGTGTAAAAGGCTGTTCAAAAGTTGTAAAAAACGGTAGTAAACTATCATATATAAAACTTCAAAAATGCGGAGGTAAACTTACTTTCCTACACCTAACCAAACAACGATACTACTGCAAAAACTGCAATAAATATTCAACAGCTAAAACCTCCATTACCAAAGGAAAATGTACTATTTCTCTTGAATTAAAACGAGAAGTTATATATAGGCTAACTTTTGAATCATCACGTAAATCAATAGCTAGGGAATGTGAAATTAGTGATGCAACGGTATATAATATTCAAAAAGAACTATATAGTTCATTAGCTAAAAGACCATCTTCTAAACTATCTGAGTATCTTTGTTTTGATGAATTTAGATCGACTAATGATGTAGAAGAACATTTAAGCTTTATATATTGTGATGCTTTAAACCATAAGGTTATAGATATTCTTACAAATCATAGAAAATCTACTATACTGAATCATTTCAAGAAAAGATATACTTTTAAAGATAGATTAAATGTAAAAATGGTTTGTACTGATATGAATGCCGGATATATGACTATGATAAAAGAGTTATTCCCTAATGCCTCTATAGTTATTGATAGATTTCATATTATTCAAGCTTTGAATAATTCTTTAAACTCTCTAAGAACTCGTATTATGAAGATGTTTAAAGATAATGATAATGATAGAATATATAAGCAATTTAAAAGGTATTGGAAATTATTATTAATGAGAGAAGATGATGTTTCTAGTGATGATTATGGAAGAAAATACCATTTTAAAGAATGGATTACTAGTAGAAAAATAGTAGAGCATCTTATTAATCAAGATGGCGAATTAAAAGAAGCGTACTTTACTGTACAGATGCTTTTAGATGCGTATTATTCTCATAACTTTTCAGAGTTTTTTAATGTTATTGAATCGAGTAAAAACACTATATCTGAGGAACTTGCGGTTACTTTTAAAACTTTTATTAAAAATAAAAAGCACATAGAAAATTCTTTAAGATATAATTTATCTAATGGTCCTATAGAGGGGATCATTAATAAAATAAAGAATATCAAACGTACTGGATATGGATATAGAAACTTCTTTAGTTTAAAAGCTAGAGTGCTAATAATATTTAACTTAGGTTATTCTAATACTAATAGAATTAATAAGGAAATAATAGATTATAGTGTTAATATAGCTTGATTAAACACGGTTTTTTTCTGGTGTTATGCTTAATTATTTACTTTATTTTATTGACATTACATGTTTATTTATTTAAACTATACACTATAAATTAAATTACTTTACTGATTTATAATATAAATTTTCTCTTTTTCAGCTCTTTTTTAAAAAAAGAGGGATATGAGTTTCAAACTCATATACCTCCCTATCAGTC
>NZ_KI271803.1 GCF_000469465.1 Gemella bergeri ATCC 700627 | reverse complement strand
TTACAGGATTTACATTTAAAACGTTGTTTTTTTAATTTCAAATAAGCAGGAATACCTGATATTTTTAATAGATTAATTCTAGTAAGTTCATTAAAGCCGTTTTTAACTACAGTATAACCTTTATTAAGACAACCACAGCATTCACACTTATTAGGAGTATAGGATAAAGTACCTTTAAATACAAAGTACTTTTGATTATTTTTTATAATTTCGTTATGTGTTTCTTCAATAGTTATATTTTTATCTTTTATTTGTAGTAGGTTTTTAATGTATAATATAAATATAAGGAGGTGAGAAAGTGAGTAAGAAAAATAAAAAAGAAGATTCCAACCAAGAAATTCTAGTTAAAATTTCAATAGTCTTAGCCATAACCCAAACGGTAAAGACGATAGATAGTAGAATTACTTGGTAAAATCTTCTAAATACTTCAAGGGAAAGGAGCTTAGCAAAAGCTCCAAGTATCTCTGTTACTCACATTATAGCATGAGAAAAGAAAAAATACAAATGTTAATATTGCTAATAGGAATTGCAGCAACTATAATTTCCATAATTTTAATATTTACTTAGGAGGATTTATGATAGAAAAAGTAATAAAAGATATAGAAGAGCTGTTTAAGCTCAAAATAACTGATTATAGAATATCAAAAGATACTGGCGTT
>NZ_KI271802.1 GCF_000469465.1 Gemella bergeri ATCC 700627 | reverse complement strand
GCACTTTAATTATATTGGATATTTGTCTTTGTTTTGTTGTATTATTAGTCTTTTCATCCCATTATCAGCACTGTTTGCTAAAATATCACTCTCCATTTTTAAACTTTTGATTTTCTTTTCTTAATCGTAGTAGTTTTTTTCTTTTTCTATTAAGTTATCTGCGTGTTTGAATGAACATGTTTTTTTGATTGTTTTATCCATCTGGCTAGTGTGCTTGAGGATAATTCATATTCTCTCATTATCTCGCTTTTTCTTTTTCCTGTCTTGTATAATTCTACTATTTGTTTTATAAATTCTTGGCTAAACACTCTTCGTTCTCTTCGGTTTGACTCTCCTTTTTTATTATATCTTTCTTACTAATATCTGTCTAGTTTATTCTAGTCCAATCACTAATAAAAAATATAATTGGATATTTATTAATTATAATAAAGAATGAAAATTAAAAATATGTAGAAGAGAAATAAAAAAATAGTATGAAGAATAAATAAAAAATAATTGTAGATAATCAAAATCTCTAACACAGTAAAATTATATGAAAATTAGGTATAATGATTTTCCGGGGGAA
>NZ_KI271801.1 GCF_000469465.1 Gemella bergeri ATCC 700627 | reverse complement strand
TCGCGGAACAACTATAATAGTAAATTATATAGTTTTACGTAGAGGAGGTTAAGTGATATGAAAGTGATTGCAATTTCAACACGTGGTGAAGAATATAGATCAGATGCCGGTATAAATAAACGGCGTTTATATACTAATGGTTATTTTTCGGAGATTGCAGCTGAAGTCGGTTTTATTTTATTTCCGGTTTGTTCTGAGATAGGGATTGAGAAGATTGCTTCTATGTGTTGCGGTTTAATAATAGCAGGAAGAGATAGAGATATTCATCCGCGTTATTATGGAGAAGAACCAAAAAAAGGGTTAATTTATCAAGAAGATAATTATGAAGACTCATTAGATTTTAAATTAATAGAGGAATTTTCTAAGAGAAATAAACCGATTTTTGGAATTTGTAGCGGTTTGCAAAGTATAAATGTATATTTTGGTGGAACTCTTATTCAACATATTGATAATCATACTGATAAAATGAAATTAATGAGACATGGTATTGTAGTAAAAAGTGGTTCTTTTATTCATAAAATATGTGGTAATAGAGCAAACGTAAATTCGATCCATCATCAAGGCATCAAAGAAATAGCAAAAGGTTTTAATATTACTGCTGTGGCGGATGATGGTACTATAGAAGCAATTGAAAAAGGAAATTTAATCGGTGTACAATGGCATCCGGAAGTTGATATGGATATAAAAATGTTCGAGCAATTTATATCTTTATGTGAATAAAAATTATTACTAGGTGTACGTAATGAAAGAATATTTGTATGCTTAGTTTTTTATTTTAATACATTGATAAAAAGGCTATTTTATGCTATTATAAAATAGTTAGATTATAAAAAAATGGAGGATTATATGACAACTATTACAAAAGAGCAAGTAGAACATATTGCCCACCTTTCACGTTTGGAAATTCAGGCGAATGAAGTCGATGGAATTATTGAAAAATTGGAACAGGTTGTTGACCTATTTAATGAATTGAATAATGTAGATACTAATAATGTAAAACCTACTTACCATGTACTTGACTTGGTAAATGTTTTTAGAGAAGATACTGCAGAACAAGGAATAAACAGAGAAGACGTATTGAAAAATTCTAAAGAAACGGAAGCAGGACAGTTTAAGGTACCTACAATAATAGAATAATATTAATAAGGAGATAATTTGATGAGTTTAATTCATGAATCAATAGAAAGTTTAGAAACTAAACTAAAAAATAAAGAAATTAAACCGAGTGACTTAGTACAAAGTTCGCTTAAAAGAATTAAAGAAACAGAAGATAAAGTCGGTTCTTTTATTACAATCACGGAAGAATTAGCTGTGGATAAAGCGAAGAAACTGGATAAAATGCAAGAAGCAGGAAATTACAATGGAAAATTATTTGGTATTCCAATGGGAATTAAAGATAATATTATTACCAAAGATATTCAGACAACGTGTGCTTCGAAAATATTAGAAGGTTTTAACCCGATTTATGATGCAACAGTAATGAATAAACTAAATGTAGAAAATCCTATATTAATGGGTAAACTTAATATGGACGAGTTTGCAATGGGGGGATCTACTGAAACGTCGTATTATAAATTAACGCGAAATCCACATGATTTGGAGGCTGTTCCCGGCGGTTCAAGCGGAGGTAGTGCTACTTCTGTTGCAGCGGGACAAGTAAGTTTTTCACTAGGAAGTGATACCGGCGGCTCAGTACGTCAACCGGCCTCATATTGTGGAATTGTAGGTTTGAAACCAACTTATGGACGTGTATCACGTTTTGGTTTAGTAGCATTTGCTTCATCTTTAGATCAAATTGGACCTATGACACGTACTGTAAAAGATAATGCACGCATCTTAGAAATTATTTCGGGGGTTGATGAAAACGATATGACAAGTGCACCCGTAAAAGTTCCGGAATATAGCAAGATTATTACCGGAGATATAAAAGGTAAAAAAATTGCTTTACCAAAAGAATATTTTGGTGAAGGCATTGATGAAGATGTAAAAAAAGCTGTGCTTGATAGTGTAAAATATTTAGAAAGTCAAGGAGCTGTCGTGGAAGAAGTATCATTACCAAATACAGGATATGCCATTTCTACATATTATATTATTGCTTCGGCGGAAGCAAGTTCTAATCTTTCACGTTTTGACGGTATTCGCTACGGATTTAGAAGTCCAAATGCAAAAAATTTAGAAGAAATCTACAAAAAAACAAGAGGTGAAGGTTTTGGAGCAGAAGTTAAACGTCGTATTATGCTAGGAACATACGTATTATCTTCCGGCTATTATGACGCTTATTATAAAAAAGCACAACAAGTTAGAACATTAATTAAACAAGATTTTGATAGAATATTTGAAAAATACGATGTTGTTATCGGCCCGACAGCACCGACAGTGGCATTTAATGTTGGAGAAGAAATTGGGGATCCGGTTACAATGTATGCAAATGATATTTTAACAATTCCGGTAAATATGGCAGGATTACCGGGGTTAAGTATCCCGTGTGGGTTTAAAGGTAAACGTCCAATAGGTATGCAAATAATAGCAAAACCATTTGCCGAATCAACACTGTACGATGTTGCTTATAATTTTGAACAACATTATAACTTACATGATAAAAAAATAGAAATTTAATAGGAGAAGTACGATGCATTTTGAAACAGTAATTGGGCTAGAAGTCCACGTAGAATTAAAAACAAATTCAAAAATATTCTCACCATCTCCGGCACATTTTGGAGCAGAACCGAACACGAATACAAATGTAATCGATTTAGGGTATCCCGGTGTGCTACCGGTTGTTAATAAACGTGCAGTTGAATGGGGAATGAAAGCTGCTATGGCACTTAATATGACAGTGGCAAAAGAATCAAAATTTGATAGAAAAAATTATTTTTATCCGGATAATCCAAAAGCATATCAAATATCTCAGTTTGATCAACCAATTGGAGAACATGGCTGGATAGATATTGAAGTAAATGGAGAAACAAAACGTATTGGCATTACAAGAGCACACCTTGAAGAAGATGCAGGGAAATTAACACATAAAAATGGATATTCACTGGTCGACTTAAATAGACAGGGAACGCCGCTGATAGAAATTGTTTCTGAACCTGACATTAGAACACCGGAAGAGGCATATGCTTATTTAGAAAAATTACGTTCAATTATCCAATATATTGAAGTATCAGATGTAAAAATGGAAGAAGGTTCTATGCGTTGTGATGCAAATATTTCGATAAGACCTTATGGACAAGATAAATTCGGAACAAAAACTGAACTCAAAAATTTAAACTCTTTCACTTTTGTGAGAAAAGGTCTTGAATATGAAGAGAAAAGACAAGAACAGGTAATACTTTCCGGAGGAGAAATTAAGCAAGAAACACGCCGTTTTGATGAAACAACAGGAACAACAAAATTAATGCGTGTTAAAGAAGGATCGGACGATTATCGATATTTTCCGGAGCCGGATATAGTACCTATAATCATTTCAGATGAATGGATGGAAGAAGTAAGAAAAACTATTCCTGAACTTCCGGATGCACGCCGTAAACGTTATCAAGAAAAATTAGGATTACCTGCATATGATGCCCATGTTTTAACACTAACAAAAGAAATGTCAGATATGTTTGAGGAAACTGTAAAACTGGGTGCAGATCCAAAATTGGCCTCAAATTATTTAATGGTTGATGTAAATGCGTACTTAAATAGGGTTCAAAAAGAACTAAAAGAAACATCTCTAACAGCCGAAGGGTTAGCCGGAATGATTAATTTAATTACGGATGGTACAATTTCAAGTAAGATAGCTAAAAAAGTATTTGCTGAATTAATTGAACACGGTGGTGATGCAAAACAAATTGTTAAAGAAAAAGGTTTGGTTCAAGTATCGGATACCGGTAAACTTATGGCTTGGGTAAATGAAGCGTTGGATAATAATCCACAATCAATTGAAGATTACAAAAACGGTCGTGATCGTGCAATAGGTTTCTTAGTAGGACAAATTATGAAAGCATCAAAAGGACAGGCAAATCCGCAAATGATTAACAAAATGCTTTTAGAAGAAATAACAAAGAGATAAAAAGTATAAAAACTGGTACTGTTATAGAATTAAGTATCAGTTTTTATTTATATGAGATAAAGTTATTAAAAGCCAAAGAGTAATCGCTTTCTAAAATTGATTTTTAGCAGTATAATATAGATATAATTATTTTAAAGAGGTGAGATTATGAATGCTACTATAGAGTTATTAAAAAATCACAGAACACATAGGCATTTTATTAAAGGAAAACACATCCCGATAGAAGAACTTACGGCAATTGTGGATAGTGCTCGTCAAGCACCTAGTTGGATGAATGGACAACATTATAGCATTGTTATTGTGAACGATGAAAAAATAAAAACTGAAATTGCTGAAGTTAGTGGTGTTAATAAAAATCATATAGATAATAGTGGAGCATTTTTGATTTTTTATGCTGATTTTAATAATATTAAATTAGCGTGCGAATTGGAAGAGGTTGATTTTAATATAGAAAATAGTTATGAGGCATTAATTACAGCGACGACAGATGCGGCGTTGGCAATGCAAAACGCAGTTGTTGCAGCTGAATCTTTAGGATATGGTACTGTCTGCTGTGGAGGTATACGTTTTGTTAGTAAAAAAATATCAAAAATACTTAATGTTCCGGAAAATTCATTTATGGTATGCGGATTAAGTATCGGTGTTGTAGATACAAAACTTAGTGTAGAAAAAATTAAGCCCCGTTTGCCAAAAAATGCAAATGTAGGATATAACGCATTTCCTACATCAAATAAAGAATTAATTGGTGAATATGTAAATACAATGATAAAATTTGCAGAAGCACGTGAAACTAAAACTTGGACAAAAAAATTTGCAGACTTTTACGGAGCAAAACCGTTAGAGACGGTGACGCAAGAAGTTTTGAAAGAACAAAAATTTATTAAATAATAAAATATAATAGACTACATAATAATATAAAGTTATGTAGTTTATTTTTTTTATTATGGTATATATTTTTAAATAACTAAATTATTTATTAGGTACATAGATTTAAAACAATCTTGGGTGGCTGTTACAAAAAAAAATTATAGTTTTATTAAGTTTATAATACTTTAATAATGTACTTACAGTTTTAAATATGTTATAATAGCTAGGTTATATAAAAATAGGATTATGTAAAGAATGATAAAGGAGAATTAAATGACAACATTTGAAGAATTGGGAGTCAGTAAAGCAACAGTTAATTCATTAACAAATATGAATTTTACAACTCCTACAGGTATTCAAAAAGAAACAATTCCTTATGTTTTTTCAGGAATTGATGTACTTGCCCAAGCACAAACCGGTTCAGGTAAAACAGGAGCTTTTGGAATACCTATAGTGGATATTGTGAGAAAAACGGACGAATTGCAATCTTTAATATTGGCGCCAACAAGAGAACTTGCTCAACAGGTGGGAGAGCAACTTAGATTTATGTCAAAAGACAAAGGGTTGAAAGTTAGTATAATTTTTGGTGGAACCAGTATTGAAAGACAAATACAAGAACTTAAACGTCGACCGCAAATAGTTGTAGGAACACCTGGTAGAATAATAGATCATATCAATAGAAAAACATTAAAATTAGAAAAACTTAATCATTTAGTTTTAGATGAAGCAGATGAAATGCTTAATATGGGATTTATTGATGATGTGAGATATATTTTGTCAAAGATAACAACAAAACATCAAACATTATTATTTTCAGCGACAATGCCTAAAACAATAATGGAATTGTCTAAAGATTTTATGACAGAGTATAAGTTAATAAAAACTATGAGTGATGAAGACTTAAATCCTGATATTACAGAATTTGCAACAATTGCAAGAGAAAACGAAAAACTAGATGCGTTGATAGGTTTTTTAGATGTTCAAAATCCAAACCTAGCAATTATTTTTGGAAGAACGAAACGTCGTGTGGATGAACTATCAAGTGCTTTAATAACAAAAGGTTATTTAGCGGAAGGGTTACATGGTGATATTACTCAATCTAAACGTTTAGAAATATTGCGTAAATTTAAAAATAATTCATTGCAGATTTTAGTAGCTACTGATGTTGCTGCACGTGGAATAGATATTAGTGATGTAACACATGTGTATAATTTTGATATTCCACAAGATGTAGAAAGCTATACTCATAGGATTGGAAGAACCGGAAGAGCCGGGAAATCCGGGGTTGCCATAACATTTTTAAATCCGATAGAAATGCCTTATTTGAGAGATATTGAAAACGATCGTGGGCAACGAATGAAAATGCTGCGTCCTTATACGAACAATGAAGTAAAACGTGCCAGATATAATAGAATGTTTACAGAAGTAGTTTCAGAAATTGATAAAAATCATGTTGAGTTTAACAGCCTTGCCAATAAATTATTAGCAGAGAGTAATGCTGAAAAAATAATAACTATTCTATTAAGTAAAATAATTAACGATAAAAAAGAAGTGGATATTGAGTTATCATTTGAAAAACCGTTACCACGAAAACAAGATAAAAAGAAAAAATATTCTTCAAGAAATAATAACAGAAGATCACGTTCAGATAGAAATAGAAAACCAAAAACTGAGAAGAATTATGATAAAAAATTCTTTGATAAAAAAGGTAGAAGAATGCAAAATAAATAATAAAAATAAAGATTGTAGATGGTGCAGTCTTTATTTTTATTAGGCTTTGGTGTAAAATAATAGTAAAATAGTAAGACATGAAAGGAGAAATTATGAGAGTAGAATTGATTTCTGTAGGGACTGAAATATTACTTGGAGATATAGTAAATACTAATACAGCATATTTATCGAAAGAATTGGCAACACTCGGAATAGATGTTCATCGTCAAACAACAGTAGGGGATAATCGTGATCGTCTATTACAAACATTAAGCACAGCCTTTTGTGAAAATGATACTGTAATTATAACCGGTGGTCTAGGTCCTACTGATGATGACATTACAAAGGAATGTGCCGCCGAATATTTTAATCGGGATTTTTATTTTCATGAATATTCGTGGGCAAAAATATTAGAACGACTTACACGTTCCGGACGAAACTTAATTACCGATAATAATAAGAAACAAGCTATGATACCAAATGGTGCAATAGTATTAGAAAATTTTTGTGGAACAGCCCCGGGAATTATTATTGAAGAAGAGAATAAACGAATTATTTTAATGCCGGGACCCCCACGCGAGATGAAAGATATGTTTAAAAAAAGTGTTCGACCATATTTAGAACGTTTCAGCTCTAAAAAATTTATTTCTAAATATATTCGATTTTACGGAATAGGTGAGTCATTACTGGAAACGAAGATAAAATACTTAATGGATAATCAAACTAATCCAACATTGGCTTTATATGCAAAAACAGGAGAAGTTTTATTACGTGTAACTGCAAGTGATGATACCGTTGAACTATGCGAAAAATTAATTAATGATAAAGTTTTAGAAATTGAAAAAATAGTTGGTGAATATATATATCTAATTGGTGATGATAATATTTCTGAAACACAAACAGAATTGCATAATGTTGTTGCTAATTTATTAATAGAAAATAAATTGACTATCTCTGTGGCAGAATCATTAACAGGTGGACAACTTTCATCTATGCTGGTTGAAAAAGGAGGAATTTCCGTTTCTTTACTGGAAGGTATAGTTTGCTACTCTAACAAATCTAAAATTCATGCTTTAGGAGTTAAGGAAGAAACATTAAATCAATTCGGAGCAGTTAGTGAACAAACCGCTAAAGAAATGGTCATAGGGGTTTCAAGAAGATTAAATAGTGATGTTGCTGTTGCTACTACGGGAATAGCGGGACCTAAGAGTGATGATACGAATAAACCTGTCGGATTGGTTTATATTGCTGTATATTATCAGGGCGAAGTAAAAGTATTTGAAAGGATATTTACCGGTAGTAGAGAATTGATAAGAACAAGGTCAAGTATTGAAGCATTAAATGAAGTGAGAAAAATTATTTTAGAACATATATAAGTTTCAGATAAAGACTTATAGGAAAATTAACAAATTATTTTTAAAAGAGCACTTGAAAATAAAATTTTGTTGTGTTAGAATAAACTTATTAAATAAAAATATGCTTAGGACATGATATATAGAGAGCTTATTTCAGAGAGAGTATGGAGCTGAAAATACTCATGAGTTCTATATGTTACTACCTAAAGTAATGGTATAAGTGCTGTGAGCTTTAATCACAATTAATGAGGAAGTATATTGCTTCAAAATTGGGTGGTACCACGGAATTAGTTCGTCCCTTCTTAGTCTTGGACTAGGAAGGGATTTTTATTTTATACTAAGCAAAGAAAGTTATAAGGAGATACAACAATGGTTAAATTAATTTTTCCGGATGGAAGCGAAAGAGAATATGATAATAAAACACCGCTAGAAATAGCAGAAAGTATTAGTATAAGTTTAAAGAAAAAAGTTATTTCAGCAAAATTAGATGATGAATATATAGAAGTAAATGAACCTATTACGCATAGTGGACATATTAAATTAATCGTTGCAGATGATGAAGATAAAGATAGTTTGTATGTTCTTCGCCATTCAAGTGCTCACGTCCTTGCACAAGCGTTGAGAAGATTATATGGTAAGGATGTACACTTTGGTGTTGGGCCGGCTATTGATGGTGGTTTCTATTATGACTTTGATATCGATTATAAAGTAACGGAGGAAGATTTTAAAAAAATTGAAAAAGAAGCTAAGAAAATTATTAATGAAAACTTAGCGATTGAGGGTCGTAAAGTAAGTCGTGATGAAGCATTGAAGATTTTTAAAGAAGATCCGTATAAAGTTGAATTAATTAATGATTTACCTGAAGATGAAGTAATTACTATATATACTCAAGGTGATTTTATTGATCTTTGCCGTGGAGGTCACGTTAGTTCAACAGCCAAAATAAAAGAATTCAAATTGCTATCAGTGGCAGGGGCATATTGGAGAGGTAACAGTGATAATAAAATGTTACAACGTATTTATGGAACTGCGTACTTTACAAAAAAATATTTAGAACAACATTTAGTAAGACTACAAGAAGCACGTGAACGTGATCACAGAAAATTAGGAAAAGAATTAGGAATTTTTACAACAAGCCAAAAAGTTGGAGCAGGGTTACCGCTATGGTTACCAAACGGAGCAACTATACGACGTACAATCGAACGTTACATTGTAGATAAAGAAGTGGAACTTGGTTATGATCACGTATATACTCCGATTATGGGGTCAAAAGAGTTATATATTACCAGTGGACACTGGGAACATTATCAAGAAGATATGTTTCCACCGATGGAAATGGATCATGAAACAATGGTACTTCGTCCGATGAACTGCCCGCATCACATGATGGTGTATAAAAATGAAAAACATTCATACCGTGAATTGCCGATTCGTATTGCTGAATTGGGGATGATGCACCGTTACGAAGCGAGCGGTGCGGTAAGTGGTTTACAACGTGTTCGTGGTATGACTTTAAATGATGCTCATATTTTTGTTCGTCCGGATCAACTAAAAGATGAGTTTAAATTAACAGTAGGATTAATCGAAGAAGCGTATAAAGATTTAGGTATTAAAAACTTTAGCTACCGTCTATCATATAGAGATCCTGAAAATACAGAAAAATATTTTAATGATGATGAAATGTGGAATAATGCTCAACAAATGCTAAAAGAAACTGCTGATGAACTTGGTTTAGAATATGTTGAAGCAGAAGGAGAAGCTGCATTTTACGGACCAAAACTAGACGTTCAAGTGGAAACTGCAATTGGAAAACAAGAAACATTATCTACTATTCAGTTAGATTTCTTGTTGCCTGAACGTTTCGAACTGGAATATATCGGAGAAGATGGAAAAGCACATCGTCCGGTGGTAATTCATCGTGGAATTGTGTCAACTATGGAACGTATGGTTGCGTTCTTATTAGAAGAATACAAAGGAGATTTACCAACGTGGTTAGCGCCGAATCAAGTACGTATTATACCGGTAAATAATGATTATCACTATGACTATGCAAAAGAAATCATGTTAGAGCTTAAAAAATCCGGTGTTAAAGTTGCTATTGATGATAGAAACGAAAAACTAGGTTATAAAATTCGTGAAGCGGCAAGTAAAAAAATTCCATATACTTTAGTTATAGGAGATAAAGAAGTAGAAAGTAAAGCAGTTAATGTAAGAATTTTCGGTTCTCAAAATCAAAAAGAAGAAAGTTTTGCAGACTTTAAAGAAAATATCTTAAAAGAAATTAACGAGAGATTAATTGAAAAAAACGCATAATAACATAATAGATAATATAAAAAAGATGGAGGGAGAATATATTTCTCCTTTCACAATTATAAGGAGGAAATATATGTTACCGCAATTAACAAAAGAAATACTAAACGGAGAAATTCAAGTAACGATAAAAACAACGCATGGAGATATGATATTTAAACTTTTTAAAAAAGACATACCTAAAACAGTAGAAAACTTTATAATTCATGCTAAAAATGGTTATTATAATGGGATTATTTTCCATCGTATTATTAAAGATTTTATGATTCAAGGTGGAGATCCTACCGGAACAGGAATGGGTGGAGAATCTATCTGGGGAGATAGTTTTGAAGACGAATTTTCTATGGACTATTTCCATTTCTATGGGGCGTTAAGCATGGCAAATGCTGGACTGAATACAAATGGAAGTCAATTTTTTATCGTTCAAAATAATCATTTAGATGCAAGAACATTAGAAGCACTAGAAAGAGGTGGTTGGCCGGAAGAAGCCGTTAAAGGTTATGCTGAACTAGGTGGTACGCCTCACCTAGATCATCGTCATACGGTATTTGGACAATTATTGGAAGGTAAAGAAACATTAGAAAAAATTGCAGCAGTAGAAACCGGGACACAAGATAAGCCGGTTGAAGACGTTGTTATTGTAGGAATTGAAGTGAAATAGAAAAACAAAGACGCAAGGGCTGAGATAACCTTGCGTTTTTGTAATACTTAACGCTATAATATAAAATTTATTTACTAATTGTACTTACAATAAATATTTTAATTAATTTTCTCATCTAATATATTAAAAAGTAAATGTTATCAAAAAAATAATTTAGAAATAAAAAACAATATAATATTCTTAAAATATCATAATAAAAATATCGAATAAAAATATGGAAAGAAAACTTATTAATTAAAATCCTTTTAATATATTTACACATATGGTATAATTATGAAAGTTTGAGTATAAATATATATACTTGTATAAGGAGAAGAAAGATGACACAGCAATCAAAAATAAAACCAATCTTAGATGTTCATGAGAAACCCAAATTAGCCTTATGGATAACGCTCAGTCTACAACATTTGTTCGCAATGTTTGGGGCAACGGTTTTAGTACCTATCCTAACAGGATTACCCGCAAGTACGGCACTTACAACATCGGGTATTGGAACATTAATGTATTTATTTATTACACGTGGAAAAATTCCCGCATATTTAGGTTCATCATTTGCTTTTATTAATCCTATTATAGCGTTATCAACGACACATAATATTGAAACAGCAATGTTGGGTGCATTTTTAGCCAGTTTAGTTTACGGAGTTGTAGCATTATTTATCTATAAATTTGGAGTAGGGTGGTTGCTGAAATTGTTACCACCGGTGGTAGTAGGACCTATTATTATTGTTATCGGTTTAGGAATATCACCTACGGCAGTTAATATGGCAATGTATAAAACAGTAAATGGCACTAAAGTATATGATTTAAAATACTTTTTAGTAGCACTCGCTACACTAATAATTACAATTATTTGTGCAGTAGCATTAAAAGGTTTTGCTAAACAGATACCTGTACTATTAGGTATTGTTTTTGGATATATTGTGGCGGTATTTGCAGGATTGGTAGATTTTCAGCCGGTAATAGATGCACCGTGGTTTAGTTTACCAAAATTTACGGTACCCTTTATTACTTATACACCGGAGTGGAATGTTGCGGAACTTGCAATGGTTCCAATAGCAATAGTAACAATTAATGAACATATAGGACATCAAATGGTATTATCAGAAGTAGTTGGTAAAAACTTTTTAGAAGATCCGGGGTTACACCGTTCAATTTTAGCTGATGGAACGGCTATGATGTTTGCTTCGTTACTAGGTGGTCCGCCAAGTACGACATATGGAGAAAATATTGGAGTATTGGCTATTACAAGAATATTTTCAGTATTTGTTTTAGGTGGAGCTGCGATATTTGCTTTGATTTTAAGCTTTATTGGGAAGTTTTCTGCTTTGATTTCTACTATTCCATCACCGGTAATGGGTGGTGTATCGATACTATTGTTTGGTATTATCGCTTCAAGTGGGTTAAGAATGTTGGTTGATGAAAAAGTAGATTTAAGTATTAACAGAAACTTAGTAATTTCATCAGTAATTATTGTACTGGGTGTTGGTGGTGCAATGTTGAAATTTGAAAGTATTAATTTCGAATTACCGTCTATGGCATTAGCGGCGATTACAGGTGTACTTCTTAATGCGTGTTTACCAAAAAAAGATAAAGAGTAAGTGAAAAAATATATAGGTAAATCATGTTCAAAAAATTTTCGGTAAAGAAGTTTAAAAAGTACTGAAAAAAATTGTAATAGTTAAAGTAGTTATGCTTAAATATAGAGAATAATTATCTGAAAATAAATAAATTGTATTTTGCTGTAATTTTTAAAAAGGATAGCTGGCAACTTATCATAGAATAAGTCGTCAGCTATTTTCTATTTAATAATGATGTTATACATAAAATTCTCCTATTAAATTTTTAAAATTGGTTAATTTTCGTATATTTTTATTGAAAACCCAAAATAGAGTAACACCTAAAATTAAACTGGCAATAATTATAATAATTATATTTTTACTATATTGGGTGCTTAAAATTCCGGAAAAAATTGCACCAAGAGGAGTGAATGTTATAGATAATCCAATCATAGAAGACATAGCAATATCTAATTTATCTTTTTTTACAATACTTTGAATCATAGTTTGGGAGTATGTATTTAATATATCGATTAATATCCACCCAATTAAAAAAAGTAAAAAAATGAGTATCATATTTTTAATAGAATTATTTTCAATTATGCTTAAAATTCCCCAAGAAAGAGAAAATCCTAATGTAAAGAAAATATATAGTGAACCTAGTTTTTGATGTTTTAATTTTTCTAAGTTGGAAAGTAATGCACCTATCAATGTTCCTAATCCAGAAGCACTAAGTAAAATTCCATAGAATATACTGCTTTCAGAAAACTCCGGAAGTAAAGTTAACAAAGAACTCGTAGAGAAATTTATAATTATAATACCTATAAGCAGAGGTTTTAATATCGGAGTGTTCCAAATCTTTATTCCAGAATATAGTTTAGAAAAATAGTTTTCATTCTCCTTAATAAGTGTAGTTTTTTTAGAAATTTTGTTTGATAAAAACATGAACAATATAGCATTTATAATGAACGTAAAACTATTTATAAAGAATGAAGATATGGTTCCTAAGACTGTAATAATAAAGCCTCCTATTGAATTAAACAATGCATCACTACCTTGATAAGCAATAGAAAATAGAGAGTTTGCCTTTATTAGATCTTTTTGTTTAACAATCTTGGGAAGAAGCGAAAGCTGGATAGGATATACAATCTGATTAGCAAGGCTAATAAATGCTATTATAGATATCAAAGTATATATGTAATTTGTTTATAAACATTAAATAAGGTATAAGCAGCAATATAATAGATTGAGAAAGCTGCGAACATATCAAAAATAATTTTATATTAATTTTACTTATTATAGGTGATATAAATATTTGTAATATTGCAGTAAAATAATGTTACTCCGGTATAAAAAGTAGAATTAGTCATTGTATACACTAAAGTTAAGGTTGCTATTGAATAAATGCTATCACCAAAGTTTGTGATAAATCTTCCTAAAAGTAAAAGAGAAAAATCTTTATTTTTAAACATAATATAAACTCCTTTCTGTAATAAATTATAATTTAACGATAAAATTCAATTTAACATCAAAATATAATCTAACGATTATTTTTTTTTGACGGTTTATTTATTATATCAGTATCTTTCTTAGAGAAAAATTTATTTTCGAGCTGCTTTAATTCATACCAAAATTTTTCTTCGTTTTCTTTATCAATATTAAAGTTCAATGAGATATTGTTAAAGAAATCATTAAAAATATTTGGTGCTGGAATAAATGTATGAGTAGTTGGTAAATAGTATTTTTGAATTATTCCGTTGATAGAATCGGTATCAACAACTTCGATAAAATTAAATTCTTCTAATATATTAAGGTGATAATGAATTCTAGTTCTATTTATTTTTAATAGTTTAGCAAGTTGTTGAGAATTTTTTTTCTGTACCAAGAGCGGTAAGAATATTTATTTTCAATGGATCAGAAATTACCTTTAATTTTTCGATATCTGTTATGTAATGTATGTCTTTAATAATAATCACCCCTTTCTTTAATTTTAATTGTAATATACTCTCCTTATATTGTTAATATTTTTTTTTTTTTTTAAAACATTTTTTTGTTGCGGCAATTGAGTAATAAATAAAAGGTTTGACTACCTCTTTTATATCTGTTATAATTTACTAGGTGAAAATGATCTGTAATTAGTTTTACAGTGTAAGAATTAGAAAATTAGTTATAGAAAAATTAAAATTAAGGAGATTAAAATTGAAAAAATTATTTGCACTTTTATTAGGTTTTGCAGGTGTATTCGTATTGTCAGGGTGTTCTCCACAAGATAGAAGTGGTACGTTTTATGATACATTTGTCAAACCTATGGACATAGCCTTAAGCAAAATTCATGAATATACCGGAAGTTGGGGCTGGTCAATCGTAATTATTACTCTTATTATAAGATTATTAGTATTACCATTTATGTTAAATAATTACAAAATACAAAATAAAGCACGTAAAGGGCAAGAGTTGGCACGCCCTGAATTAGAAGTTATTCAAGCAAAACAAAAAGCTGCACGTGAAAAAGAAGCTCGTGCAATTTCTAATGAAGAAAAAATGCAAGCTCGCAGCGAATTGATGGAAATTCAAAAAGAACAGTTTGCCATTATGAAAAAATATGGAGCAAATCCAATGAGTTTAGGTGGATGTTTACCATTATTCATTCCTCTTCCATTCTTAACGGCGTTGTTTTATACATTATCTAATCCGTTGTATTCAGCAGGAATTATTGATTCAACATTTTTGGGTATTTTCAATCTTGGGACACGTTCATACACATTACCTGTAATTGCGTTTATTGTTTACGCTATTCAAACACGCTTATCAATGAAGATGATGCCACAGGTTACTCAACCCGGTCAAGAACAAATGCAACAACAGATGAAACTTATGCAATGGTTAAGCCCGGTAATGATTACAATATTCTCATTCTGGGTAGCCGGAGCGGTTGCGGTGTACTATATTGTGGGGGGACTATTTTTAATATTCCAAACTTATGTAGGACATGCACTATATCCACCATATGTTCCGGAAAAACAAAAGAAACAAACTTTTGATCCTAATAAGGTGACTTTAGTTTCTAATAAGAAAAAACGTAAATAAAATAGAATAGAAAGGTTTAGTAGTAATGCTGCTGAACCTTTTTTAAATCTTGATATTAATTCTAAATTGTAAAAATTATAGAGATAAAATAATAAAGAATGTAGTAAAATTTTGCTTTATGAATTTTTAACTTTACAATTTAGGACTTTAATAAAGTTTTGCATTATCATTTTATATTTTTTATTGACTAGCAGGTATATCTGTGGTAGAATTGTTAATGTTGAGTAGCTCCTAAATAGCTACTACAACCGCACGTGTAAGGTAATTAAGTGAGAAATCCACCTTATATGGCGAGTCTTAGTAAAAAATTTAAGGAGGTGCAGATATGTACGCAGTAATCGAAACAGGTGGAAAACAATTACGTGTTGAAGAAGGTCAAACTATTCTAGTTGAAAAATTAGCAGTAGAAGTTGATTCAACAGTAACTTTCGACAAAGTATTACTAGTAGGTGGGGAAAATGCTAAAATTGGTGCTCCATTAGTAGCGGGTGCAACGGTAACAGCTAAAGTTGTTTCTCAAGGTAAAGGTAAAAAAATAACAGTATTTAAATACAAACCTAAGAAAAACAATCACCGTAAATTAGGTCATCGTCAACCATTCACTAAATTAGTAGTTGAAAAAATTAACGCTTAATTATGATTAAAGTCGAAATAACAAAAGGGGTTAATAACATAAAACAAATCATTGTTGATGGTCATGCAAATTTTGCTGAAGAAGGTTCAGATATTGTTTGTGCGGGTGTTTCAGCGATTATTTTTGGATTGATTAATTCGATTGATGAACTTGATGATGAGGTAGTGTTTGATATTTCAGTTAGTGAAGATGAAACAGGACATTTAACTTATCGTTCATTAAAATCTACAATGACGGAACAACTTCTTTTACAAGCGATGTTGGTATCGCTAAAAACAATTGAAGCAAATTATGCAGATTATATAACTATTGAAACAAGAGAGGTGAATTAGAGATGATGTTAAAATTAAATTTACAATTCTTCGCATCTAAAAAAGGGGTAGGTTCTACTAAAAACGGACGTGATTCTGAATCTAAACGTTTAGGTGCAAAAAGAGCTGACGGTCAGTACGTAACTGCAGGTTCTATATTATACAGACAACGTGGTACAAAAATTTATCCTGGAACTAACGTAGGAAAAGGTGGAGATGATACACTATTTTCACTAGTTGACGGAGTTGTTCGTTTCGAAAGATACGGACGTAGTCGTAAAAAAGTTTCAGTATATCCACAAGCATAATATATATGAAGAGAATTTTTATTTATGGTTAATCTTAAATAAAAGTTCTCTTTTTTATTTTTTCAATTTTTAGAATATATAAAATTTTTAATTTTTACTCAATATAGTCTTTAATATTTCACAAAAATACATTATGAAAACACTTTATTTATGTAATAATATTTTAATACTTTTATTAGTTGTATTTTTAATTTATATATGTTAAACTCTATTTGTGCATTTGACAGTGTACAGATATATTTTCAGGAGGAAAAAAAGTGTCAACATTAGGACAAGAAATTTTATTTTCTTTTTTAGGTGGACTGGGTTTATTTTTATTTAGTATTAAATATATGGGAGATGGTCTACAACTAATAGCAGGGGACAAGATGCGTTATGTGTTAGATAAATATACTTCTAAACCATTGATGGCATTATTCGCCGGGGTGTTAGTTACAGTTCTTATTCAGTCAAGTACCGGAACAATCGTTATTACGGTTAGTTTGGTAGGTGCCGGTTTATTAAAGACAAAACAGGCAATTGCAATTGTAATGGGATCTAATATCGGTACAACATTAACATCATTCATTATAGGTTTTAATGTATCGCATTATTCATTACCGCTTATATTTTTGGGAGCAGCATTTTTATTTTTTACAAGAGCAAAACTCATTAATAATATAGGGCGTGTAATTTTCGGTTTTGGTGGAATATTCTATGCTTTAAAAATGATGTCAACGGCCATGGGACCACTAAAAACTATGGATTGGTTTCAAACGATTTTAACACATATTGATGATAGTGCTTGGGTAGGTGTCGGAGTTGGTACATTGTTAACGGTAATGATTCAATCTTCTGCTGCAACTATCGCTATCCTCCAAAATTTATATGCCGAACATGCACTTAATTTACATGGTGCTATCCCCGTTATTTTTGGTGATAATATAGGGACTGCAATAACAACGGCAGCGTTGGCTATTGTTGGAACTAATATTGCAGCGAAACGTGTAGCAATTTCACATATTATGTTTAATGTAATAGGGACGGTAATATGTTTAATACTTTTAGAGCCGTATATTATGTTTATTGGGTATATGGAAAATCTGCTGGGGTTAGAACCGAAAATGGCAATAGCTTTTGGGCATGGTACATTTAATATATTTAATACCGTTTTACAATTCCCATTCATTTGGCTATTGGTTAAAATTATTACTAAAGCTATTCCCGGTGAAGATGAACAAATTAAATATACTACACAATATCTTGATAAGTCGTTAATAACAAGTGCACCGGCAGTAGCACTTGGTCAAGTGGAAAAAGAATTTGTGGAAATGTTAAAACTATCTAAAAAAAGCTTAAAAAATTCGGTTGAATATTTTATGACACGAGAAGAGCAGTTCAATGAAAAAGCTGAAACATTAGAAGAAGCTATTAATAATTTTGATGAGGAAATGACAGACTACTTAACTTTATTATTTAGAGAAAAACTAGGTCCAAAAGAGGGGTTACACGCGTCAGTTCTTCTAGATGGGACACGTGATATTGAACGTGTTGGCGATCACGCTAGAGATATAGTAGGATCTGTAAACTATCAAATTAAAAAGAAATTAAAATTCTCAGATGATGCGAAAGCAGAAGTTCAAGAAATGTTTGAATTATCAAACGGTATAATTGAAAAAACAATTAAATCATTAGAAGAAAAAAACATTGCAATTGCCGGTGCGGCACTGGCTGCTTGTGGAAATATTTATGAACTTGAGAAAAAAGCTCGTAAAAAGCATACACAGCGTATGAAAGACGGTGAATGCGAAATTCCGGCAGGAGTTGTATATATGGATTTAATTCAGCATTTTACAAGAATTTGTGAACACTCTAGAAATATTTTGGAAAAAGAAATTCAAGGAAATATTTAGATATGACTAATAAACAAAAGATGTATTTTATATTATTTGTAATAATATTATTAATAGTATTAGTTTTATATAAATTATATCAAATTCAAATAAGTTAAAGTAAGAATAACTAAAAAACGAAAGTGAAATTCCACTTTCGTTTTTTAATTATTAATAACTTAATTCAGGTGAAAAGATAAAGTACAGGATAAAAATACTTGCTATATGAAAAAAGAGAACTATATATAATAAAAATTATTCTTTTTTTGGTAAAAAAATATGGAGGCACAAGTCCCATGTTATTATGAGTATTTTCTCTAAGTGTAAATAAAATAGTATTTAATTTATGTAAAAATAATTCAATAACCATAACAAAAGGTTTTTATAAACAGTATAACTGTGTTCAAACACAAAATCAGTTTAATTAAATGGATATAAAAATAGGATTTATTTTACAATAAAACTACAGTATGTTACAATATATTTTGGGGTAGGTTGTTAGTTTGCATTGCTAATATGAGTGTGTTTGTCTTGTCAGGTATGTTATAATATATATCATATTTAAGGTGTAAATTAAATCCTACTTAAAAATACAAAGAAAGGAAGTATTATTCATGAAAAAGAAGATTTTTATATGGATAACGACTGTGCTTTTAATATGTAGCACAATATTGACTACAGTTATAAGCTCAAATACAAATATTGCTAGGGCAGAAGGTGGAAAACAGGGAGAGAATTTAACTACAAGTACAAAAGTACAAAAAAATGCAGTTAAAAAAGAAACTCAAGGCAAGAATACCGAAGCTACAGAAAAAAAAGTTAGCGATAAAGTTGATAATACAGCAAAAACAAATAAAAAAGCTGACAATACTGCGGACTTAGGTGTTAGTGCTAAAGGGACTACAAATATTGTATCAGAGAAAAGAGGTGAAACCGAAAATATCTCTGATAATATAATAAAATCTCTGGCAAGAAATGCTGCAATACATAATGATGTAATTACTAAAATGTATATTAAAAGTTATGATGGAGGGACAATACCTAATAATACGGTCGAAATGTGGAGAACATTTAGGGTATATGCGGAGTTTTCTCTTCCTAATAATAAAGTGAAGAAAGATGATACAACCACAATAAAATTACCTGAACAACTAACATTTGGCGGGAGCGCAATAAAATTTGAAGTAAAAGATGCTGATGGTAATTTAGTAGCAAATGCTGTAATAGATTCTGCTACTAAAACTATTACTTTAACATATACGGATTATCCAGAAAAACACTCAGATGTAAAAGGGGAACTATTCTTCTACGCAAGGGTTGATGAAACTAGGGTTAAAGAAGAAAAAAATATTGATCTTAAATTCACTATAAGTAATGATGTAACAATTTCTGCAGGAACATTACATTATAAAGGTCCTAACCCAAAATATCATTCTATAATAGAAAAAGTTGGGTGGCAAGATAAAGATAATAAGAGTCTTTTTCATTATAGTATAGCCATTAATGAAAGTGAAGAAGATTTGAAGGGGGTAAGGGTTCAAGATAGACTGGATGATAATACTTATGGTGTGAAAATGTTACAAGATACTGTTAGGATATACAAAGTTAAATGGTATTGGGACAATGGACATTGGAAACATAAAGATGATAAAGATGTTACTAATAATTATAAAGCTAAGATAAAATGGGATCCTGACCAAAAAGGTTTTTCTCTTGAATTAGGAGATATTGGGAAAGAGGGCTATTATATAAAATATGATATAAAAGCTGATTATACCCCATCAGATGGAGAAATATTTAAAAATAAAGCTACATTAAAATATAATGGAAAAATTAATACTGATGCAGAATTCACTTTAAACTATTTGGCAGCCGGAGGAAAAGCGGAAGGA
>NZ_KI271800.1 GCF_000469465.1 Gemella bergeri ATCC 700627 | reverse complement strand
TGTTATAGCAACTAAAAAAGTAACGATTAATCTTAAAGGAAGACATGACCATAAAGATCATAATCATAACGGACATAACCCAACAAATCCTATGGATAAAGGACATATGGGAATGGGTAGACATCATGGACATCATCATGGACATATGCATTCATCGAATACCAATCAAAACGGTTCGCAGTTAACAAATAGTACAACTAATCAAGGAACTTTATCAAACGGTAAAACAAGATTACCTAATACAGGTCAATCAGAAACGAACTTGACATTGGCAGGAATTATTGGGCTTATCTTTGCGAGTGTTCTTGGATTCTTCGCAATAAGAAGAAAAAATAGATAATAAAAGTAGGAGCATAAGTATATATTAAGAGGCTTTGCTTGAATATAAGAATAAGATAGTGCTATACTCTTACTGTATAGCACTATTTTTTAAGAGAGGATAAATATGAAAAATAAAATTTTGTTGGTAGATGATGAAATAGAAATAACGGAAATAAATAAAAGGTATTTAGAACAAGCGGGATATGATGTAGTAACGGCTCATGACGGAATAGAAGCACTTACAATATTCAAGAAAATGAAGATAGATTTAATAATTACGGATATTATGATGCCGAATATGGACGGTTATGATTTTATAAGTGAGATTCAATACATAAATTCTGAACAAGCATTTCTATTTATTACGGCAAAAACAGCAGAGCCTGACAAAATTTATGCACTTAGTATGGGGGCTGATGATTTTATAACTAAGCCGTTCAGCCCGAGAGAACTTGTGCTTAGAGTGAGAAATATTTTGCGTCGAATAAAAAAAGTAGGGGTAGCATCAGAATTAATTACTTTAGGTGATCTTCAGATAAATCATGCCAGTAGATTGGTAATTGTTGGAGAAAAAGAGTTGGATTTAACCGTAAAATCTTTTGAATTATTATGGCTTTTAGCAAGCAATCCGGAACGTGTTTTCTCTAAGACGGAGTTATATGAAAGAATATGGCAAGAAGATTATGTAGATGATACCAATACTTTAAATGTGCATATTCATGCACTTCGTCAAGATTTATCTAAGTACAGTACAGAAAAAACTCCAACCATTAAAACGGTTTGGGGGTTAGGATATAAAATTGAGAAAGCTATATAGAGCGATTGTAACTTTAAGTATATATTTATATACAAAATATTTTTTGTTGCTGATTTTATAGTGGTGAGGCAACCTTTAACGTACGCAGTGGATTCCTTAAGGTTCACCTGAGCTTATAAGCTCAGGTGAAGCCAGTATTCCACCACTTACAGTAGGTATTAACAAACGAATTTGTTCACTATATTCACATTCATTTGAATACCTTTGAGAAGCTTACTTCTAAGTTTTTATCGTATCAAAGATACTCAAAAAACTAAGAATTAACCTTTGAACAGCAACAAGCCTAATAGTATGTTTGTAGTGGTAATAGTAAAATGCCAAAAGCATTTTACTTGGAGAATTTTAGACCTTGGCTAAAATTCTAGCCGGAAAATCCATTCACGTAGTGAATTAGTTGTTAGGCGTCCATACCACTACTAACCATTGCTGAAATATTTGTGAAATAATATATAATATTTTAAAGAAAGGAGATAATAATGAAACTAAAAAATTATATTTTAATTGGATATTTGATTTCAACGCTAATAACCATTGTAGCCGTTATTTGGGCGGTAAATAAAATGTTAATTGATACAAAAGGTACATATTTTATTATTTTAACAACTATTGTAGCAAGTATTATAGGAGCCGTAGTCAGTTTGTTTTTATTATCTCGTGTATTCAGCTCTTTAGCAAGTTTAAAAAAACAAGTCAACTATGTCTCTGAAAAAAAATTTGATTTTGTTACAGATGTGAAAAATCCAATAGAATTTGCTGAATTGGCTAAGGCATTCAATGAAATGTCAAAAAATCTGGAAGAAACTTTTGAGTCTTTAGCTGAGAGTGAAAAAGAAAAAAGTATTATGATTGCTCAGTTATCACATGATATAAAGACCCCTATAACGTCAATTCAGGCAACAGTCGAGGGTATGTTGGACGGTGTAATTGATAAAAAAGAATATCCGCATTATTTTAAAACTATAGGACGACAAACCGAGCGACTTGATAAACTTGTAGAAGAGTTAAATTATTTAACACTTAATACTTTTGATAAGGAGAATGATTTTACCGGCAAAGATATTATTTTCTTGGATAAGTTATTAATTGATTGTATGTCCGAATTTAGACTTTTAATAGAAAAAGAAAAAAGAGATATTTACATTAAAGTTATTCCGGAATCAGCTAAGATAGTTAGCAGCTATGACAAGTTACTACGTATTATAGTAAATCTTATAAATAATGCTTTTAAATATTCCAAAAAAGGAACTAAAGTTGAAGTTATTGCAGAAGTAAAAAATAATAAATTACAAATTTCAGTTATAGATGAAGGACAAGGTATTTCACCGGAAGAATTGGATAGTATATTCAAACGATTTTACAGGGTAGAAACCTCTCGTAATTTAGAAACCGGCGGCTATGGGTTAGGGCTTTCTATTGCAAAGCAACTTGCACATCAGCTTAATGGCGATATATTGGTAAAAAGCGAGTATGGAAAGGGAAGTACATTTTCTTTAATTTTAAACGATATAGAAAAAGATAATTCATAAGAAATGTATATAAAATATTTTTACTGATAATTTTAAAAGGGGATTTACCCTTTTTTTCTTTGTGGCATTTCTATCAGCTGATATATTTTAAATTTTATGATATAATTCAAAAGGTTAATAATTTTGTTGGGAGATGATTAAAACAAAAATTTTACTTTCTTTAATTATGATTGTTTTTATTTTAGCAGTTGTATTTTATTTATCAAAGAAATTTGAGCTAAATAAAAATCAAATGATAATTTTTTGGATTTTGGTTCTTTTTTGGTCTGCAATCAGCATAATAAGGGCATATCGAAAACTGTATGCGATAACTTCTGTTGAGCATGGCGGACTTTCCTTAAGTCCGGTACTTGCAGCTCAAATAGCGGCGGGGTACGGACTTACGAGTTTAATAGTAAGATTACCGATGTTTTTGGCGAGCGATATTTTCAGAAGAAGAAAAATATTTGTTCAAATTTCATTGTTTTTACTTATTATTACTTCATTTTTAGTAGCATTTAACGGAAATTATATTACGTTATATCTATCCTCATTATCTCTTGGAATTAGTGCGACGATGTTGGCACTATTTAATGTTATTTTTTCTGAAACTTTTTCCGGAGATAAGGTGGCTGTTTCGGTGTCTATTCTTTCAGCGGCGCCATTATTGGCGGAATTTGTAGCGGCACCAATTCAATATGTCATGACTATGAATACGTATAAACATTTTAACTATATGTGGATAGTGTCCGGAAGTATCGCTGTTGCGACATTTATTTTAACATTTATGATGAAAGATTATGCACCTAAAGACAGTAATTTTTCTTTTAGTAAGGTTAGAACAGTTTTGAAACATAAGAGTTTTATTTATGTTTGTTTATTAGCATTGTTGTTATCATTTATAAAATTTTCTACCAGCGGTGCTAATATGGTAGCTTATGGGAAAACTGAATTAAATATGTCACCGCTTATGCTTGCCTATATAGATGCAGTATTTGCAGTTCCGCAATTAATAGCGGGTATTTTAGTAGGAGTATATTTTACAAGAAAAATTGGTATTCAAAAAACATTGTTGGTTTGTTTTAGCAGTGCTTTAATATTTTATATTATAGCACTTTATGTGAGCAATCCCTACATTATCTTTGTAAGTTATATCTTTAATGGGTTAGCATATGGAGGGTCGTATAATGTTTTAATTTCCCTTGCCATGCAGTATTTTGATAGGGAATATAGAAATATCAGTATGGGTATTTATCAAGCATTTTTTGCACTCGGTATTTACTATGGTGACTATGTTTATGTTTGGATAGCTAAACATATTAAAAATGGTTTTTTAGGCTTTAGTCAAGGGAAATCAATATTCTTAATTGTTATTTGTATAACACTGTTAAGCATGCTTATGGTTAAGCTGAGGGTAAGAGATAAATAGGTTATAAAAAAACACAAAAGACTTTATTTACTGAAAATCTTTTGTGTTTTTGTTATTATCCGAGAAGATCAGCCCTTATCCAGCCATTTTTCCCATTATAAGTTACATATGCCCATTTTTCACCGTTTGAATTTTCTTCAATATAGTGTTGAGATATACGTTGACCAACTTTTATAGTTGTTAAAATTGAACTTGAGTCATTGGCAGAACTTCTAAGATTTACTCCCTCAGTCGGTTTGACATAGACTGTACGTTCTTCGGAAAGTTTCGAATTATTTGAAGAACTTGACGATTTATCTTTGACAATAATAGTTTCTTTTTCTTTTGTTTTTTCGTTTAAACCGTTAACGGTGAATTGACGTTTAAATTCTCCGGTGGTCTTTAAATTTAATTTTTTTGCGGTATTTTTGTTGAGGGTAATAGTTACTTCTACTTTATCACCGTTTTTAAGTCCGTTTTTTTTATCAAAACTAACATCGGGGTTAGCAAGGAAGTTTGATATTTCTGATGTTGTATTATTTACATCGGGAACTTTTTTTATATCAACTTCAGGTTTCCCGTCACCTTCAGCACCATAAGTTACAAAGTTGACTTCGTATTTAGATAAATCAATAATAGCTTCTTTTTTTATAAATTTAGTATAACCAAAGTATAATCCGACAACAAGAACTGCGAAAGTAATTATACTTGCTAAAATAATTGGAACAATACTTTTTTTCTTCTTGTTATTATAACCGTCGGGTGAGGTAAATTGTTGATTGTTGTATTGGTTATCGGTATGAGGTGGTATGAAGTTCGGATGCCCATTGTAGTTTGTATTTTTGGAATGATTTTGTGTATTGTAAGTAACGGGATTTTCATATCCGTTATTATTTTGTTCGACATAGTTTTCTTGTGTTCTAAAATCATCATAGTAGTTATTGCTATAAGGGAAAAAATTTCCTTGTTGATCGTAATAACCATTTTGAGTATGGAAATTTCCTTGATTGTCATAGTAACCGTTAAGTTCAACGTAATTACCGTTTTCATCATAATAACCGTTTTGATTATATTGGTGTTCATTATTTTCATTGTAATTTTGAGGGTTAAAATTATTGTTTTTTTCGTTGTTCATATAATTCTCCTTTTACTCTAAATAATCTCCACCCAAAGCGTTTAAATATTCTTCAAGTGAAATATTTTTTTCATAAATTGTTTTTGCAATATTTTCTCCGACATAACGGATATGCCAACTTTCAGCCATGTAGCCTGTTTTGTTAACAAATTCGGGTTTATATCTTATAATAAAGCCGTAGTGGTGAGCGTTATCAGCAAGCCAACGTGCAGCTTGTACGCTACTGTCACTGGTACCGCTGGAACCGAGCAGTTGACCGTCATTATCGATTAAATCGAAAGCTAAACCTGTTTGATGTTCGCTATAACCCGGACGTGCAGAAAAAGTATCAGCTTCTTTTTTACCATGCTCATTAATATAATTGTTATAAAGTTTAGCTTGGGTTTGATAACTTCTAAAGCCGGAAACTTGGTTTGAAACATTAAGGTTACGTTTTTGTGCATCTTTAATAAGTTGATTAACGTTTTGCCTAGCCGTAGCATCTTCTCCCGGATTATAATTTTTAGGAAGTGGATGCTTCTTATTTGCCAGTAATATTCCGTTGATAACAGTCGGGGTATTAATATTATCCGGAGTTTTTCCACGAAGACTGTCCAAAGATTCTACGGGATTATTGGTATCCGACTCTTTATTTTGAGAAGAATTTTCTTTCTTAGTTACAGTTTGAGAGTTTTCATCCGTGGTGTTTGAATTATTGTTAACTGATAAATAATAATAACCTCCAAGTGCGAAAATAAGGACAACTAAGGTTGTGGTAGTTATTGTAATAATATATTTTTTCATAATATTCCTCCTTTGTAAATTATTTTCTTCTCTACACACATAATAATAGTTTGAATAATAATCTTTGTCAATTATTTTAATAAAAAATTATAAAAATTAATAAAAAAATTTTAAAGAGAGAGCTGTGAAATAAAAATAATATTTTTCTTTAAAAAATAGTTCTAATTTGGTATAATAATAAGGATAATGTTGATTTAAAATATTGAAAATTATTAATTTTTGAATAAAAACAATTTTGAGATTAACTTATTTTTTATTCTATATAGAAAATTAGTTTTGATTAAAGAATAAAGGAGTGTTAAATTGAAAGATAACATTTCACAAATGATAAAAGAAGAATTAGAAAAATTACTTGCAAATAAATTTTTCTTTAAAGAACCGAGTAATAAAAAAGTAATAGCTTATAGTATAAGTTTTATTCTGTTGGCATTATTAGGAGCGTTGCTTAGAGTAGAAATAATAGCCGCATTTTTATCGGTATTTCCTTTAACTTATGTATTAGGGGCTAAAGGCGAAAAATTATATTTACCACTTTCAACAGTAGGAATTGTTATAGTTTTGGTTCTTTCGCCGTCAGGGTTTGCTCTTTGGTTTACATTGCATATTTTTATAGCTTATATTATTTATAAATTAATCTGCGATAGACATTCTAAAGTTATTTTACTTTTAACCATGACAGCATTTTTGTTTTTGGGAATAGCGATTTATGTAGTGTTACTTGTTAAACAAGGTGCATTAAATATCAATTTTGAACAAATATCTAAAATAGTAAATGATAACGTTAATACTATGATAATGGCAAATAAAGAGATTGATAAGAATTTACTTCTTGCAAATTTTGAATCATTTAAGAAGACTTTTCCGGTAACGATATTTGTAGCATTATTTGTTTATAGCTTAGGACTTGGACAGTATACCTTAACTATGTTATCAAGAGAGTATGTAATTATACCGACGTTTCCTAAATTTAGCAGAATTATGTTAAGCACTAAAATGGGATATTTTTATGTTGTATTAACCTTGATTAGTCTATTTTTAGAAATGCAAAATACAAACAATTATGACTTCTGGACAATTGTTGTACAAAATGTTGTCGGTGTATTAGCGTTGGCATTTACGCTTAACGGGTTGTTTACCGTCTTTTTCTTTGCGGAGCAGAATAGGGGGGCAAAGGCAGTTAAACCGTTGTTGGTGATAATGATGATTTTTCTAAGTCCGATATTTGAACTTATCGGTTTTGTTGACAGTTTATTTAAGTTAAGAGAAAAATTTATGACATTGCGGAAAGGAAGATAAGTATATGGGTGAAAAAAGAAAATACGAAGCACTTATTTTAGTAATATTTATTTTAGGTGCGGTATTTATTTCGATATTCAGTATAGAAAGTTTAATCGTTTATCTTATAGTAGGTCTATTGTTGCTTATTCCTTTTTATTACCACAGACAAAAACAAGAAGAACAGACAACAAGGTATATTAATAAGCTGACTAACAGAATTAAAGATTCGACTGAGAAAGGAATAAATAAATTCCCTATTGGAATTATTGTTATTGATGAAGAAAAAAATATAGAATGGGCGAATAATTTTATTTACAAAAATATAAAAGTTGATGAAATTCATGGTGTGAACATCTTAGAACTTATGCCGGAACTAGCTAATCTTTTTGAGGTGGAAACACCTGTAGATAATCAGTTTGAAATTTTTGGGAAACATTATAAAGTTAATTACCAAAAAGATAGCGGATATATTTATTTCTTTGATATAACTGAGGCAAAAGTTGTAATGCAGCGTTTTAGGGATACACGGCCTATTATTTTAAATTTAAGTCTTGATAATTATGAAGATGTTTATGATTCTTTAGATGATGAAGTAGCTAGCAGGTTAGATGCAAATATTGTCATAACTCTTACAGAGTGGGCGAAGAAAAACAGTATTTATCTCAAAAGAATAGATGAAGACAGATTTATTGGACTTCTTAATGTTAAAGATCTAAAAAAAATAGAGAAAGATAAGTTTCAAATTTTGGATTCAATTAGAAACTTAAAAGAAGATTTTGATGCACCGGTTACACTAAGTATCGGTGTTGGAGTAGGGACAGATTTTTTACCGGAGCTTGGAGAGTTGGCAAAAAGTTCATTAGATTTGGCTTTAGGGCGTGGTGGAGATCAAGTAGCTATAAAAGATGTTGACGGAACAATTAGATTTTATGGTGGAAAAACAAATCCCCAAGAAAAAAGAACAAGAATTAAGGCTCGCGTAGTATCCAATGCTTTGGCAGATATTGTTAATGACAGTGATAAAATTATTGTTATGGGACATAAGCGTCCTGATTTTGATGCTATAGGTGGTTGTATCGGAATTTATACTTTTTCGAAAATAGTCGGTAAAGAGTGTTATATCGTTTTAAATGATAGTGATATGGATGAAACGATTAAGAAAATTATGGCTGAGATTCACTCAACGGATGAAAATCTTGCGAGAGTATTTGTAACAAGTGATGAGGCATGGGAACTTATGACGCCGCAGACTACTCTTCTTATAGTTGATACATCAGATGCCTCTCGTGTTATTGATGTTGGCATTTTACAAAAAGCAACTAAAAAAGTAATAATAGATCATCATAGACGAGGAGAAGACATTATTACTAATCCTCTATTAACCTATATAGAGCCATATGCGTCGTCAGCATCCGAATTAATAGCAGAATTAATAGAATATCAAACGAAGATAGAAAAAATAACACCGCTGGCTGCTACAATAATGCTTGGCGGAATAGTTGTCGATACACAAAACTTTTCTATAAGAACGGGGTCAAGAACTTTTTCTGCCGCAGGGTATCTTCGTAGCAATGGAGCAGATCCTACTAAAGTAAAAACAATATTAAAAGAGCCTATTGAAAACTTTATGAATAGGGTAGAAATTATTAATAATTCTATTCAAAAAACGCCAGAGATAGTTATAGCATTAGCACCAAATGATAAAAAATATACCAATGTAATGCTTGCTCAAAGTGCCGATTTACTTCTTAGTCTTAAAGGGATAGAGTGCAGTTTTGCTGTCGGATATTTAGTCGGATATTTAGATGAAAATAAAGTTGGGGTATCGGCACGTTCGTTAGGGAATATGAATGTTCAGTTGGTAATGGAAGAGCTTGGCGGTGGCGGACATCTTGCCAATGCGGCGACTCAAATTGAGGAGACGACAATTGAAGAGGTTCTGGAGAGATTGAATAAAGCGATAGATGAAATTTTATTAGCATAAGAAGGAGATATGGGACATGAAAGTAATTTTTGTAGAAGATGTAAAAGGTAAAGGTAAAAAAGGTGAAGTAAAAGAAATAGCGGATGGTTATGCGAAATTTCTTTTAAATAATAAGAAGGTAGTTATCGCTAATAATGCGAATATGGCAACCCTAAAAGGTCAACAAAAACGTATTGAAAAAGATAAACAAGAGGAACTGGTTCAAGCTAATTTGTTGGCTAAACAGTTGGAAGATATTGAGGTGAAAATCAGTGTAAAAGCGGGAGAAGGAGGACGTTTATTCGGTTCTGTTTCTTCTAAACAGATTGTTGAAGAGTTAAAAAAACAACATAATCTTAAAGTAGATAAGAAAAAAATTGACTTACCTCAAGGAATTCAATCATTAGGGTACACTAATGTAAAAATAAAACTTCACAATGAAGTGCAAGGTGTGATTAAAGTACACGTAGTAGAACAAGTGTAAAAATGAGGTGGTAATATGAAGTATCATATTGATTCGGTCATTTTAGCAGAACAGTCGCTTTTAGGGGCTTTAATGAGAGAGCCGGAAAAGCTGGTTGAGATAAAGGCTGCTGTTGAAGTTGAAGATTTTTATGATGAAAGAAATAAAGACGTTTATAATGCGATTTTGAGATTAGATGAAGCGGAAATTACACCTGATACTACTACGATATTTGAAGAAATAAATGATAGTGGGGCGTTTCGAACTTCAAATGCCTCGTTATACATAGTGGAATTATATGATGTAACACCAAGTTCACGTAATATTATGCACTATGCAACTTTAGTAAAACGCTATTCGATTTATCGTGAAATACGTGGAGCTCTTCTTAGCAGTACGGAGGAGATGAATGCGGGAAATGCTGATATTGACTCGTTGACAGCGACACTTTTCGACCAAGTTGAACGAGCTATGGAGCGTGCCAAACAATCACACTTTAAAAACATGAAAGATGTTACCGATGAAGTTTTTAAAGAAATATTGGCTAGAATGTCAGGTGAAGGGCAAAGTGTTGCAATGCCAACCGGATTCAGTTCTTTGGATCAGTTGGTAGGGCTGGGGAAAGGAGATTTATTTATTTTAGCGGCAAGACCTTCAATGGGTAAAACAGCTTTCGCTTTGAATATCGCTTTAAATATTGCAGGGAAAAATCATAAGACTGAAGATGAGAAAAAAACGGTAGCACTTTTTTCTCTGGAGATGGGGGCGGATCAGCTGGTATCTCGTATGATTTGCAGTGAAGGAATGTTGGATTCTGAAAAAATTAAAAAAGGAACACTTGATAATGATGATTTATTCAAATTAGAAACTGCGGTTCATTTTTTAAATCAGAAAAATATTTTTATTGAAGACAGTGCTTTCATTAAGGTTAATGAAGTTAAAGCAAAATGTAAACTGCTAAAAAGTGAGCATGGATTGGATTTGGTCGTTATTGATTACCTTCAACTTCTACAAGGGAGCAAAAGAACGGATAATCGTCAGCAGGAGGTATCAGAAATATCACGAAGTTTAAAACAAATGGCAAGGGAGTTGGAATGTCCTGTTATTGCACTTTCTCAACTTTCACGTGGTGTGGAATCTCGTCAGGATAAACGCCCGATGATGAGCGATTTAAGGGAATCGGGAAGTATTGAGCAAGATGCCGATATAGTATCATTTTTATATCGTGGTGATTATTACCGCAATGCTGATACGGATGAAAGTGAAATACAAGAACACAATGATGTATCAACTGTCGAAGTAATTGTTGCAAAAAATAGAAACGGACAAACCGGAACTGCTGAACTTGCTTTTATGAAACGATATAATAAATTTGTTTCAAAAAGTTATGGAGAATAAAAGGTAAGTAGGTAAAGAGTTTAAAATTTATATTATTCTCGCTTTAAAAATAAAAGTAAAGGGGAAAAGTAGTGAATAAAAAAAATAAAAGAATAATTTCGCTCGTTGTGGTAGTAGTATTAATATTTTTATCATTAGTAAAAGGAACGCTATCACAACAGAACAGTAATACAAAAAAAGAAGAAACAATCAGTGAGTATTTATGGTCATTTTTGGCAAATCAATCAACAACAAAATTAACATTAAAATCCGGAGATGATAATCAAATAATTCAAAAAATCTCTATTGAGGGAGAGATAACTTCGGAGATGACAAACGAATATTCAAAAAGTTCAGTTTTGAACCAGATAAAAACTGCAAAAAACAATTCAGATGTTAAAGCTATATTGTTATCTGTAAACACTCCCGGTGGCGGAGTATATGAAACGGCAGAATTATATAAAGCATTAAAAGAAAGCGGCAAAGATGTTTACGTTGTTATGAAAAAACAAGCAACTTCAGGTGGATATTATGTATCCATGGCAGCAAAGAAAATATTTGCCAATAATGAAACGACAACAGGTTCTATTGGAGTTATTATGAGTTACATTTCAGCTCAAAAGTACCTTAATGATAAAGGTATTAAACAAGAAACCATTCGCTCAGGAGAACAAAAGGCAATCGGTGGTGTTGCTGAAGATTTACCGGAGTCAACAAGAAAAATTTTGCAAGAGCAAAATAAAGAATCATTTGATCGCTTTGTAAAAGTTATAGCCGAGGGAAGAAATATGAGTGAAGATGATGTTAGAAAATTAGCAGACGGCAGAACTTACAGCGGAACTCAAGCGGTGGCGAATAAACTGGTTGATAAAATCGGAACGGAAGATGATATGATTAATTACATCAAAGAGGAGAAAAAGTTATCAAATCCAAGCGTTATTGAAATTCGCAGTGAACGTGCTTCAAGTAATTTTTTAACACGTTTTATTAAAGCAACTACACGTGCTTTTGTTTCAGAGTTGAATAGTGAAAATTCAACAAGAGTAGAAAAAAATTATCTGGGTTAGGTGATAACATGGAAAATAAACAACAGAACTTGGATAGAGAAAACTTCATAACTGAAAATGATAAAGAAGAGCTAAAAATGGAAAATATTACAGAAGAAATCAAAATATCAAAAGAAAATATAGAAGATTTTATTTTACCGACAACATTAGAAGATTATAAAGAAATATCAAAACATTTTTATGTCGGCTTTTGGATAAGGTTAATCGCTTATATAATTGATATAGCTGTTACTTATGCAATAACAGGACTTATCAATACATTAACTTTCAATAAGTTAAATATCACAATGAACATACCGTTATTAGGAGAAAGTTCGCTAACTTTTGTCTTTGTGATGCTTTTCTATTTTGTGATTATGACTTATTTAATAAATCAAACACTTGGAAAAATAATAATGGGATTAAAAGTAGCGGCAATTTCCCCGAAAAAATTAACATTAATCGATGTTTTATATAGAGAAATTGTTGGTAGATTACTAAATATGGCATTGTTCAGTTTGCCATATTTAGTAGTCGCTTTTAATAGTAAAAAAATGGGTTTGCATGATTATATTGCAGATACTGTTGTAATAAAAGAAGATTTTATGAAATTAAGAACTAATATGAATAAAAAAATAGAACAGCTGAATATTAGATAAAAATAATTTCCTTAAAATTAAAAAGTGTATATTTAATTTAGGTGAGGTAGTTTATTTTTACAAATCCGCTTTGTAAAATCTTTTTATATCCAGTAAACCATGCAGGGTGACTTATCAAAATCTTATTTTAAAAAATCATGATTTTTTAAGTCCCCTTTTTTAGGACAAATAATAATAGTGAGGTGGTAGTTGGTGAAAGAAGCGATTAGAAAAAAATTTATTTTTGAACGTGATAATCTTGCCGAAAGTTATAGAAAATTGGCAAGTGAAAAAATATTTAGACAAATAGAAAAAATAAAAGAATTTAAAAACTCAAATAAAATATTTATCTATGTTTCTTTCGGAAGTGAAGTCGCAACTGAACAATTTATAAAGAAATACCTTGCTGAGAAAGAAATATTTGTGCCGAAAATTTTAGGTAAAGAAATGCTGATTACTCCTTTATATAAATGGGAAGAACTTAGAGAAAAAGGAGCGTTCGGCATATTAGAACCGACTAATACAGATAATTATACGGGAGAAATAGATATTGCTATTGTTCCGAGTGTTGTATATGATAAAAAAGGTTATCGTGTAGGGTATGGAAAAGGTTATTATGATAAATATCTATCAAAAATAACACCTAAACTTATGATTGGTGTTTCTTATGAAAAAATATTACAAGAAAATCTTCCGATAGAATCCCATGATATTGCGGTTGATTTTATTGTTACTGAAAAAAAGGTTAGGGTAATAAATGAAAATTACTACAAGCGTTAGAACTAATGATGAATTAGTAGAAAGAGCAAAAGAAATTGCATATCAAAAAAAGTTTGATTACATTGAAAGAAAAAAACAAACTGTAAAGGATATTTTAAGAAAATATAAGGAAGTAGTTATCGTTTATAAGGATAAATTGGTGTATTATAATGAAGAAAATGAATTCTTTTTTCATCCGGATACGGCTTTTCTTAGAATTAAAAATAATGACAATGAACCGTTAATTGAAATAATTAATGCAGAAAATCAGAGAGTACTTGATGCAACAATGGGATTAGCAAGTGATAGTATTGTAATCAGCTATTACGGTCATAAAGTTGTGGCTGTTGAAAAAAATGAAATTATCCATTTAATTGTAAGTAAAGGTTTAAAAAACTATATTTCTGATAATAAAATGTTAATGGAAGCATTAAGGAATATTGAAACAATTTTGTCCGATAATCTTGAATATTTAAAGAATTGTCTTGATAATAGTTTTGACGTAATTTATTTTGATCCGATGTTTATAAATTCAATTACGGAGTCCAATAACCTACAAGGAATAGAAAAAATAGCAAGTAGGGATAGTTTGAGTGAAGAGTTGCTAACAGAAGCGAAAAGGGTAGCAAGTAAAAAGATTGTGATAAAAGCACATTTTCGTGATGATATTTTTGAAAAATTCGGTTTTAAAAGGATTGTGAGAAAAAACACGAAATTTCATTATGGAGTTATAGAGTTAGATAAATAAATTTTTAAAATACAAATAAAAATGGAGCGACTCAAAAATCGTGAGTTCATCAGAAATCGATTTTGTTTAGTCACTCTCGTTTCATATATTTAAAACAAAATTATATTGATAACATTTATGATCTTATCAATATAATTTTGTTTTCGTTTTTCATCGCTTTTGTAGTAAGATACCCGTCAAAACCGGTTATATTTTTGAAATCTTTATATAAAGTATTTTCTTCAGATTTAGCTTTTATAATTTGCTTGAATGCCTTGTAATGTTTTTTATATTCGCTCAACTCAACGCCTTTTGTGTAACAAAGTTCAATAATATCAAGAAATTGAATTATAATACCGACTTCTTTCGGGGTATATAATGAGTAATTTATCGGGTAGTTAAATTCCATATATGCCTCTATTATTCAAAAGTATAACCAACTCCACGAACAGTACGTAAGTTTTTATCAAAACCAATCTTACGAAGTTCTTTTCTAAGTCCGGAAATATAAACCTCAATAGCGTTAATAGTGGTTTCAGAATCAACTCCCCAAACACGATCAAAAATTTCTTCCTTTTCTAAAACAATATTATTATTAATAACAAAGAAAGAAAGAAGTTCAAGATACTTACCTTTAATTGTATTTAAAGTAATTTCTTCTGTTTTAACAAGTTCATTTTTCAAATCAAGCGTAAGATTTTTATACGTGATTTTATTTTCTGCTTGGAGATTACTTCCACGTTGTAGAAGGTTAGCCATGGTAGAATTTATTAAAGAAGCTTCACAGTAGCGAGGTAGATATTCTGTAATTCTATGTTTCATCACTCTGGATTTTTCATCTGTAGATTCTGTAACGGAAAGAATAATAGTAGGAATTCTTTCTTCTTTCGTTTCTCTTGAGTAATCTAATATATCAATACCACCTTTTCCGGGCAAAATACTATCGGCAATAATAAAATCGTAAGAATTATTATCGATTAATGAGATAGCATCAATTCCGTTATAACATACATCAGCATCAAATTTTTCTGAAATAGCAGTTTTTAAGCGTGCTGCTAAAAATTTATCATCTTCTATAATAAGTGCTTTAAGCATTAGAACTCCTCCTTTTTTATTTTTATACCCCTAGATAACTATTTTATAACTTTTGGCTGAAAAATACAACTAAAAAATGAAATATTTTTAACTTTCTTTACGGAAACATAAACGGAAAATTAAAATAGCCAGAATAATACCGACAAAAACTCCCAGACTATCGATAAAAACGTCTTTTATGTTTCCATCTCTATCTGCAATAAAAGTTTGATGAAACTCATCGCTTATAGCATAAAGAACCGAGAAAGAAAAGCCTGTAAAAGCTATTTTTGAAATATTTATTTTATTTAGATTTTTTGAAAATATATTGGTAAAATAATTAAAAGCTGAAAAACCTAAAATAAAATATTCGCTAAAATGTCCAAGTTTTCTAATAAATAAGTTATCGGAAATTTTTGAAGATTCAAAACCCGCTTGATGTGAAAATAAAAATATAACAATACAGATTATAATTAAAAAACTCAGAGAAAGGTATTTTCTGTATAAAATTTTAATAAAAATTTCCCCTTTATAATATTATAGTTATCTTTATATCTTTAATAATAACATATTTATAGAAAAAATGATATTAAAATGAGGTAAAAAATTTTAAAAAATAAGAATTGTATAATTTAATATGAAATTTAATGAGAAAGTGTTTTAGTGTAGAATAAATTGTGAATAAATATCGAAAATTTATTTTTTTTGTATAATTGCTGAGAAAGAAGTATAAAGAATTTTTTATTAAGTTTGGTGTTGATATTTATAATGAAATATACTGCAGGAAAATTAAAATAAATAATTATACGATAAAATATTAAATATCATGTAGGGGGTATTTAGTAAAAGTGAAATAATTATAAAATTTTACTTTTTGAGTAGATATTTTCTATCTTTTTTATTTTATATAGATGTGATATAATTAAAGAAAACGAATACAAACGGGAGGTAATTTTATGCCGAGAATAGTAGCAAAGGGAATAAAAAAAGCTGATTTAAAAAAAATTAGTGGGGAGTTGTTTGATACAATTTCTAATATTATAGAAAGACCACGTGAAGCTTTCACATTGGATTTAGTAGAAACTGTGGCAATTAGTGATGGTGAAGAATTAAGTCGTGTTAGAATTGAAATAAGTTGGGTAGCACGTCCGGTTGAAGTTTGTGAAAAGGTTGCACAAGCGGTTAATAATCTAATTAAGCCATTGAATTATGATAGGGTTATGGTTTCCTTTAATGATATCGATTTAAAAAAAGAATTTGATTTTGTTAAATAAATTTTAAAAGACTTTGGAGTCGTAGAATAATCTACGGCTCTTTTGTGTTACATATTGTAGAGAAATAATTTAATCAAAAAATAGAATAATAAAAAATATATTTTCACTTGAAGTGTATGGTTATTTGTGGTACACTAAAAATGTAATAAGTGTATGGCTGTTTATGGTACACTATGAAAGGTGGGATTTTATGTTTAATAATGGTAACTTTTCCAATAAACCGCTTTACAAGCAAATTGTTGATGAAACGAAAGGTTTGATAGCGAAAGGAATGCTTAAAGAAAATGACAAGATGCCTTCGGTTAGAGAGTTTGCAAAAATAAAAAAAGTTAATATAAGTACCATTCAAAAGGCTTATCAACAGTTGGAAAATGAGAAGATAATTACAACAATAATAGGGAAAGGAACATTTATAACAAACAATTTTGATAATATAAAGCCGAACTATAAGTTAATTGATACATTGATTGAAGATTTAGTGAGAGAAGCGAAAGTTTTAGGGATAACTAAAGAAGAATTACTAAAAAAAATCAGTGATATGTTCGAAGAATAAGGCAGGGGATATTATGGATAAAAATGTAAACTTTAATAATGTTTTAAAAATAATTTTAGTAGAGTGGAAATTATTGGAATTATCAAAAGAAAAACTTTTTGAAAAGGTAGAGCAATTTTACGAAGGGGGGAATAAAAATGAAACTGAAAATAAAAAATCTTAGTAAAAGTTTTGGTAAAAAGAAAATATTATCTAACATTAGCTTTTCGGTTGGAAATTCTGAAGTTGTTGCTGTTATAGGAAGAAATGGTAGTGGAAAAACTACACTTTTCAAGTTGATTGCGGGTATTTATGATTTGAAAGAAGGAGAGATGTTCATAGATGAAACCGATTTGCAAGATATAAAAAATGAAATAATTTATAGTCCTGACAAATTTAACTATTTTGAAAATGAAAAAATAAAAAATATAATACGCTACTATGAACTTTCATATCCGAAATTTTCTAAAGAATATTTTATAGCGGAAATTGAGAAAAATAAAATAGATTTAGATACAAGGGTTTCTGAATTATCTAAAGGTCAAAAGGCTATTTTATCCGTTATTCTGAGTTTTTCTTGTAAAACTTGTTTTGTATTGTTAGACGAACCGTTCGATGGTATAGATGTTTTAAATATTAATTTAATTATTGATTATATTATTGAAGCACAAGAAAATGGTGTAGGGATTTTGATAAGTAGTCATCAGTTGGCATATATCGAAAATATCAGTAACAAAATTATTTATTTAGATAATAAAGATTATTTAACAAAAGAGGTTAATCCAACTGATTATATAAAATATCAACTGGTCTATAAAGAAGAAATTCCACAAAATTTACTCCAAAATGAGAATATAGCTGTTATAAATAATATCGGTAGAGTTTATACAGTTATAACTTATGGTGATAATGATAAGCTAATTAAAGATAGTGGAGCTTTACAGTATGATAAGCTACCGGTTACACTTGAGGATATATTTATATTACGAAATAGGGAGGGGAGATAATTATGTTTAATGATATTTTTAAAGTAATTCAAATTTATGTAAAAAAATATTTTATCTTTATTTTAATATTGTTAGCGGGATTTGTTATTGTTTCCGGAATAACCACGGCAAACAGAATGAAAGAGTTAAAAGAGGGTATTGCCGGTTACGAGTTTGAAAAAAATATCGGTAATAATAAAAGAGTAGAAAACAGTAAGATTATCAATGAAGATGTACAACAAGAAAACAGTTATAAACTAACAACTGAAAAAATAAAGTATATCGAAAATTTTAATGGGAAGTTGTCAAGAAAAGAGCTAACGGAAATGCAGAATAGATTTGCTGTTGACGTTTATTTAGGAAGAATTTCAGAACATAGTGAGAAAAATTTTTATCGTTCCGGCGATATAAATGTTGTTAAACAAAGAGAAAGGTATTTTAAATATTTAAGTCAAGAAGAAAAAAATAACTTAAAAAAGTATAAAGAATTTAAAACTAAAAATTCTGATAGTAAGGGTTATACAGTTAAAGAAATAGAAATATTAAAACTTTATCCCGAATATTTTGGTGATAATTCAGTGAAACTAAAAATGTTTATATTAGAAAATTTTGATAAAAGTAAAACAGAAGTAAAAGAAACTTTGCATAACGAAAATACAAATATAATGTATCTTATTTTAATATTAGTTACTGTGGTTATTATTTTTGGGTTTGAATATCATACTAATTTTGGAAAATTTATAGCAAGTTTACCATTTAAGAAAGAAAAAATATATTTTGCAAAATTAATTTTAGCGGTAATTATCGTAGCGATAGCATATGTGTTGGTGGGGATTTCGAACGTTTTAGTAGTGAAAAATAGCGTTATATCGGAATTGTATTTTATTACAAATACCTTTACAGCACATAGTAAGATTTTTGTTTTAGGATTAGGTATAGTTATCTTAGGGGCAATAAGTTCCAGCTTTTGTGGAAGTGTTATCAGTATTATAGCTATGTATGTTCCATTACTTACCTTGCATATCTATCCTATAATGATATTTTATATAATTGGGCTGGTTGTAGCAGGTAAAAAGTTAATAATCGAAAATATAGTAATAAGCCCAAATTCTGTGCCAATAGCTTATTATGTAACTTATGTAGAATGGAAGTATATTTTAATATGGCTTGGGATAATGTTTATAATTTCTTTATTAATGTGTAAAGTTTACAAAAAACATAATATTGAAAATGAAGGAAAATTCTTTACAATAAATATAGTCGATAAGTTACTATACTTGTACGGAGTATTAGGAGTAATAGCAGGAATATATGCTATATTAGGATTAGCATTTTTTGTTAATAAGTATATAATTACAGTAATATCTGTAGTATTAATCCCGATAATTACATGGAAGTTGATAAATATTAAACTGAGAATATAAGGAATAATTAAAAGTAGAAAACCAATTTATATACATTAGTTTGTTTTTCGGTTTATTATCACGATTTTTGTTATAAATATACTATAGCTTTCTATAAAAAGAATATAATATTTTAAAATCAATGATATTTATGTAAATATCGTTGATTTTACTTTATAGTAAGTGTTTTCTTATCTTTTCGTTGGAAAAAGTGATAACAATCAAAGTTTCTTAATCAATTAGATTAATAAGTATAGGTATTATTTGAAAATTCAATTATAATGTCGGTATTTTTTTATAAGTTAATTTTAAGAAATTTAATTAAAATATAGATAGAACAATAATATTTATTTTAAGATATATTAAATATCTATATATTGAGTGTAAAATTAGTATAATTATCTTTGTTAATTGCATGAAATAACGTTTTTAATTTAATAGGAAAAACTTTTAATTTAAAGCAGGGATTTCAAGATATTTTCAGTACAAAAATAAGAAATAATTATTCACATCTTAGTAGAAAAACTTTTTCAAGTATGATATAATATAAAAGAAAATTTATGAGAAAGGAATCTTCTATCAATAATGACAAATTTAGATGAAAATAAAGATGTACTAAACGATAATCTAACAGATAAGGGAAGTAAAACGGAAGATTACTCAGATTTGTTAGAAAAAATAAGACAGCAGGTTGATAGCGAAAACAATTCAACTGTTCAAGAAAAATCTAATTTCACAAAAGATTTTTTAAGTGAAGATAAAAAAGAAGATGTACAAGAGAATAAAGATGTACATAGTGAAACAGTTGTTTTAAATCGTGAAGATTTGCAAAAGGCATTTGAGCAAGAAGATGTTTCAAATGTTTCAAATGTTTCAAATGTTTCTGTAGAGGTAGGGAAAACTACAGAAAAAAAAGAACAAGGAGAAGTTGTTCTTGAAGTGTTGGGATTAAAAAAACGAATTGGTTTAAAAACCATAGTGGATGATATTACTTTTGAAATGAGAAAAGGTGAAATCACAGGTTTACTTGGGCCTAACGGTAGTGGTAAAACTACTATTATGAGAATGATGGTAGGGTTGACCAAAATTTCTAAAGGTGATGTTTACTGTTTTGAAAAACCTCTCGGTTTAGGAAAAACGAGAATGTTAAAAGAAATAGGTTCTATGATTGAAACACCTGAATTTTATAACTATATGTCAGGTTGGTCAAACTTGAAACAAATAGCAAGAACGTGCGGAAAAAAAGTTAGCCGTTCAAGAATAAAAGAATTGGCTGAGTTTGTAGGACTTAAAGATGTAATCCATAAAAAAGTTAAAACTTATTCTCTAGGGATGCGTCAGCGTTTAGGGTTGGCACAGGCTTTATTGAATGATCCTAAAATTTTGATATTGGATGAGCCGGTTAACGGATTAGACCCACAAGGAGTTCAAGATTTTCGTAATAAGTTAAAAGAGATTGCGGCGACAGGGGTTTCTATCTTGATTTCTTCACATTTATTGGATGAAATTGAAAGAGTTAGTGATAGAATTATCGTTATTGAAAAAGGTCACATTATAGCAGATGATAAATTGGTGAATTTGAAAGGTGATAATATCGTCAAAACATTTGTTTCGACATATGATAACGAAAAAGCGGAGGCGTTAATTGAAGAATTAGGTATTCGTTACAAAAAAGAAAATGCCGGATTTGTCTTTGAAAACTTATCAAGAGAGAATAAGGGGCAACTATTAACATACTTAGTAACGAACAATGTGGAATTGGATACTGTTAAGGTGCTAAGTACATCATTAGAGGATCGTTTCTTGGAAATTACCGGAAAGGAGAATAAATAATGAAATTGTTAATTAATGAATTTGTTAAAGATTATAAAAAGAAAACAACATGGTTCTACATGTTGTTGATGTTTTTAGTAATTATTGCCTATAATTTTTATTTATATAAAGCGGTGGGTGTTGACAGTTTTGATGCTGTTAGCTCTTTGGCAGGAATTACCGAAATTTCTGTTGGACTTGGCGGTATTTTGATTTTAATTATGTTTGCTAATAATCTGTCACAAGAATATTCAAAAGGAACTGTTAAATTTTTATACACAAAACCTAAGTCACGTTCTGCCATTCTAACTGCAAAAATAGTATTGGCTATTTTGAATTATTTTATTTTTGTTATAGTTGGAGCGATTTTTGAGTATATTATTAAAAACTATGTATTTTTTAAAGGTAAAATGGATTTAGGAAAACTTAATGAAACAATCGCAGACGGTTATTTCGGGCGAACAGTCTTAAATCAACTTATTATTTCTAATTTAGCGAGTCTTGCCGTTATGATATTTTATATATCTATGGTACTTTTGGTTTGTGTAGTATTCAAAACGCAGATACTATCTCTTGTCCTTGTAATGTTTGCAGTTTTGGGCGGATCGATTATTCAAGGAATAACAGCACTGGCAGTTCAAAAATGGTCTTGGATAAAATATCATATGTTTGATGTGAATTTGTTCGGTAGGTACTATAACCGTGAATCAATGCGTGACCTTGTAAAATCAGTGTATAAATTTGATGACGTCAATGCGCTATTGATTATGTTAGTAGCTTATACTGCGATATTTTTGATTATTTCGTATATAATTAACGCACGTCGTGATATTACAATTGATTAATAATTTTAAAACTTTATAGATAATTAGGAGGTAAATATAGTGAGAAGTTCTTTACAAAAAATAGAGCGAATTAAGGATATATTGGATTTAAACGGAAAAGTTCTAACTTATAAACACAGTGATGAAGAGATTACTTTGAATCTTGGAGAAGAACAGTTAAGTAGTATTTTCAGCAGATTTATAAAAAGAAATCTTTCAACAATTAAAAGTGAATTAAATAATGGGAAACTCGTTAAATGTCAAAGCGGGTTGGGTATTTCTTGTCTGTTTATTCCGAGTGATAATGAAGAAGAATTTTATTTGTTAACTCCATTTTTAGAGTATCTTATTCCGACAAAACTATTCCACGAATCATTGACAAAATATGGTGCCAGTATAAGTGAATTGGTTTGTGATGTTTATTTTTCATTGCCAATCACCCCAAGAAAGAAATTTAATTATCTTGTAGAGCTTCTTATGGGTTCAGAAAATGTGGATTATTTAGGTTCTATAGTTTTAATAGAAGATACAAGTGTAAAAAATGTAAGACGCAGTGCGGCGAAGAAAAATAATTATTTGAATAGTATTTTAGAAAGTGAAGTTAAATTCAAAAAAGAAATATTAGAAGCTGTAGTTGACGGTAACATTTCTAGGGTCAACATGTTGTTTGATTTAAGACATAAAATTCATGGCGTTGATGAAGAGTCTGTAGAACAAGGAATTAATGTAAGACGTAGAAAATCATATAATATGAACGACTTATTAAGATATGCTTTAGAACAACATAGTAACGATTATCTTGGGGTTGAGGAGTTATGGGTTAAAATAAAAAATAAACTTGATAACTATGATTTATCAGAAGATGTAATAAGAAGTTATTGCCTGTTAGTTGATAGAGAAAAATATAAAGATAAACAAGCTGTTGTAAGAAATTGTATAGCTTATATTAATGATCGTATTTCTGAAAAAATTAGTTTAGATAATGTTAGTGATTATTTAGGGGTAAATAAAAGTTATCTATCTTCAATTTTTAACAAAGACATGGGAATCAGTATTGTAGATTATATTCATGATAAACGTGTATCAAATGCTTGTTATTTATTAGAAAATACAGATTTCTCCATTTCAGAAATTGCGGATTATATAGGTTATTTTGATACAAGTTACTTTATTAGAATTTTTAAAACATTAATGAAAGTAACTCCATTAAAATATAGAGAATCCCTTTCAAAAAAATAAAATATTCCCTGCTTTTGCGGGGAATATTTTTATAACTAAAAATAAACTTAAATTATTTCAAAATCGTTACAACATTGAATTTATATTACAAATTAGAAATTTTATTGAATAGACTTTAGTAATAAATTATAATATAGTAGACGGTAAAGTTTAGAAATAAAAATGTAAGGAGTAACGAAAGATGAAGAAGAGTGGTTTAAAAGTAACTAGTAAAGTTATTGCCGGATTAGTTTTACTAACAGGCATTACGGTTATCCCGGCGAATGCGAATGAAGTTCAACCTGCTGCGGTAGATGTAAATGTTAAAGATGTAAAAGTAAGTGTTTATGAAAAAGATGGTCATTATTATGCGAAACTGACAACTACTAAAAATGTAACAAATGTAGTGGTGAGAGTAAGTGTAGATGGTAAATCAGAATTTATAATTAAAAAAGATGCGATTAAAGCCGGAGAAAATGTGGAGTATGAATTAAATATTAATGCTCCTGTTCCTGCTAAAGTGCTGCCGAAAACAGCTGTGAAAAGAGAAACTATAAAAACTTCGACAACAGTTAAAGGTCATAAGTTTGATGTTACTGTAACTTATGATATTGAAGCAAAAGAAGAACCTAAAAAGCCTGAAGAGCCTAAAAAACCTCAAGACAATAAAAAACCGGAAACAGGTGAAAATAAAGGAGATGAGAAAAAATCTTCTGAAAAACCTAAAGAGGAAAAAACTCAACAAGCAACAAATTCAGAGGTAAAAGAGAAAGCTCCGACTCCGAACAATGTGGTACCGGCGGAAAAACCGGCTTCAGAAGCTACTGTTGCTGTAAATAGAGCGGCAGCTGCACCGAGTGTATTGCCACTAAATACTAGTAAACGTACTAATTTTAAAACAACCAGTACAGTTTTGAATACTCAAAAATCAAAACAAACTCAAACAACTAAAGCACAAACAACCAATTCGGCGGTAACAAAAACACAAACAACTACTTCAGTAGCTACCAGCCGTGAAGAACAAATTAGACAGGCGTATATAGCTAAAGTAAATCAATTACGTGCGATGAACGGTCTATCACAATTAAAACAAAATGCTGCTTTAAATATTGGAACTAAACAAAGAGCTACTGATGTATTGTCAAATCCTATTACAGCTTCTATTCACGGGGTAAGAGGTTCATTGGAAAAATCGGCAGCTGCAGCAGCAGGATATGCTGATCCACAACATATTTTATATAATGTAGCGGTAAGTTCTAATTATGGAACGCCGGAACAAGTAGCACAACGCTTATTGGATATTTTATATAAAGAAATCGGAAATGTTGTAACTCAATACCCTTATGGGCATAGAAATACGTTGCTTGATAAATCGGCAACCGAATTAGGTGTCGGTGTAACAATCGCCGGAGGTAGAGTAGCATTAGTTCAACACCAAGATCATCACGGAGCATTCCAAGGTAAAACTCCGATTCCTGGGGTATATCTTGATGGAAGCAGAAACTAATATCATATAGAATATAATTCAAGAGAATACGCAAAGGTAAGGATTTTACTTTTTGAGTATTCTCTTTTTGTGTTTTAATATGGATCTACAAAATATAGGACTGATAGGG
>NZ_KI271799.1 GCF_000469465.1 Gemella bergeri ATCC 700627 | reverse complement strand
ATATATAATATGTTAAAAGTAAAATATAAGTATTTATACTTTAAAAACAAAAAATAACTTAAAAAAACTTGCAAAAACTTAAAATTAATGGTAATATATAAGTATAAATAATTAATCAAGGAGATAAAATTATGATAAAACATTTGTTTTTAGATATGGATGGAACTTTATTAAATAGTGAAGGAATCATAAGTAATGGTACGGTAAAATTGTTAAAAAAAATGCAAATACCACTTACGTTAGTATCAGCAAGAGCGCCTATGGAAATGGAAGATACAATAAGTAAATTAGATTTGAATTCAATTCATGTAGCATTTAATGGTGGATTGATTTATGAGATGAATAATGGTAAAAAAATGTTTTGTATAAAAAATATTTGCAGTTTAGTGTTGCAAGAGAATTAGCACTTGTATTAAGAGAAAAATTTCCAAAGTTGAGTATTAGCGTTTATGATGAAGAAAATTGGAATACAGACATAATCAATGATGGAATACTTTACGAACAAAATATTACCAAAAAGGATTTTAATATAGTAAACTTTAAAGAGTATTTCAATAATTATCACGAAGTATTTAAGTTAATGTTAATAACTTTTGATGATAATGAAATGGAAAAAATAAATAATTTTTTAGCAGAATAAAGCGACAAAAATATTAGTGTTTTACGTTCGGGTGAAAACTATTTGGAAATAACTCATTCGCTGGCAAAGAAATCTACAGGAATAAAATTTATTCAATATTTAAAAAATACAACGAAAAAAGATTGTGTTGCCTTTGGTGATGGACACAATGATATTCCAATGTTTGAATGTACTGAGCATAGGGTAGTGATGGATAATGCACTAGCAGATATAAAAAAATATGCAAGTTTTATTACAAAATCTAATGATAAAGACGGGGTCGCATATGCTATAAAAAAATATGTAAAATATTTGTAAGGAGCAGAAAATGTATCAAGCACAACGTTTAGAAAAAATAATGGAATTACTAAGCAAAAAAGGAGAAGTATCAACTAAAGAAGCGGTTGAATGTTTAGGGGTATCGAGAGATACAATTCGTCGTGATTTTTTAATTTTAGGAAAGCGTGATGATGTACAAAGGACACATGGTGGTCTTATTAAACCAAAAGAGAGTGTTCATGTAAGCTCATATAATGAAAGATTAAAAATGTTAACACCTGAAAAAAAAGAAATAGCGTATAAAGCTAAAAAAATGATAAAAGAAGAAGGTGTATATTTTTTAGGTGCTTCTACAATAATAGAGAAGTTAGCACAATTAATAAAAGAGAAGATTATTGTTTATTCACATTCATTAGATGTAGCAATGGTTTTAGCTAATAACGATAATATTAACTTTAATCTTATCGGTGGAAAATTTTTCAATAAAAATAGATTTTATTATTCATCGGAAAATGCGGAAATTTTGAAAAATATTAGTTTTGATATTGTATTTATTGGGGCAGCCGGGGTTAAAGATGGTGTTATAACCCTTGACGATTATGAAGATGTTGCAATAAAAAAATTGGCATTAAAAAATGCCAAAATAAAGGTGCTTTTGACAGAAATATCGAAATTTGAAAAAGGTGCTAATTTTATTTTGGGTGATATAACGGAATTTGATTATTTAATTACAGACAAAGAACCGAGTGCAGAACTTTTAAAACTATTTGGAGAAAAAGTACAAGTAATTTATTAAAAAACATTATGATATTTAATTGAAATTTTATAGATTAATTTATATGACGTGTATAATTTATAAAATATATTAATTATTAGGAACCGGATTTAAGTTAGAAACTTAATCTGGTTTTCTTAGATATTTAAGAGCGACGATAAAACTAATTTCTAACGAAATTATGATTTTAAGTCGCTCTCTTTTTTGATTCTATGGTAAATACGTTCTATAAAAATACCGATCAAATTTTTTCAAACTTAGAAGAGTTTACTTCACAGAGATAGGTGAAATTAATATCCCATAAAAGCTATATCTATATTACCACTAGTATTGGTTATATTAAGATCTTTTGAAGAAGAGTTAGAATTGGTATTGTTTTTGTTATTTATATTTTTGTTGAAATTTTCTTCTTTATCACTAATTTTAGTTTTAATATCGCCGGATATATTTTTTAATGAAAGTTTTTTATTAATTTTAATTTCATTTACAGTAATATTACCGCTAGTTGATTCAGAAATAAAATTGTCTATGATATTGTTACTATTCGAAAATTCAATATTACCGCTAGTTGTTTTAGAATCAATATTTTTGGAAGTAATGTTATCAAATATTATATTACCGCTGGTAGTTGTAATATTGGCAGAACCGTAATTTATTATATCTTTTAGTAATACATTGCCACTAAGGTTATAAATATCCAATTTATTATTTTCTGTTTTGATATTATTTAGCCGGATATTACCACTTTTACTATTCAGGTTAATATTGTTTGTATTTAGCTTTAATAAATTAATATCTCCACTAATATTATTTATCTGAATATCTCTAAAATGTAGATTTTTAAGTGAAGTATTACCGCTGATATTTTTTATAGAAAGATTGACAAGCAGTTCTTTCGGTATTTTTAATTTTATGTAATAATTATTAAAATTAAAGCCTAAATCAAATGAAAAATTAAACCATTTTTCTTTATAGGTATCTTTAATTATTAGAGTATCAGTATCTTCTTCTATGTTAAAGTAAAAGTTTTTCCCCTCACGATATTCAACCTCTATTTTATCGCTATTAGAAGGTTCGATATCAATATTTGATTTAGTAACATGAAATTTTAAATTTTTAAGATTTTTTGATTCGATAGTATGATATTTAGGTGGTTTTGTTTCGTCCGTAAGTGGTAATTTATTTCCATTTAAAACAAAAGATAATAATATTAGTATTATTCCAAGACTGGAAAATAAAATCGCTATTTTTAGTAATTTCTTCATAATTAATCAATCTCCTTTTTAAAAACTTTCTCAAACATATATTTAAAAGTCCAGCGATTATTCTTAAATAAGTTTTTCAGTTTTATTAAACCGTAAATTATAAAGAGAGAAAAACCTGTAGTTATAAAACCGGTACCGGCAGTAAATAAGGTTGAGTAAATGTTTTCTTCAGAAAAGTAAAATGGTATAGATATAATCATAAGAATTCCCCAGATGAAAAATCCAATAATACCAACTATAAAACCTAATATCATCATGATTAAACTGAAAAATAAACCAAAAGCTACCATTAACAACGAAAACCAAATTGGAAAGCAGATAATTAATAAAATAATTTCCAATGCTGAAAAAGATCTATTAGGTAAAAATTTCCAAGTTTTATTTTTGGGAACAGTTTTATGTTCAACAATTATTTGGTTTATAATATTATCGATAGTTCCAAAATTACTTATTGCTTCTTCTTCGCTAAAGCCATCTTCAACAGCATCATCAATCATTTCATTGAAGTAGTTAATACTTTTTTCAATATCCAATTTTGATAAATGTTTTTTTAATTTTTTTCTAAGTAAATAATTAAAAGTTTCTTTATTCATAACTTTCTTCTCCTAAAATAAATTCATAAGCCTTTTGTATTGCTTGCCAGCTAATAAGAAAATCATCAATTTTTTTTAATCCTGTATCGGTTATCTTATAATATTTTCTTAATCGTCCGTTATGTTCTACGCTGTAGGATAACACGGAATTATTATTTTCCAATCTTTTTAGTATAGGATAAAGAGTAGATTCTGTTATTGGAATTATTAGAGAAACATCTTTTACTATTTTATACCCATAAGAATCAGAATTTCGTAAAGATGCAAGAACACAAATATCAAGTATACCACGTTTTAATTGTGTATTCATTGGAATATCTCCTTTCACAAAATATTATACGATACATAGTATTATGTTGTCAATAATATAATTAAAAATAATATAGATAATATACAATAATATTTATTTATATATATTTCCTTATTTTTTTGTGATTACAGTTAGTAAAACAAAGAAATCGGTTTATATTTTTTGCGTATTATTTATGTCAGGCATTAATGTTGAAATTTAATAATAATAATGAGATAATATAATAACAAACAACAACAAGGAGGAGAAACATTATGAAAGGATTTGCAATGAAAAAAATAGGAGAAATCGGATGGATAGAAAAAGAACGTCCTAAATGTGGACCAACGGATGCAATTATTCGTCCTTTAGCATTATCTCCATGTACTTCTGATGTACATACAGTATGGGAAGGTGCAATCGGTGAAAGAGAAGACATGATCTTAGGTCATGAAGGTTGTGGTGTTGTTGAAGAAGTTGGAGAAATGGTAAAAGATTTTAAACCGGGAGATAGAGTTATGGTAGCGGCTATTACGCCGGATTGGAATTCTTTAGAGGCTCAAGCCGGTTTTGCGATGCACTCTGGTGGAATGCTGGCAGGATGGAAATTTTCTAACTTCAAAGATGGTATGTTTGGTGACTATTTCCATGTTAATGATGCAGATGGTAATTTAGCACTTATTCCTGAAGGAGTAACTATAGAAGAAGCATGTATGCTTTCTGATATGGTTCCAACAGGTTTCCATGGTGTAGAATTAGCAGATGTACAATTTGGGGATACCGTTCTTGTGGTAGGTATAGGTCCGGTAGGACTAATGGCAGTTGCCGGAGCAAATTTAAGAGGAGCATCAAGAATTATTGCTGTAGGAACAAGACCAATTTGTCGTGAAGTTGCTAAAAAATATGGTGCAACAGATTTTATAGGATATAAAGATGGAAGTATTGATGAACAAGTTCTAGCATTGACTAACGGACAAGGTGTTGATAAAGCTATTATAGCCGGTGGTGGTGTTGAAACTATGGAACCGGTGGTTAAATGTTTAAAACCGGGTGGTAAAATAGGGAATGTAAACTACTTAGGAAAAGGAACATATATTAATATACCTCGTGTTGAATGGGGTGTTGGTATGGGACATAAACAAATATTAGGTGGTTTGATGCCAGGGGGTAGATTGCGTTTAGAAAAATTAGCACGTTTAATTCAATGCGGAAAACTTGATGTAACTCATCTACTGACTCATAAGTTTTATGGCTTTGACAAAGTAGAAGATGCATTATTGCTGATGAAAGAAAAACCGAAAGACCTGATAAAACCGGTTGTAATATTAGAAAAAGAATAGTTGAAAATAGTAAGGGGCTGACCCAAAAGCTAAAAATTCGAATAGAATTTACTTAATTAGTAGTTAGCCGTAGCGGTTCATTGGTTTGGAAATACGCCTAAAAAAGATTTTTTCAAATTGATGAACTATTAATGAACTGTATGGGCGACTTGGTAAAATCGATTTTTAACAAAATCATGATTTTAAGTCGCCCTCTTTTTATAAAAGTGGTGGTGAGAATATGAAGATTATTTTAGTTTCCGGTTTCTTAGGTGCCGGTAAAACGAGTTTTATAAAAGAATTAGTAAAACAAACTAAACAAAAGTTTGTTATATTAGAAAATGAATTTGGTGAGTTAAATCTTGATGCTAAAGAATTAAGAAATGAACTGGAAGTTGATGAGAATATGAAAGTTTGGGAATTAACTGAAGGATGTATCTGTTGTTCTTTAAATTTAGATTTTACTCACTCCGTTTTAACAATAGCTAATACATTAAATCCTGATTATTTAATAATTGAACCTAGTGGAGTAGCAATGCTTAGCAACCTTATAAGAAATTTTAAAAAAATAAGTTATGAAAGAATTGAACTTGGAGCTCCTATAGTTATTATTGATGCACAAAATTACAAAAATACATTTAAAAAATACAAAACTTATTTAGATGACCAATTAAAATATTCCAGTGTTTGTGTTTTGAGTAAATCGGAAAATTTAAGTGAGGAAGATTTTTTAACAATAAAAAATGAATTGAAAATCAAAGATAATATAAAATATAATTTGAAACATTATAGTAAATGGGAAAAAGATTTTTGGTTTGAAATTTTGAATATAGAAACTTTAGCAAAAGAAAAAGATAATAAATTAGAGCTTGTTTTTAAAACCACCCAACATGTAAGTGGTGCTGAAAAATTAGAGCAACTAACTTTAGATAAAATAAATATTAATTCTTTAAATACATTATCTTCGATATTATTGCTATTAATAAGTGGTAGATTTGGAGAAATAGAGAGGATAAAAGGGTATTTTTCAATAGGAAAAAATAATTTTAAATTTGATGTAGTAGGTAAAAATTACGTTATAACTGGTTGTGAAGAAAATTCTGGTAGCAAAGTTGTTGTTATTGGAAAAAATCTTGAGAAAAAACAAATAGAAAATCTATTTAAAAATTTTTAATAAAGTAATTAATATATTAAGTGTGATTGTTGTTGCACTTTACTTTAACTAATAATGAGAATATTATAAAAGTATAGGAAAAATTATTAAATTTAGTAAATGATAAATAAGAAGAAAGTAAGAAGAAATTTTACATAAATGACTTCTTATTTTATTAAGTATGGTGATAGTGGATGGTAACGGAAGTAAAAAAATGTCTTGACATTAAATAATAAAAATTGTATAATATAAATTGTTCTGATTACGGCGGCTGTGGCGAAGTGGTTAACGCATCGGATTGTGGTTCCGACATTCGAGGGTTCGATTCCCTTCAGCCGCCCCATTAAAATTTAGTAACTGAATAAGGCGGCTTAGCCAAGTGGTAAGGCATGGGTCTGCAAAACCCTGATCACCGGTTCAAATCCGGTAGCCGCCTCCAAGTATTAACATCTTTTAAGATGTTTTTTATTTTTGACGAATTGCAAATAAAAGTGCAACA
>NZ_KI271798.1 GCF_000469465.1 Gemella bergeri ATCC 700627 | reverse complement strand
TAGGGGGTATTTTTTATTTCACTTGATTTAGTAGGTAAAATATGATACTGTTAATGCGTATAAAATAAAATTTAAGGAGGAAATAAAAATGAAAAAAGTAGTTAAGATTACTGCAAAAGTTTTGCTAAGTACTGCATTGTTATCATCAATTATAATTCCCACATCTAACCAAGCAAGAGCTGATTGGAAACAAGATGAAAACGGTTGGTGGTATGATAGGGGAAGTGGACATTATTATAAAGATGGAGTATATGACATTGGAGGAAAAGCTTATCGTTTTGATAAAAGAGGATATATGGTAACGGGCTGGTATTATGATAATGGTGATAAGTATTATAATAGAGTAAAAGGGTGGTATTATTATGATCCTGTAAATGGGGATGAAAAATTAGGATGGCAAAAGATAGATGGAAAATGGTATTTTTTTAGTTATGGTAATGGTAATGCACTTACAGGTTTACAGTTTATAGATGATACAGAATATTATTTTGATCCTGTAAATGGGGATATGAAAACAGGGTGGATAAAGATTGAAGGGAAGTGGCGCTATTTTGATCCTGAAAGTGGAGCTCAAACAGAAAAAACTTGGAGATATATAAACGGGAAATGGTATTATTTTGACACAGTTCATCCAGTTACAGGTTTTTTTTATATAGGTGAAAAAAGATATTATTTTGACCCAGTAAACTGTGATATGAAAATAGGATGGACAAAAGTAGATGGACATCAATATTATATGGATCCTAATGATGGAGGTGCGATAGCAACTAATAAAGTTTTGCTTATGAACGGTGTTTATTATACTTTTGATTGGCTTGGCAAACTTATAAAAGTTGAGTTAGCTAATAAATAACGAAACTAATTATTTAATAAAGAATATATCCGCAAGATTTTTAATAAAATAAGAACTAGCTTTTATCTTAAAGTTAGTTCTTTTGTTGTTTTAAAATATATTCTAGTGGCATTCCTTTGTCAATACCTCTAAATATCCTAAATGCTACTATTACATCAGCGTGGATATGTTGATTGTACTATTTATAATAGCGATATTATTAATATTAATAATACCGAATATTACTAAAAATATCGACACAGCAAAAGATAAAAGCTCACAAGCATATGAAAAAACTGTTCAATCTCAGGTAACAGCATATCAAATAAATGAAAAAGATAATGATGTAACATTTGAAAAATTGGTAGAAAAACATTATTTAGATGGCCCGGTAGATAAGGCCAGCACCGCACCTAATGGTAAAAAAATTATTATTTCAAATGGAAAAGCTACATTACAAAACTAAAGAAGCATATACTTTGGTGGAGATGCTCGCTGTTTTACTAATAGTTAGTATTATAGTAATTATGTTATCTGTTATTTCAATAGGAGATTATACTAAATATAAGGAAAGGTTAGCGGTGAATGAATTAATCTCCAATATTTGTTTTATACAAACATCAAGTTTAAGAGAAGGTAATTCCCCATATATTGATTTATTTTCCGGTGATAATGAATATTTAATGTATTATGATAAACATTCAAGTTGGAAAAAATTATCTCAAAATGGAAAAATAGTTGCTAATGGTCCGACGATAAGACTTAGGTATAGAGAGGGAAACTTAATATCAAGAGCTAACACAATAGATGTAAAGTTTGAACGCAGTTTGTATCGTATTATTATTCATTTAGATAGTGGGTATGTTACGGTAGATGAACTCTAAAAATGGTTTTACATTTGTTGAACTGATTATTGCTTTAGCAATTTGCTCCATGATATTTGGTTTTCTTATACCTAATTTAGTTCATCAATATTCAACTATTGCAACGATAGAAAAACAACTTGAGATGAAGGAAATTCTTTATGAAGAAATTAGTAATCATTATAATGAAAAAAATTTCAGTGTTAGAAGAGAAAACTATGAAATAGTAGTTAATCTTGAAAAGGCGGAGATAGTGGATATAAATACTAACGAAAAGGTCAGTTATGAGTAAAAGTAAAAAAGAAGGTTTTACGTTATTAGAACTTACCATATCGTTGTTTCTTTTAATTATAGTTACACTTTTATTGATGCTTATACTTCAGACAACATTGAAAACTTCTAAAAATTTTTTAGATTTTACAAATTATGAATATGCTTTAGCACATAAAAAAATCTTTCAAATTTATAATTCCAGCGAAAAGGTTGAGAGGGAAAGTAATTACATTATAATGAAAAATAAAGAAAAAAAAGAAGAAGTAAGGTTAGTGTTTCAAGGAAATAAAATTTATATGGAAAAACAAAAAAATACAAACTCTTATGCAGGATATATCCTTCTTCTTCAAAAATTAAAAAGTTATTCAATAGAGCAAAGTGACGATAGAATAAAAATTACTATCATTGATAGAGAAAATAAAAAGAGAATACTTTACCTTATGCTAAAAAATCAAAGGGATGACAATAAAGATGAAAAAGAAGAAGATGATGAAATTGAAGAAGAAAAATTTTAAAAATGGTAGTGCAGTTATAACTTCGCTTTTAGTAATGCTTTTTGTTATTGTTGTTATGTTTAGCATAATTGGAATTTATATAAACAAGGTGTATAGTATAAAAAATCTAAATGATTATTATGACAAAAAAATAGTAGAACAGTTAACTAAAAATATTAGTAATACAGAATAATTATATGAGATGGGAAAAGTTAAATTTCTGACGTTCCCATCTTTTTACTTTCTATAACCAGTATAAATGTTGCGTTGTTTTGGTAAATAGTTTAAAATATTAGTATGAAATTTAAAAACAAATAATTTATTAAGGAGATAAAAATGAGTAAAAAAACAATATTAACTTTTGCTGTTGTAGGCTTAGGTGCGGTAGCATTATCTACATTAATTTCTAAAAAAGAAAGATTTAGTAAAGAAGAAAAAGAAACTATTGATAAATATAAAGAATATTTAGAGGAGAAAGACTACATTGTAGTTGACAAGAAAAATTATAAAAAACAAGTAGGAAATATTTTGTCATTGTCATCGTTACCTTTATATTATAAAGCTGCCAAAAAAGTGGCTAAATTTGTGTTATAAAATGTTCATACCGGAGAAAAATTATTCCTTTTATGAGGAAAATCCTAAGGGGAAGTTAACTTTTAAAAAATTTGTAAAAGAGATGTATTATAGAATAATGTATGATGAAATATCAATTCTATCATCAAATTTAAGTTATTATTTTATTCTTTCGTTGTTCCCTATGCTTTTAGTCGCATTAGCACTAACTCCATACTTCAAAATAGATCAACAATTTTTATTAGAAAAAATACAAACCTTTGCTCCCGGAGATTTAGGAAATTATTTATTTAGCATAATCAGTGAAGTATTAAATAATAAAAGTAACAACACAATTTTAACATTTGGTATTGTTTTTACTTTATGGCCTGCTTCTAACGGAATTTATGGCATTATTATAGCGTTTAATAATGCTTTCAGGGTGAGAGATGAACGTGTTTGGATTGTTACTAAAATTATTAGTATAATATTTACAATATTATTTTTAGTAGGAATGTTTTTAGTATTAACTCTTGTTGTTTTTGGAAAACAATTAACATGGTTATTATTTCATAAACTGCATTTTGATGAGGGTTTTTCTAATTTATGGACATATCTTACATACAGTTTTCCTATGCTATTTACATTTATAGTATTTGTATTTATATATATATTAGGACCTAATGTTAAGGTAAGAGTTATCAGTATATTTCCCGGAGCAATATTCTCAACTATATCATGGACATTGGTTAGTAGATTATTCGGTTATTATATTGATCATTTTTCTAGTTATATAAAAACATATGGTACTATTGGTGGATTAATGGCATTTATTCTTTGGCTTTATATAACAGGATATATATTAATACTCGGTGCAGAGATAAATGCAATATTACATAATTATAAGGTAGAACACCGAGTTTTTGAAGAAACTCACACAAAAGCTAAATAAAATATTTAAAATATAACAGTATATTTTTTAAAAATAATTATATTTTATAGTTCATATAAAAACATTTTTAAGAAAAATTAACGAAATTTTCAAAAAAATATTTACTTTTATTTTATATTATTATAGTGTAATAATAATTTAAAAAAGGAGGATGTGTATGCAAAAACAACGTGTGAAAGATTTTCTTAATATTATTTTAAATGGAACAGCACTTGGGATAGTGGTGGGTTTAATACCTAATGCGGTATTGAGTACACTGTTTAAGTATTTAGGTGCGCATTTTGCACCGAATGTATTTACAACATTAACACAAGCAATGTATTTATTCCAATTTGGTGTTCCGGTATTGGTTGGAATGATTATCGGGCAAATGCTAAACTTTAAAGCAATAGAGTCAGCAGTATTGGGCTCGACTGTTTTAGCAGCCAGCGGTTCATTAACTTTTAATGCTACGGCAAAGGCATGGACAGGTGTGCCGATGGGTGATTTATTTAATGTTATGTTAATTGCTGCGATCGGTGCATTGATTATTAAGTTAGTAAAAGATAAATTTGGTACATTAACAATTATTTTACTACCAATAGTAGGAGGATTAGTTGCTGCTTTTGGATTAGTGACATTACCATATATGAAAAATCTAACAAATTTTCTAGCAACTATTGTTTTTAAATTTACAACATTGCAACCTGTATTAATGTGTATATTGATTGCGATGGCGTTTTCATTTATGATTGTTACACCGGTTTCGACCGTTGCTATGGGAATTATTTTATTTTCTAATGAAAACTTTATCGGTGCGGGAGCGGCGACACTTGGTGTATTATCTTCGGCAGCTGTTCTTGCAATTGGGACATTTAGAGCTAAAAATAAAGGTGTCAGCCTTGCGATTATTTTAGGAGCTATAAAATTAATGATGCCGAACTGTGCAAGGAAGCCACAATTATTTTTAACTATATTGACTACTTCCGCTATTACCGGCTTGGCAGGTTATTTACTTAATATTTTAGGAAATAAAGATAGTGCCGGATTTGGTATTATCGGGTTAATTGGACCTACAAAAGCCAGTGAATTAGGGAGTACATTGTTAGGTATTATTTTAGCATTTTTTGTAATTCCGTTTACAGTAGCATTTATAGCAGATAGAATATATTCAGATGTATTAAAATTATATAAAACTGATGCGTATAAAACAGATAATTTATAATAATTCTTTACCTAAAAGTTAGAAATTCTATTAGAATTTATTTATCGGTAGCTAGGTACAGCGGCTTATTGAGTAAAAATTAACTTTAAAGAGTTTTTTAAAATTTGATGAATTGTGTGGGGGTGACTTAATAAAATTGATTTTTAATAAAATCATGATTTTTGAGTCGCTCCTCTTTTTCTAATTTTCCCATATTATTAAACGTTTGCAAAAGTTGACAAAATAGGAAGATAAAGTTAGAATTATAGAAAATAATAAATTATTAAGTAGAGGAGATATGGCTATGAAAATTTTATTTGCAGGTGCAGGAGCACTGGGAACAAGATTTGGATATATGTTGTTTAAAAATGGGGAAGATGTTACATTTATTGATTCTTGGCAAGAACATATTGATACTATTAAAAGAAATGGATTAAAAGTAATAATTGATGATAAAGAATTAGGTAACTGCAATATATCAATTTATAGACCGGAAGAAGCAAAGGGAAAATATGACGTTGTATTTGTTGCTACAAAATCTATGCAATTGAAAAGTATGTTGAATAAAGTTAAGCATTTAATACATGATGATACAAAAATAATTTGTATATTAAATGGATTAGGACATGTAGATACTTTAAAAGAGTTTGTAAAAGAAGAAAATATTCTTATCGGAGTTACTGTCTGGACGAGTGGGTTAGGAGGTCCGGGTATATTAAAAGCGTACGGAACCGGAAAAACAGAAATTAAGCAAGTGAAAGAAGATAATTTAGATAAGACATTGAAACTAATTGAAAAATTAAATAAATCCGGATTGAATATGAATTACTCGGCAGATACATATCAATCTATCTGGCATAAAGCAGGGTTGAATTGTGTTTTAAATACATATTGTACTTTAATAGATTGCAATATTAATGAATATGGCAGTTACGAAAAGCATTTAGATTTAACGAGAGCGGTGTTAAATGAGGTAACTGCAGTTGGGCGTGCGGAAGGAATAAATGTAAATCAGGAAGTTATTGAGAAAAATATAGAGAATTGTTTTGACCCTCGAACAGCCGGTCTTCATTATCCATCATTATATCAAGATATGAAAAATGGGAGATTAACTGAAATTGATTATTTAAATGGTGCAATTTCTAAACTTGGGAAAAAACATGATATTCCTACGCCGGTATGTGATGTTATAACACTTATGATTCATTCAAAAGAACATATCGGAGGAAATAAATAAGATTTCTATAAATATTAATATAAATAAGAAAATTTTATTTTATTAATCTATAAAATTTTGAATATAAAATAATTATATAAAATTGTTTTAACAAAGGGGCTAGCTAAGGTCACTGAAATAGAAATTGTCAATGTTTTACTTGTATTTTTTTTACAAAAAAGGTATAATAACTCTTATGTTTCAATTTGTCTATTTTTGATAGGAGGAAAAGAATATGTCAATAGAAATTAATAATGAATTGGGAGTTGTGTCAATTAGCGATGATGTTATTTCGTCAGTAGCAGGTGGGACAGCTGTGAGTTGTTACGGTATTATTGGTATGGCTAGTAAAAACCAAGTAAAAGATGGAATTATTGAAATTTTAAGAAAAGAAAACTATTCAAAAGGAATAGTAGTAAAAAGAGAAGATGAAAAATTAGTAATCGACTTATATATTATTGTAATGTATGGAACAAAAATTTCAGAAATAGCAAGTAATGTTCAATCATCAGTAAAATACCAAATAGAAAAAACACTAGGTGTCAAAGTAGATTCAGTAAATATCTATATTCAAGGCATTAAGGTTAATAAATAGGAGGATTAACAGTGGAAAAAATCAATGGTCTTATTTTTGCTAAAATGATTGATTTGGGTTCAAGAAATTTGGCAAAAAATGCGGAAAGAATTAATTCATTAAATGTATTTCCGGTACCGGATGGAGATACAGGAACCAATATGAATCTTTCTATGTCATCAGGAGCAAAAGAAACGGCTTCTAATGTTGTGGAAAATATTGGAGAACTTGGAAAATCTTTTTCAAAGGGCTTACTAATGGGAGCTCGTGGTAATTCCGGTGTTATTCTTTCTCAATTATTTAGAGGTATGTCACAATATATTGCAGATAAGGCTGAGATTGATGCGAAAGAATTTGCTAATGCTATTCAAAATGGGGTAAGTATTGCGTATAAAGCAATTATTAAACCGGTGGAAGGTACTATTTTAACGGTTGCACGTGAAGCGGCTGCAGCAGGAATAAAGACTGCAGAATCAACAGATTCAGTAATAGAAGTAATGGAAGCAATTTATAGAGAAGCTCAAGAATCATTAAAAAGAACACCGGAGTTATTACCGATATTAAAAGAAGTTGGTGTCGTAGACTCAGGTGGACAAGGTCTTGTTTGTGTATATCAAGGATTTGTTGCTGCTTTAAAGAATGAAGAAATTGACGGACTTGATGAAGTTGAAATAAATATTGTTGATATGCAATTTGAAGATAATCATGATATGGACTTTATGAGTCCTGAAGATATTGTATACGGTTTTTGCACAGAATTTACAGTGCGTCTTGATAAGAACAAAAAAGATTTTAACGAAGAAAAATTTAGAGAAGATATGAGTAAGTTTGGTGATTCACTACTTGTAATTTCGGATAATGAATACGTTAAAATTCATGTTCATACAGAAACCCCCGGTGATGTGTTTAATTATGGTCAACAGTATGGTGAATTAATTAAAATTAAATCAGATAATATGCGTGAGCAACATAGAGAGGTGTTAAGAAAGCAAGAAGAAAAGCAAGAAACACCTAAAGAGAGAAAAAATCAAGCGATGATTTCTGTTTCCATGGGAGCGGGATTAAGTAAAGTGTTAACTTCTATGGGTGTTGATTATATTGTAGAAGGTGGGCAAACAATGAATCCATCTACTGAAGATATTATGAGAGCCATAAAAGAAGTTAATGCGGATAATATTTATATCTTCCCCAATAATAAAAATATTCAGTTAGCTGCTAAACAAGCGGCTGAGTTGGCAGAAGAAAACGTCTTTGTAATTGAAAGTAAAACTGCTCCACAAGGTGTAGCTGCTGTAATGGCATTTAATTCGGTATTATCACCGGAGGAAAATTATGCTAATATGCAAAATGTTTTAACAACTGTTAAAACTTTAGAAGTAACTTATGCTGTTAGAGATACAAATATAGAAGGTATAGAAATTAAAAAAGGCGAATATATGGGTATTAAAAATGGTAAAATTGTTGTTTCAGATTTATCATTAAATGCAACGTTAGCAAAACTATTGGAAATGTCAGTTGATGAAGATAGTGAGATAGTAACACTATACTTAGGAGAAGAAAGTACGGAAGAATGTACAGATTTCTTAGAACAACTTCTCGAAGAAAAATATCCTGATGTTGAGATAGAATTAGTTGAATCCGGTCAACCGGTATATCCATATATTATCGGTGTTGAATAAAAATAAAAAGTAGCATATATCTAAATCAGGTTATGCTACTTTTAAAGTTCGTTGTATATAATAAAACAAAAATGGTATGAAAGGATGTTTTTATGGTTGATATAATAGTAGGGTTATTATTAGTAGCTGGACTTTATATGGGATATAAGCGTGGATTTATTGTTCAACTATTTTATTTAGGGACTATAGTAATAGGATATATTGTTTCAATGTTTTTTAGCCCCCGTTTAGCATTTTTATTTACAGATTTAATTCCGATACCAACAGATGTTACTCAAGGGTTAGAAGGTGTATATAAAGGATTAAATATACCTTCAGCATATTACAGAATAGTTTCATTTATTGTGATATTTATATTAATTAAAATAATTATACAAATATTGGCTTCTGTTTTAGGTGTAATAAGAAAATTACCTTTAATCAAAACAACAGATAGATTATTAGGAGCAGTATTGGGATTTTTAGAAATTTATTTGGTAGTTTTCTTAATATTATATCTTGTAACTGTTTTACCAAGACCGGAATGGAAAACAGCAATATTTACAAATTCAACATTACCTGAATATATATTAAAAAATACACCAATATTATCAAAAAGTTTAATTAGTTTATTCTTTAATAAATAATATTCAAACGGCAATAATCGTAAATGGTTATTGCTTTTTTTAATATAAAATATATAAAACAGTAAAAAGTATGGTATAATATTTTTATTGAATTAATTGGGGAAAATGTGATGATGAAACTTTCTAAAATACTACATTAAGATAAAGTATAGGGATAGTTGAAAATAGTTACTTGATGTTTTAATGTGCTTATAAAAAATTTGTATTAAATATTTTTTAATGAAATATATTATTTCGAAAATATTTACAGAAACTATATCTTAAAAATAATAATATTTAGATAAAAAGGTAATAACTTTAAATTTTGTGGAATAGAAATATTATAGAATTTTTTTAAAAAGGAAGGTATATAAAAATTTCAGATAAAAAATTTCAAAATAGAAATAAAAGAAGTAAGCATTAGAGAAATTAATGTGATTGCGGATAATATGGATGAAGCATTAGAATTAGTAAAAAAACAGTATAAAAATGAAAATATAGTGTTAGAAAGTGAAGATTATATCTATACAGAATTTATTGTTAATAATATGGAATGTTAAGGAGTGTGTAGTAATTGAATAAGAACACAAAGCACAAACTAAACTTAGATTTAGTAGTACAAGATATTGATAAATACTGTTATTCAGAAATGTCATTAGAAAAGATACAGCAATTAGAATATATATCAGACTATAATAAGTTAGTAGAAGTTCATCGAGAGAACGAAGAGGCATATGATTTATTACGTAAATATCCTAATGAATTTAGATTGAAAATTTATAATTATACAAATAGTATAAAAAAAGCAAAGATTGACAGTATCTTATCAGAAAAAGAATTATTTTATATATTAAGAAATATAATAGTGTATGATAGATTTACTAAACGTTTTTTATTTATCAAAGAACAAGAACATAAACAATATGATAGTTTAACGAAATACATAGAAAAAATGGATAATTTTGAAGATATTGAACGTTATTTAGATCGAATAATTGATGAAGACGGTTATATAAAACCTGATGCCTCATTGGAGTTGAAAAACATTAAAGTTAACATAACACGTTTAAAAAATAAAAGTGATCAAGTGTTGAAAAATATTATTCGCTCTAACGTAAAAAAACTTACAGAAGCTATTATAACAAAACGTAATGATAGAGATGTTATTTTAGTAAAACCGGAGCATAAAAATGACTTTGGCGGTATTATTCACGATGAATCTGCATCAGGAAATACTTTTTACGTAGAACCCCGTGAAAATGTAGAAATTAATAATGAAATAGGAATTTTGCGACGAAAAGAAAAAGAAGAGATACTACGTATTTTAAAAGAGGCAACTGAAATAATTAAATCAAGGGCAAATGAATTAACTAATTCATTATGGAATTTTTCACAAGTTGAATTTATTTTTTCAAAAATGAATTTTTGTGCTAACAAAGGATTTAACAAACAAAATATTGTAGAAAATCAAGAAATAATTTTAAAAAAAGCGTATAATCCATTAATAGACGCTAATAATGTGGTGAAAAATGATGTAATAATGGACAATAGCGGGAACTCACTAATAATTACCGGACCAAATACCGGAGGGAAAACGGTAATCTTAAAAACCGTAGGTTTATGTATTTATTTATCGCATTTAGGTTTTTATATTCCGGCTTTAGAAGAATCAACTGTTGGCTTTTTCGAACATTTATTTGTTGATATCGGAGATGAGCAATCTATCGAAAATAATTTATCAACATTTTCTTCGCATATGACTAATATTATCAGTATACTGGAAAACACAAATAGTAAAACAGTGGTACTTCTTGATGAATTATGTTCAGGGACAGACCCTAGTGAGGGTGCCGTTTTATCTATTGCATTATTAGATAAATTTAAAACATTAAGAGCAACTTTGTTATGTACGACACACTATCCGGAAATAAAAAATTATTGTTTTGAGTCAGAATACTATAAAAATTCATCTATGGAATTTGATTTTGAAAAACTAAAACCAACATATAGATTTATTATCGGGCTACCGGGGAAATCGAATGCCATTAATATTTCTGCTAAGTTAGGTTTAGATAAAAAAGTGATAGAGAAAGCGACAACTTTGTTGGAAGAAAATACAAAAGAAAATAATTTATTTATTGATAAACTTTCAGAAAATATAAGAGAATATGATTATAAGTTAGAATATATTAATAAAACTGTCAAAGAAATAGATGAAATAAAGAATACACTTAGTGAAAATTTAGAGAAATATAATGAATATAAAGAAAGTTTATACAATGAATTAAGTATAGAATTAAACAAAGAAATTGATAAGAAAAAAGAAAAGATACTTGAAATTTATAAACAATTTAAAAATAATACCGGTATAAGACAACATGAAGTAAATGATATATTGCATAGCATGGACAATTCCAAAAACAATATTAAACTTCAAAAACAATTGGTAGATAAACCGCAGTTTAATAATAGTGAAATTCAGGTAGGAGACGACGTGCTTGTTCTTGGTTATAATCAACGTGCCACTGTTCTTGGAATAAATAGTAATATCTTACAAATAAAAATGGGATCAATGAAGCTTAATATTAAGAAAAAAGAAGTTAGAAAAATTGATAGTGAACCGGAGGAAGTAACACGATATGTCAGCACAAGCAATGTTAGTTCGAAAAAAGTTGGTATAGAGATTAATGTTATTGGAAAAAATACCGAAGAAGCTATACGAGAAATTGAAGATTATATGGATAAAGTTATACTTCAAGGATATGATACTTTTACGATTATTCATGGGTTAGGATCCGGTATTCTTAGAAAAAATATTGCAGAATATTTAAAAAATAATCGATATGTAGAAAGTTTTAGAAGTGGCGGACAAAACGAAGGCGGCTTAGGTGCAACTATCGTAGACATGAAATAAATATAATATTAAAGAAAATAGTGAAATAGACAGTAAATCGTATATTTTACTATTTTCTTTAATAAATTATTGACATTGATAATGATTATTGATATTATATATTTAATTAGATTGTAGTATTAGGAAAGGAGGATGTTATGACAAAATTGAATCCATTAACGCTTGTTATTCTAAATTTAATATTTCCGGTTATTATATTTTTAGGAAAGGGTTTACTTTACGAAGGAATTTGTTTAGGACTTGCAGTATTTGTTTTGCTTATTTATCGACGCTATAAACAAGTTTTAAAATTTTTAATTGCTTATATTATATTTTCTGTATTAGCATATCTTATTGCTATTAGTAATATGGCATTACTTGCTAATTTGTTCGGAACATTGGTTTATATTTTTTTACGAATGATTCCGGTGGCAATGATTTCTTATATTTTAGTTAGTGCTGTTAAAAGTAATGAATTGTTATCAGCATTTGAACAAATTCGTCTTCCTAAAAAATTAATGTTGAGTGTTACTGTTACGCTTAGATTTTTTCCAACATATAAAACAGAAATAAAGATGATAAGGGAGTCATTAAAAATGAGAAATATTATCCTTACACCTAAAGAACCCCTAAAATATTTAGAATATTGGATAGTTCCGGTGCTAATGAGAATGAATTTGATTGCTGAGGAAATGACAGCGACAGCGATGACTAAAGGAGTCGAGTCACCGAATAAAAGAACATCATTTTATAACGTTAAAATGAGAACATTTGATTATATTTTTCTAGTCATTATTCTTTTAATATTTATATTTTTATTAGGAGGGGTGAACAGTGTTAGAATTTAATGATGTTTCATTCACTTATAAGAACTCTAAGAAAAAAGTATTGAAGAATGTAAGTTTTTTTGTTGAACAGGGTGAATGTGTTTTATTAACCGGAATATCCGGGAGTGGAAAATCGACTGTAGTTCATCTAATAAATGGGCTTATTCCAACTTTGTATGAAGGTAAAGTAACCGGTGAGATATTATTTAATAAAGAAAATATAAGTGAAAAAAAATCTTTTGATATAGCAAAAGAAATTGGTTATGTCAGCCAAGATCCTAGAGGACATTTTTTTACAACAAATACAACAAGTGAGTTGGTGTTTGCTATGGAAAATTATGGACTAACTTTGGAAAAAATGCAAGAAAGATACGAAGAAATAAAAGAATTATTAGAATTGGATAGTATACTTGATAAAAATATTTTTTATATTTCCAGTGGAGAACGCCAAAAAATTGCAATAGGTTGTAGCTTGTGCCTGGAACCTAAAATGATAATTTTGGATGAGCCATCTTCTAATTTGGATTTTTATACAACTAAGAAACTGACATCTTTGATACAAAAGTTAAAGATAGCAGGATATACGATAATTATAGCTGAACATAGAGTTCATTACTTAAAAGATTTGGTAGATAAAGTTTTGCTGGTAAATGAAGGAAAAGTATCTGAGAAAAAAATTTATGATTTAGTAAACAATAAGGAGATACCGCTTCGAAGTCTTGATGTGTTTAATTTAGAAATTTATAATAAAAAAGAAGTTATCTCATCTGAGTTGATAGCTAAGATGCAAGATATAAATTATAAAAGTATTTTAAATAATATAAACTTGGAAATATTTAAAGGAGATATTATAGGTTTAATCGGGAAAAACGGGGCAGGGAAAACGACATTACTAAGGTTGTTCACGAAGATAATAACTTCGGACAGTGGAGAAATAATAAAAGATTCTAATCCATTTCTAGTTATGCAGGATATGGATTATCAGTTTTTTACAGAATCTGTAGAAAGTGAGATAAAGTTTGGTAATGATGGAGCAGAAATACAAAGAATTGATACATTATTAAATAGTTTATCTCTTGATAAATTAAAAGAAAAAATTCCATTTGAACTTTCAGGAGGGCAAAAACAAAGATTACTTATTGCAATAGCTGCGTTGTCCAATGTTGAACTTTTAATGTTCGATGAACCGACTAGTGGTCTGGATTTTGTAAATATGAATAAGGTAAGCGAAATATTAAAGGACATATCTAAGAACAGTTCTTTAATAATTGCCACTCACGATGTCGAATTCTTGTATAGAACTTGTAATAGGGTAGTATATATTGAAGATGGGAAAATAAATAAAGATTTTTATTTAACGGAAGAAAATAAAGAAATTGTAAAAGATATATTTTTAAATATGAAAGGATAGGTGAAAATAAAAATGAAACTAAAAACAAAAGATTATATATTTTTGGGAATGACTACAGTTTTATCAATAGTTGTATATGTAATTGCAATGATGATATCTAGTATGTTTGGAGCATTTGGGCATAGCGTATCACCGGGAGTGTGGGGGCTTTTAGCCGGAACAATTTTTGTTTATCTTTGTTATAATTATAACAAATTCGGAATATTTACGATATTTATTATTATACACATGATTATCTTCTCTTTAATGGGGGGAGCTTATATTCCTTGGCTTATTTCGTCAATATCAGCTGCATTTTTAGCAGACATTATTTTAAAAGTAATGGGACATGCTAATGTAATTGCCCAATGTTTGGCGCTTAGTCTTATAAATATAGGATTTGCTTGTGGTGCATGGATTCCTATTATATTTTTTGCCGATTCATACAAAAGTGATTGGGTAAAACGAGGGCAAACAGCCGAAGCTATGGATGCAAGTATAAAATACGGTTCAGGACACTGGATGATTATAGGAGCAGTTGTTATTATAGCTTTAAGTAGTCTGGGTGTACTAATAGGACGAAAAATTTTGAAAAAATATCAAAAAAATCAAAAATAATACTTGACAATTATTTTTTTAGGGTGTAAAATGATTATCAAATAAAACAAAGCCTTGGAAAAGAATAGTAATTTAGTAAGAAATTTTTAGCGAGTTAACGTTGGTGAAAGGTTAGCAATTACTCTAAATGAACGTACTTTTTTGGTGATTATGAAAATAATTGGTTACTCTGCCTTAAGGAGTTCGAGTGGGTATATTAAATACCAAAAAAAGTGGCAACGCGGAATTTGATTCGTCTTTTTACAGTTTTTATAAATTGTAAAAAGACTTTTTTATTTAGCTTGTATACAAGTTTATATAATACCATGGATTATATAAACGGGCGATTTAATATATCAAAAAGAGTGGCACCGCGTAAATTCGTCTCTTTGTGATTAGGTAAAACTAATTGCAAAGAGATTTTTTAATTACTAATTACAACTTTTTCAAAAAAATATTTAAGGAGAATAAGATGATGAAAAAATTATTATTATTTATAACAGCACTAATGACAATAATCACGTTAACAGCGTGTTCAAAAAATAATTCAAAAACGAAAGTAACAGAAATAAAAGAAAAAGGGAAAATAGTTCTCGGTGTATCACCGGATTATCCGCCTTATGAGTTTTTAACAACAGAAAATGGGCAGAAAAAGGTTATAGGTGCGGACATCTATTTAGCACAAGAAGTTGCTAAAAAATTAGGAGTTGAAGTAGAAATTCAAGAGATGGCTTTTGATTCGTTAATTGCAGCTCTTAATGCAAATAAAGTAGATATGGTTATTTCAGGTGTTAATCCGACAGATGAAAGAAAAAAAGCGGTTGACTTTTCCGATATTTATTATACAAGTAAAAGAATATTCGTTGTAAATAAAGATAGTGAAGAAATAAAATCTAGTGATGATTTGAAAAATAAAAAAGTTGGAGTTCAAAAAGGATCAACTTATGAAACTTACGTTAAAGAACAATTAAAACTTGATGATAAAAATATTCAAGCATTAACAGATGTTCCAAGTTTATTACAAGATTTAAAAAATAAAAAAATTGATGTGGTTTTGATACCGGACGATGTAGCAAAAATTGCTATGAATAAATATAGTGATATTAAAATTAGTACATTTGCAGCGGAAAATGATCCGGAAGCAACCGGCATGGCAATAGCTTTTAAAAAAGGAAATGATAATAGTAATAAAGAATTGTTAGAACAGGTAAATGCAGTTATTAAAGAAATACAGGCTAAAAAACTATTTGAACAAGAGCTTGATAAATATGCAAAAATAGCTGCTAAAAGCGAATAGAAAGAGGTAAAAAGATAAATGTTTGATTTTCTCCCAAATTATTACACAACATATTTAGAGGCAACGGTAACGACATTAAAAGTTTCACTTATTGCATTATTAATAGGGTTGGTACTAGGAATTTTAGTTTGTTTAGCTAAAATAAGTACAATAAAGATATTAAATATTTTGGCCGGCATTTATGTAGAGGTTATTAGAAATACACCGATATTGGTGCAAATTATGATTATTTATTTTGCACTACCGGAAGTCGGAGTATCATTTACACCGTTTATGTCAGCGATTATTGCCCTATCAATTAATTCGGGAGCGTATGTTAGTGAAATATTCCGTTCAGGGATAGTTGCGATTGATAAAGGACAAATGGAAGCTGGGCGTTCTCTGGGGCTGAGTTACTTTCAAACGATGAAACTTGTTATTTTACCGCAAGCATTTAAAAATAGCTTACCGGCACTTGGGAATGAATTTATTTCTCTTGTTAAAGAATCATCAATAGTATATTTTGTTGGTGTAGCGGATATAATGTTTACGGCTAACACCGTAAAAAATGCAACTTACCAAACGTTTGGACCGTATTTAGTGGCTGCTGCAATATATTTTATAATTACTTCAGTGTTATCACTATTAGTAAAACGTCTGGAAAAAAAATTAGTAAAGTAGGTGAATAAATTGTTGTTGGAAATAAAAAACTTACATAAAAAATTTGGTAAAGATGAAGTTTTAAAAGGGATAAATATTAACGTGGAAAAAGGGGAGAAAATCGTAATATTAGGTTCAAGCGGTAGTGGGAAAAGTACGGCACTTCGTTGCATAAATTTATTAGAGAAACCTTCAGCAGGGGAAATAAAGTTTAACGGTGAAGATATTACAAAACAAAATATTAATGAATATAGAAAAAAAGTAGGAATGGTATTTCAAAACTTTAATTTATTCCCTAATATGAATGTATTGGAAAATATAATACTTGCTCCAAAAACCTTTGGTATAGATAAAAAAGAAAATCTTGAAAAAAAAGCATTGGAATTATTAAACAGGGTAGGTTTAAAAGATAAAAAAGATGCTTATCCAAATAGTTTGTCAGGTGGGCAAAAACAGCGTGTGGCGATAGCTCGTGCCTTGGCGAATTCTCCGGAGGTTTTGTTGTTTGATGAACCGACAAGTGCGTTAGATCCGGAGATGGTTAAGGAAGTTCTTGATGTTATTAAAGAATTATCTGAAGAAGGATTAACAATGGTAATTGTTACTCATGAAATGAATTTTGCAAAAGAGGTTGCAGATAAAATAATTTTTATGGATGATGGAATAGTTCTTGAAGAAGGAACACCATCAGAAATTTTTGATAATCCTAAACAAGATAGAACAAAAGAATTTTTCTCAAAAATATTATAAAATTAAGTAATGTGTAAAGTGGCTGATTTATTGTTAAAAATATTTTAATAATAAATCAGCATAATTTTATGTATAAATTTATTTTAGAAGTCTTTATATAAGTTATATGTATGGATTTTTGTTGTTGATGAAAAATATTTTATCCCTATATGTTATTATTAAATTATGATATAATAAGATAGTCAAATTAATATAGGAGGTTTATATGTTTCAGGCATTATATAGAAAGTACAGACCGCAAAACTTTGATGATATAGTCGGTCAAAATCAGATTGTTTCTGTTTTGAAAAATGCAATAGAAAAAAATCAAATTAGCCATGCCTATTTATTTTATGGACCACGTGGGACCGGCAAAACATCCATTGCTAAAATTTTTGCCAACGTTGTTAATAAAAATGATATTTATCAAAAAGAAAATGTTGATATAATTGAAATAGATGCAGCAAGTAATAATGGTGTTGATGAGATTCGTGATATAAAAGAAGCTATAAAATTTTTACCGTCAGAAGGAAAATATAAAATATATATTGTAGATGAGGTTCACATGTTAACAACGGCAGCATTTAATGCTTTGTTAAAAACACTGGAAGAACCGCCCGCACATGTTATATTTATTTTAGCAACAACAGAAATTCATAAAATACCTGCAACAATCCTCTCTCGTTGTCAACGTTTTGAGTTTAAAAATTTAACAACAAAACAGTTGAAAGATAGATTAATTCATATTGCTAATCAAGAAAATCTTGATATTGAAGATGAAGCGGTAACTAAAATTTCTAACTTAGCTAAAGGTGGTTTGCGAGATGCAATTAGTATTTTAGATCAAGTGTCTAACTATGCTGATAAAATAACATTAGAGAATATATTAGACGTAACTTCATCGCTTAGTGAAGAAACTATTCTTGAATTTTATAAATTACTTCTTAGTGGTGATGTGACAAAATCCTTATTGATGTATAATGATTTTTTAAATCAAGCTAAAGATACTAAATTAATATTAAATGATTTAATAAATATTACGAGAGATGTTATTGTATATAAGAATTTAAAAAATACTGATTACACAGGATATGCTGTTGATATAATATCAAAAGAAATTGAAACAGTTCCGTTTGATTATTTCTATAGAATAATTCAAATATTATCAGAAACTGAACAATTTATTAGATTTTCAACAGAGCACGTTAGTTATATGCAAATTTGTATTGTAAAAATTTGTTCAAAAGAAATTTTTTCAACTGATAGTAATTTTAATCCCTCTCAAAATATTTCAACTACCGAGATAACAAATTTAGAAAATAGAGTTAAACAGTTGGAAGATAAACTACTGAATATAAATTTTAATAAAACTGAAAATAATATGTTAGTAGAAGACAAGGAAATTTCACAGGAAAATATTACTTTACAAGATAACTCGCCAAAAGAAGTAGTAATAAAAGATAAGATGAAGATTAAGAAATTATTAGCTGATGCTAATGATAATTTTACCAGTTATGCAGCTAATGTATTTAATAAAATTATGGATGAAAATTTAAGTACAAATAATTTTCAAGTGGTAGAAATGCGAAAAGTATTCAAATCAAGTACACTTATTGCATCTTCCAAAACGGGAGGTCTGCTTGTGTTTAATGAAGTTGACAGTATGATCAGACTGACCCAAAGTACAAAGTATAAAAAATATTTAGAAGAGCTATTTAAACATTACATTGGAGTGGAGTATACAATATATGCTCTTCAAGCTAATCAATATCAAAGTTTAAAAAATGAGGATAATATTACAGAACAAAAGTTAGTAGAAGTCACATTAGAAAATACAGAAAAAACTTCAAAAATAGAGGAATTGTTTTCGGATATCATTATAGAAAAATAAATGTTACAGAAAATAAAATTAAATATTTTTAAAAACTGAAAAATATTGACAAGTTAGATTATTTTAAATAAAATTATATTATATTAATATTAGGAGGAAATAATATGCGTGGAATGGGAAATATGCAACAGATGATGCGTAAAATGCAAAAAATGCAAAAAGATATGTTGGCAGCCCAAGAGGGATTAAAGGAGCAAACTGTAGAAGGTACAGTATCAGGCGGAATGATAACAGTCACAGCTAACGGTGACGGTAAAATTTTGGATATAAAAATAAAAGAAGAGGTAGTGGATCCGGAAGATATTGAAATGTTGCAAGATTTAGTGTTAACAGCTGTAAATGATGCATTGGAAAAATCTACACAATTAAAAGAAGAAACGCTGGGTAAATTTACTAACGGTTTAAATATTCCGGGTTTATAGTCTAATGCAATATCCAAAACCAATATTAGACTTAATAGATAGTTATGCAATGCTACCGGGAATTGGTAGAAAAACAGCTGTAAGACTTGCTTTTCACACATTAAAAATGCATGATGATGATATAGAGAGTTTTTCAGAATCTCTTGTAAATCTAAAAAAAAATTTAACAAACTGTGAAATTTGTCATAGGCTTAGTGAAACAAAAGTGTGTGATATTTGTTGTGATAAATCAAGAGATGAATCAATAATTTGTGTAGTAGCTACAGACAATGATTTAGTGGCTATGGAAAATATGCAACAATACAAAGGATTATATCACGTTTTAGATGGTCTTATATCTCCTATGGATGGGATAGGCCCTATGGATATTAATATTAAATCGTTATTTGAAAGAGCAAAGAATCCGGCGGTAAAAGAAATAATTTTAGCGACAAACTCATCACCCGATGGGGAAGGGACAGCTAGTTTTATTTCACGTTATTTAAAAAATACAGGTATAAAAGTTACAAGAATAGCTCAAGGAATTTCCTTTGGAAGCGATATTGAGTATGTTGATGAAGTTACTTTATCAAGGGCAATTTCAGGAAGAACAGAATTATAATTTAGGAGGATATTGTATGTCACAACAATCAATCAACGCAATAAAAGTATTAGGAGTTGATGCAATTAATAAAGCTAAATCGGGGCATCCGGGTATTGTAATGGGTGCTGCACCAATGGCGTATTCATTATTTACTAAACATTTGAGAGTAAATCCTGCTGTGCCGGAATGGATTAATAGAGATAGATTTGTTTTATCAGCAGGTCATGGGTCAATGTTGTTATACGCATTATTACATCTTTCAGGTTTTGAAGATGTAAGCATAGAAGAGATAAAAAATTTCCGTCAGTGGAATTCAAAAACTCCGGGGCATCCGGAATTTAGTCATACTAAAGGCGTTGACGCTACCACCGGACCACTAGGGCAAGGGATTTCTACTGCTGTTGGTATGGCACTGGCTGAACGTTATTTGGCAGCTAAATACAATAAAGAAGGTTTTGATATTTTTGACCATTATACTTATGTAATTTGTGGTGACGGTGATATTATGGAAGGTGTTGCATCAGAAGCATCAAGTTTTGCTGCAGTACAAAAATTAAATAAATTAGTGGTTCTTTATGATTCAAATGATATTTGTTTAGATGGAGAAACTAAAGACGCATTTTCTGAGAATGTTCGTGCCAGATATGAATCTTATGGTTGGAATACGCTATTGGTAGAAAATGGTGAAGATGTTGTAGCTATAAGTAACGCTATTGAAAGAGCAAAACAATCAGATAAACCGACCTTGATTGAGGTGAAAACCATAATTGGTGCCGGATCTCCTAATAAACAAGGAACAAACGGTGTCCACGGTGCACCGTTAGGCGAAGAGGAAACAACATTATTTAGAAAAAAAATTGATTGGAAATATGCACCTTTTGAAATTCCGGAAGAAGTATATGAAGATTTTAAAGTTAATGTTGCAGAACGTGGAGAAACTGCGAATAGTAAATGGGAAAAATTATATAATGAATATAAGGAAAAATTCCCAGAATTAGCAGCTGAATTAGAAGAAGTATTATTAAGAAAGGATATTAAACATCTTTCTAAAGAAAGTTTTAATTTTAAAAATGTAGGAGAAGCTCAAGCTACTCGTAATTCATCACAAGATGCAATTAATAGTATAGCAGCTGTGCTTCCGACATTTTTTGGAGGTTCAGCCGATCTTTCTCACTCTAATATGACATTTATTAAAGGGGAAGAATTGCAAGATAATATTAATAGAACAGCACGTAATATTCAATTCGGTGTACGTGAATTTGCAATGGCTACGGTTCTTAACGGTTTAACATTACATGGGGGAGTACGTGTTTTTGGCGGTACATTCTTCGTATTTTCAGATTATCTAAAAGCAGCATTACGTTTATCCGCTCTTCAAAATTTACCTGTTACATATGTATTTACCCATGATAGTATAGCGGTTGGTGAAGACGGTCCGACACATGAACCTATTGAACATCTGTCATCATTAAGAACAATTCCAAATTCTTATGTGTTTAGACCTGCAGATGCTGTTGAAACACAAGCAGCATGGTATTTATCGCAAAAAATAAATACAAAACCGACATCATTAGTATTAACACGTCAAAGTTTGCCGGTATTAGAAAATACCTCATTTGAAAAAGTAGAAAAAGGCGCTTATACTGTTTATGAAACTTCGAATGATTTTGATACTATTATAATCGCAACCGGTTCAGAAGTAGCACTTGCAATTGATGTAGCGAAAACACTGGAAAATGATGGTGTAAAATCACGTGTTATAAGTATGCCGTCAATGGAATTATTTGAAGAACAATCAAAAGAATATAAAGAAAATTTATTACCATTTAATATAAGAAGACGAATATCTTTAGAGATGGGTAGTACAGCTTTGTGGTATAAATATATAGGACTGGATGGACTTGCTATCGGAATTGATAAATTTGGCGCTTCCGCTCCGGCAAATAAAGTAATTGAAGAATATGGCTTTACAGTGGAAAAAGTGGTAGATAGAATAAAAAATGAGTTATAGAGAAATACAACAAGGAGATATAATAAAGGTAAAGGTTACAGCGGTAAAACCTTATGGTGCCTTTTTTGAAACCAAAAACGGTCAAGCCGGATTAATTCATATTTCAGAAATTACCAACTGTTTTATTTTTGATATTGGAAGTTATTTAAAAGTTGGAGAAGTTTTAGATGTAAAAGTTTTATCAATAAGAGATAATAAAATAAATGCTACTTTAAATTTTAAACAAAAAACTCAGAACAATAATAAAAAAGAAATTAACAGTTTAGATACACTTAATTTTGTTTATGGGTTCAGCACTCTTAAACAAAATATGAAACTTTGGAAAAAAAAGGCTATTATGGAAATTAGAAATTCAAAATAAACCTATTGACAAATATTTGATAACTGTTTATAATGATAGTTAATACAATGATGAAGTGTAGGAATTAAAAGTAATTCACATTATTATAAGAGAAAACCTGTCGGTGAAAAAGGTTTATAATGTACTTTTATGCTACCTATTTAACAGCTTCATGGCATTAAAGCCGTTATAAAAACTATGAGGAGTTTTATGCTCGAAATAGGGTGGTAACACGATTATAGTCGTCCCTTGTGTAATTTTACACAAGGGACATTTTTTAGTTGTTATTTTACAATATCGAAAGGAGAACAGCAATGAAACAACTGACATCATCACAAACAAGAAGAATGTTTTTAGATTTTTTCGTAGAAAAAAATCATAAGATAGAACCGAGTGCTTCACTCGTACCGATAGATGACCCGTCTTTATTATGGATTAACTCAGGTGTAGCAACATTGAAAAAGTATTTTGATGGACGTGAAATTCCGGAAAATCCAAAAATAGTAAATTCACAAAAATCTATAAGAACTAACGATATTGAAAATGTTGGAAAAACAGCACGTCATCATACATTTTTTGAAATGTTGGGAAATTTTTCAATTGGTGATTATTTTAAAAAAGAAGCTATTGAATGGGCGTGGGAGTTTTTAACAGCTGAAAAATGGTTAGCACTCGAAAAAGAAAAATTATCTGTAACTATTCATCCCGAAGATATGGAAGCATATGATATTTGGAAAAACGATATTGGTTTGCCTGAAGAACGAATTATTCGTATTGAAGGAAATTTCTGGGATATTGGAGAAGGTCCGTCCGGACCAAATACGGAGATTTTTTATGATCGAGGAGAAGATATCGATACAACATCACCGAAAGAAGAGATGTATCCCGGTGGGGAAAATGAACGTTATCTTGAAGTTTGGAATGTAGTATTTAGCCAATATAATCACAATGCCGATGGTACATATACAGAATTACCTGCAAAAAATATCGATACCGGTATGGGATTGGAACGTATAGTTTCAGTATTACAAGATGTGCCGACTAACTTTGATACGGATTTATTTATGCCGATTATGCGTGAAATAGAAAAATTATCGGGTATAAAATATGGTGCGTCTGTTGAACAAGATGTTGCATTTAAAGTGATTGCCGATCATATTAGAACGGTGGTATTTGCAATAGCTGATGGGGCGTTGCCGTCAAATGAGGGACGTGGTTATATATTAAGACGATTACTGCGTCGTGCGGTTCGTTATGCAAAAGTTTTAGAATTGAATACCTCATTTATGTATAAGTTGACTGACGTTGTTGCAGATATTATGGTTGATTATTACCCGAATGTTAAAGAATCAGCTAATTTTGTCAAAGATGTCATATTAAAAGAAGAAGATCGTTTCCATGAAACATTAAATGAAGGCGAAGCAATCTTAGAAACAATTGTAGAAGAAGTAAAAAATACGACGAAAATCATTTCAGGAAATGATGCGTTTAAATTATATGATACATTTGGATTTCCTATTGAATTAACACAAGAATATGCCGAAGAGTACGGCTTAACTGTAGATTTAGATGGTTTCAACGAAGAAATGGAAAAACAAAAAGAACGTGCTCGTGCATCTCGCCAAGAGGATTCTTCAATGCAGGTTCAAACTGATCTGTACAGTAAAATTATTGGAGATAGTGAATTTGTCGGTTATACACAATTAGCGGAGAAAAACGCATCGTTATTGGCAATAGTTGATAAAGAAGAAAATGTGTTAAATTCTTACCGAGGTTCTGAAGTTGTGAAAGTAGTATTTGACAAAACACCATTTTATGCAGAAAGTGGTGGACAAGTTGCCGATCATGGTATCATTTTTTCACAAAATGTCAAAGCAAATGTACTTGATGTAAAAAAACTACCGGATAAACGTCATATTCACTTTATAAAAGTTATAGAGGGCGAATTAGTTGTCGGCGATAAATATACATTGGAAGTTGATAGAGAATATAGACTAAATATTGAAAAAAATCATACAGGAACACACTTATTAAATGAAGCATTAAGACAAAAAGTAGGTTCTCATATTAAACAAGCAGGTTCATTGGTAACAGATGAAAAATTACGTTTTGATATTACTCATTTTGCTCCATTAACAAAAGAAGAAATTGAGCAGGTGGAAGAAGAAGTAAACAAACAAATTTGGAATTCACTTGAAATTAAAACGGAAGAAATGCCGATTGCAGAAGCAAAAAAACTTGGTGCACAAGCATTATTTGGAGAAAAATATGGTGATGTAGTAAGGGTAGTATCAATAGGTGATTATTCTATTGAGTTATGTGGTGGTACACATAATGCAAATAGTGCAGAAATAGGAATTTTCAAAATTATTTCTGAATCAGGAGTAGCAGCCGGAGTACGACGTATTGAAGCGTTAACGGGAAAAGCAGCTTATAAATATCAAAAAGAACAAGAACGTACATTGCACGCTGTAGAAAAACTTGTTAAAGGTAATGCAAATAATGTTGTAGAAAAAGTTTCACACTTACAAACAGAAATTAAGAAACTATCCAAAGAAAAAGAAAGTTTACAACAAAAAATTGCTAACGCAGAATTAAATAATTTAGTAAACGATGTGAAAGTCGTAAATAATATAAATGTTTTAACTGCTGTAGTAGAATCGGATAATATGAATCATTTGAAACAGTTAGTTGATAATGCTAAGACAAAATTAGAAAATTATATAATTGCATTTGCTTCCATTAATGATGATAAAGTAAATTTTGTAGTTGCTGTGGATAATAACTTAACTAAAAGTTATAATGCAGGAAAACTAGTAAATGTATTAGCAACAATGTGCGATGGTCGTGGTGGGGGTAGACCTAACATGGCGCAAGCAGGGGCAAAAAATAAAGATAATATTGATAACGCATTTGAAGAATTGCTTAAAAACATTTAAAAGAGCATTAAAGATAAAAGGTAGCTATTGCTATCTTTTTTCTTTGAAAATATGATATAATAAAACTTATTATAAGAATTATTTTGTCTTTAAGTAAACAAACTATTATATGATTAGGAGGATAATTCCATGGAAAATAAAAAATTGGGAACTGTAGAAATTAATCCACATGCTTTAACGGTAATTGCTAATATAGCAACTACCGAAGTAGAAGGAGTGTCAAAATTATTAGGTAAAAAAATATATTCAAAAGGTGTAGATTTGGAATTTTCCGGTGAAGAATTAATTATAGATGTCTATTGTAATTTAAAATCTGGTTTTTCAGTAACGAAAGTTGCCAGAAAAATTCAAGAAAATGTAAAAAACTCAATTTTCAATATGACTGAAATCAATACAAAAAGTGTCAATGTAAATATTTTAGGAATAGATTTTTAGTAGGAGAAAAAATGAAGAGTAGACATGAATTAAGAGAAGCTGTTTTTAAAATCTTATTTCAGGTAGAAAAAACAGATTTAAATTTTAAAGAGTTATTAGAATTGGAAAATGAAGAAATTTCAGGAAGTAAATATGTAAATGAAACTTTAGCACAAATATTGATGAACATAGATGAAATAGATGGCGTTATAAGTTCAAATTTAAAAGATTGGAAATTAGAACGATTATCAAAAATGGATAGACAAATACTTCGTATAGCTACTTACGAAATTCTATATAGTGAAATTCCATACAAAGTTTCTATAAATGAAGCGGTTGAGTTATCCAAAAAATATAGTGAAAAAGATGAAAGTTATAAATTTATAAATGGTGTTTTAAAAGGTGTAGTGGAAAATAGTACGAAATAAGGGGTATTCAAATGAAAGAGAGAACGTATTTAACAGTCACAGCCTTAAATAAATACATAGAAAGAAAATTTCTCCTAGATCCATACTTGGGAAAAATCTATATAAAAGGAGAAATCTCTAATTTTAAAATACATAACAATAATAATATATATTTTTCGATAAAAGATGAAAACACCAGAATAGAAGCTGTCTGGTTTGGTACAAAAAATTTTGAGTTTAAAGATGGCGATACGGTTCTTATTAAATCAAAAATAAATTATTATTTTCCAAGGGGAGAACATAATTTATTAGTTATTGATATGAAAAAAGACCGTATAGGAGAGCTTTATCAAAAATTTTTAGAATTAAAAGAAAAATTAGATAAAGAGGGTCTTTTCTCTTCGTTATATAAAAAACAGATACCGAAACTAAGTGAAAATATAGGAGTTGTTACGGCAGAAACGGGTGCAGCTATTCAAGATATAAAAAGAACGATAATGCGACGTTTTCCATTAGCTAATATTAATTTATATTCAACGCTTGTTCAAGGTGAAAATTCCGTTCAAGATATAGTTAAAAATATGAAATTGGCAGATAATGGAGATAATGATGTAATTATTTTAGCACGTGGTGGAGGTTCAATAGAAGATTTGTGGAGTTTTAATACTGAAGAAGTAGTTAGAGCTATTTTTAATTGTAATACACCGATAGTAACCGGAGTAGGTCATGAAACCGATACTACATTAGCAGATTTTGTTTCTGATATGAGAGCTTCGACTCCGACAGCAGCGGCGGAGATAGTTACTCCAAATATTGAAGATATAAAAAATAAACTTAAGTTTAATTTAGATAAATTAAACAACAGAATAAAATTTATCTTGGAAAGTAGTAAGGCGTGTATAATAAAAAATAAAGAGAATCCATATATAAAAAATTATCTTAATATATACTTAGAGTATAAAAGAAATTTAGAAACGACAGAAAAAAATTTACAGCGTATTCTTAGTGCTGGTATAAAAGAAAAAAAAATAGATTTTTTTTATAAAAAAGAAGAATTTTTAGATATAGATATTTTGGAAAAATATAAAGAAAATTTTGCAAAAACTATTGAACACTTAGAAGCAAATTCACCTATTAATATTATGAAAAAAGGTTATTCAATCACATTTTTAGAAGATAAAAAAGTAACTTCTGTTAAAGAAATAAAGCCGAAAGATAATCCAACGGTGCAGTTGTTGGATGGAGTTTTTACCTGTGAAGTAAAAGAAGTATTAAAAGAAGGAGTTAAGTAAATGAAAAAAGAAAATTTTGAATCTAATTTAGCTCAATTAGAAAAAATAGTAGTTAATTTAGAAAGTGGAAATTTGTCATTGGAAGATTCACTGGAACAATATAAAGCAGGTATTGAAATTATAAAAAATTGTAATCAAATTATAGAAAATGCTGAAAAAGAAGTTGAAAAAATAGTTAAGGATTTTAAAGATAATGAATAACTTTGAATTATTTACCCAAGTACATAGACCTAAATTAAATGATTTTTCCAGAGAATATATAAAGGCTTTAGATATTCCACTTCCTTTAAAGGAATCTATTATTTATTCTTTAATAAATGACGGTAAAAAAATTCGTCCATTGTCATTTTTATATTTATTAGATTATTATAAAGTGAATTATAATAAATACTTTGACGTAGCACTTGCTATAGAATTAGTACATACTTATTCGTTGGTTCATGATGATTTACCGGAGATGGATAATGACGATTATCGTTGGGGAAAACTTACAAATCATAAAGTTCATGGGGTAGATGTTGCGGTTTTAACTGGAGATGCCATGTTAACATTAGCTTTTGAAGTGCTTTCAGAATGTGAAGTAGATAGTAAATTAAAAATAAGGTTGATAAAACAATTGGCAAATTATTCAGGAGCTATGGGTATGATTGCCGGCCAAATTTACGATGTTAAACAAAAAAATTTTAATGTTGATGCAAATTATCTTCGTAATATGCATAGTTTAAAAACAGGGAAATTAATAGAATTACCGCTAGATTTTGCAGCATTAATAGCTGAGAAAAAAAGTGATTATGAATTAATAAAAGATTTTGGCAAAGAATTAGGAATTGCATACCAAATTAAAGATGATATATTAGATTATTACGGAGATTTTAAAAAAATTGGTAAACTTCCAAGTGATGAAAATATGATTACTTATCTGAGTTTTTATGGAATAGCAGAGTGTGAGCAGTTCTTATTAAAACATACCCAAAATGCAAAAAATATTGCCAAAAAATTAGAAAATAATAATTTGGAGCAACTTGCAGATTATCTTTTAAGACGGGAAAAATAACATTCAAAATATAGGAAGGGATAATATGTCAGAACAAAAGAATTTAAAAATAAGATTATCAGTAGATTCATTCTATGATAATATCTCAAAGAATAAAAAAAAGACAAAAATTAATCCAAAAGATTTGAGTAAATCTCTGGGGTATGATGAAAAAATAATAAACGAGTTTCCTGATGAAATAAATATGGGACTTTCTTGTGGGAATCCTATTCAATATTTGAAGTTGAAAGAAGGTCAAAGTTTAATAGATTTAGGTTGCGGAGCCGGAATGGATATTTTTATTTCCAGAATGAAATATCCTAAAGCAGGAACATTATATGGTTTAGACAGATTGGATTCTATGTTGGAAAAAGCAAAAAGTGTTCGTGATAAAAAAGGATTAAAAAATATAGAATTTATAAAAGGTGAATTGATCAATATTCCGTTGAAAGATAAGATGGTAGATAGGGTAATAAGCAACTGTGTAATAAATTTAGAACCTGATAAGCAAAAAGTTTATAATGAAATATATCGTATCTTAAATGATGAAGGAATGTTTGTTATTTCGGATATATTATTAAAAAAAGATTTACCAATAGAATGGAAAAATTCACAAAAAATGCACTGTACTTGAGTTGCGGGTGCTCTTCTGGAAGAAGAGATGATAAAAATAATACAAAAAGCCGGCTTTAAAAAATTTCAAATCATAAACTCTGATGTTACTGATGAATATGCTGAAAAATGGAGATATGGTAAGGAAATGAAAGATTATATTCAAAGTGGATTGCTTATTGGTAGAAAGTAATAGAACAAAAAATACGGAAGTTTAGGGTGAACTTCCGTATTTTTTATATGATAAGTTATAAAACAAAGTGGAATACCTTGAGAAAGTAATTGATTAATTTTAAATTTGTAATAAACGTATGGTAAAGCTATATACGAAGTAATATTAAAAATTTTAACGTTTTTAATTGTTTAAGATAATGTATTTTAAAATGTATCTACTTTAAAAAGAGAAAAATTAATGTTAGAATATAAGAAAGTATATATTAAGGGGCAGATAAAAATGAAAGTTATGATAGCGATGAATGAATTCAAAGGTTGCTTAACATCAAAAGAACTTTCTTTAGTAATAGAAAAAACAATTAAGAATGCTAATAAAAAAATAGATATAGTAAAAGAAGTTGTTGCTGACGGTGGTGACGGATTTTTAGATATTTTTGAAAATTTTGATAAAAAAACTTTTACTACAGTTAATGCAATCGGAGAAAAAACTGAAGTTAAATACTTAGTAAATCATGATACTAAAGAAGCTGTTATAGAAGTTGCAGAGATAATCGGCATTAGAAATTTAAGTAAAGAAGAATGCAATCCGTATAAAACAACTACCTACGGTTTAGGAATTTTGATAAATACGTTGTTATACGAAGGAATAAAAACCTTTACTATAGGTCTTGGTGGCAGTGCAACAAATGATTGCGGTATAGGAATGTTAGCCGCACTTGGTATTAAATTTTATGATGAAAATAATAATCTTTGCGTAAGAGGAATTTCAGAATTAAAAAATATCGTAAAAATAGATGATACTATGGTAAGTAAGTATTTAAAATATGCTAAGTTTAATTTAATATGTGATGTAGAAAATCCTTTGTATGGAAAAAATGGAGCAACATATATTTTTGGTGGGCAAAAAGGTTTGGATAAAAAAGATTTTTCTATTGTTGATGATTATGTTAAGAATTTTTCTGAAATAGTTTACGATAAATATAAAAAAGACTTTTCAATAATTAAAGGAAGTGGAGCTGCCGGAGGATTGGCATATGCTTTTTTGAATTTTACCAATTCAAAAATGTTTAAAGGTTCTGAATATATGATTAGTTATTTGGATATAGAAAATAAAATCAAGGATATTGACATTTTAATAACGGGCGAAGGCTGTTTAGATAAACAAAGTTTTATGGGAAAAGCACCGATAGAATTAGCAAAAATTGCGAAAAAAAATAATAAAAAGGTGATATTTTTAGCGGGCAGTATTGAAGATGATGAGTTGGAACAACTTTCAGAAAATAATAAAAAATTGATTGATGCAAGTTTTACTATTCAACGAGGGGTTATTTCAATACGAGAAGCGTTAGATAAAAAAATAGCAACTAAAAATATTGAAAAGACAATTGAACAAATTTTTTGTATATTGGAGTTGTTTAATAGTGAAATGTAGAAGTAATATTTTAATGGGGATATTTTGTATAGTTATGGCAGGCTTTGGATTTGCGTTGATGGCATTGTTTGTTAAATTATCAGGGAATCTGCCATCAATGCAAAAAGCTTTTTTTAGAAACTTAATAGCTGCATTTATAACAATATTTCCATTAATGAAACATAGGAGAAAATTAAGATTACCTGCCAATAAAATTGAATGGTCCACCTTAATCGTAAGGGCTATTTTTGGGACTATCGGCTTAATTTTTAATTTTTATGCTATTAGTCACATAAATTTGGCAGATGCATCAATTATACAAAAACTTTCACCATTCATTATTTTAATATTATCATATTTTGTTTTTAAAGAGAGAATGACAAAATTTCAAGTGGGTGCCATTGTTATTGCATTTATAGGAATATTATTTGTTATTAAACCTAATATAAACGGTTTAATAAGTAAAGGAGCTGCTGCAGCATTGATGTCGGCATTAGGAACAGGAGTAGCATATACATGTGTTAGATATTTAGGTTTGAAAAAGATTTCAGGAGAATTTATTATTTTGTTTTTTTCAGTTACATCTACCTTAATGCTACTGCCTTATTTAATTTTTGATTATCATGAAATGTCAATATATCAAATTAGTATGTTACTTTTTGCGGGTATTAGTGCTTCTATCGGACAATTTGGAGTTACATTTGCATATAGATTTGCACCGGCAAAAAACATTGCAGTTTTTGATTATTCACAAGTTTTATTCGCAGGTATATTGGGTATTATTTTTTTAGGGGAATTTCCTGATTCTTACAGTTTAATAGGTTATTGTATAGTGATTTTGATAGGAATAGTTTTGATTTTAAAAACAAATTAATTGAGAAAGGGTACTAAATGAAAAAATTTATAAAAGTGCTAATTGGAATAATTTTAGTTTGTGGGATGTTATTTTTATATTTTTCAAAAAACTCACTATCGGAATTATTTTTTGGTAGCAGCAAAAAAACGACTTTAGTGAATAAAAAAACTATTAAAATAAGAGATGGAATACGTGGAGTTGCACAACCTAATCCTTTTATAGTAACTGAAGATGAAATTAACCGAAATTTATTGGGAAATAGTAATAACAATTTAGTAGGTCAACTAATTTATACCAGAAAACATGAACTGCCGGAGGCACAACAGAAGTTGCTGGCAAACAATAAAGATACTACACAGTATATACTAGGGTATTTAACCGGAGAACGTATACCATTTGAATATGGGGAAACAGCAGAATTAAAAAGAAAATACCCTTATTATATTCAGTGGGATAGGAGATGGGCGTATGATGAGCTGGGAGATATAGATGTTGCGATCGGGGGATGTGGACCGACGAGTGTTGCAATGGCGATTGGCGGATTATTAAATGATAAAACTATTACTCCAAGAAAGATTGCAGAAATAGAAAATAAAAATGGTTATTTTACATCACATGGAACCAGCTGGAATTTTTTTGATTTTATTGCAAAAGAATATGGGCTAAAATCTAATCAAGTATCTTTAAGTAAAGAGGATATAGATAAAGTATTAAAACGGGGGAATCCAATAATTATGTCGGTAAAACCGGGGAAATTTACAACTGTCGGTCATATTATTCTAGTTGTAGCAAAAGATAAAGATGATAATTATATAATTAATGATCCGAATAGTTACACAAGAACATTAAAAATATGGAGTTATGACGAGTTGAAAACAGAAATAGTAGCAATGTGGGAATTTTCAAAATAATTGTAAAATAAAATATAAGAACTTGACATTAAATTTAAAAAACGCTATATGTCAAGTTTATAAGGATAATATCTATGTCAACAAAAAAAGTTTACACTTTTTTTGAAAAAGTCTTGACTTTCTTTTTTTATAATGTTAGAATAGTTACTAGCTTAGAAACCTTAGCAAAAAGATTCAACTTTTTCATTAAAACACTTCATAAACACACACATTAAATTAATAAAAAGTTGAAACATAAGGAGTACAAACATGGCAGTAAAAATCCGTTTAAAAAGATTAGGTGCTAAGAAATCACCTTTTTACCGTATCGTTGTTGCTGATTCAAGATCTCCACGTGATGGTCGTTCTATTGAAACTATCGGTACTTACAATGCTGTAAAAGATCCGGCAGAAGTTAAAATTGACGAAGAATTAGCGTTAAAATGGTTAGGTAATGGTGCACAACCTTCTGATACAGTAAGAAGTTTGTTATCAAAAGAAGGAATTATGAAAAAATTTCATGAATCAAAATTAAATAAATAAATTTTGGAGCGTCTTAAGACGTTCTTTTTTTATTATTTGAACATTATTATTGAAATTAACATATATTTTTGGTACAATTATAACAAGTTTTCAGAAAATTGGAGAGAGAAGTTTGCTATATACAGTTGTATGATAAAGTTATTATAGGAGGTTATTATGGAATATTTAATAGAAATATTTCCTAGTTTGTTGAATGGTGCATTGATTACAATAGAAGTATTTCTCTTAGTTCTTATTTTATCAATTCCACTAGGAATTATTGTTTCTTTTATAATGCAGTTTAATATAAAGATAGTAAACTTTATTATTAGCATTTATATTTGGATTATGAGGTGAACGCCGTTATTATTACAATTAATTTTTATTTATTATGTTTTGCCAAATGTAGGTATTCGTTTTGAAAGGCTACCGGCTGCTATTATTGCATTTACACTAAATTATGCGGCTTATTTTGCGGAAATTTTTCGTGGTGGTATAAATTCTGTACCAAAGGGGCAATATGAGGCAGCTAAGGTGTTAAAATTTACTAATTTACAAACGATTCGTTTTATAATTTTACCGCAGGTAATAAAAATTGTTTTGCCTAGTGTTTTTAATGAGATTATGAGTTTAGTAAAAGATACATCTTTAGTTTACGCTTTAGGAATAAGCGATTTAATATTAGCGAGCAGAACAGCAGCTAACAGGGATGCCAGTTTAACACCGATGTTTGTAGCCGGTGCTATCTACTTAATTTTGATCGGAATAGTAACATTGGTTTCAAAACATGTGGAAAATAAATATAATTATGATAGGAGTTAAATTATGTTAGAATTAAAAAATATATGTAAAACGTATAACGATAGACAAATTATTTCTAATTTGAATTTAACAGTAGAAGATGGAAAAATTTTAGCTATTGTTGGTCCATCCGGTGGAGGAAAGACTACACTTTTAAGAATGTTGGCAGGATTAGAAACTATTGACTCAGGTGAAATTATCTATAATGATGAAAATTTACCACTTAATGAGTTAGAAAAGAGAAATTTATTAGGATTCGTTTTTCAAGATTTTCAACTATTTCCACATTTGACGGTAATAGATAACTTAACTTTATCCCCTATAAAAACGTTGAATATGTCAAAAGAAACAGCAAAGAAAAAAGCTAAAGAGTTGCTAGAAAAGTTGGGTCTTAGTAAACAAATAAATTCGTATCCACATTCATTGTCAGGTGGTCAAAAACAACGTGTGGCTTTGGCACGTGCAATGATGATTGAGCCTAAAATAATCGGTTATGATGAACCGACGAGTGCCTTAGATCCTGAATTGCGTTTGGAGGTTGAAAAACTGATTTTAAAAAATAGAGAATTAGGAATTACTCAAATAGTGGTAACCCATGATTTGAAATTTGCCGAAAACATTGCTGATAGTATTTTGAAAATAGAAGCTAAGTAAGGTGATAAAAATATGAAAAAAATAAAAATTATACTTTATATAATCTCTACTTTTATATTGTTAACGGGTTGTGCTAGTGGTGGAGCGAATAAGCCTAAAAATGATAATTGGAAAGATTTTGAAAATTCTAAAAAAATAGTAATTGGTTTTGATAATACTTTTGTGCCAATGGGATTTCAAGACAAAAGCGGTGCAAATATCGGTTTTGATATTGATCTGGCAAATGCTGTTTTTGCTGAATATGGAATTAATGTAGAGTGGCAAGCTATTAATTGGGATTTAAAAGAAACAGAATTAAAAAACGGTAATATTGATTTAATATGGAATGGTTATTCAAGAACAAAAGAGCGAGAACAAAATGTTTTATTTACAGATGATTACATGATTAATGAACAGGTGATTGTAACAAAAAAAACTTCCGGAATAACAAAGGTAAGTGAATTAAAAGAAAAAGTTCTCGGAGCACAGAATGGGTCTTCCGGTTACGATGTTTTTAATGCAGAGCCAAAAGTTCTAAAAGATTTTGTAAAAGGTAATGATGCGACACAATATGAGAGTTTTAACGAGGCAATAATAGATTTGGAGAATGAACGTATAGAAGCATTATTAATTGATAGAGTTTATGCAAATTATTATTTAAAACAACAAAATAAATTATCAGAATATAATATATTTAGTGCAGGTTTTGAGAGTGAATCATTTTCTGTCGGAGCAAGGAAAGCGGATAAAATGCTTGTTGAAAAAATAAATTCAGCTTTTAAAAAATTATATCAAGAAAAAAAATTCCAAGATATTTCGAAGAAATGGTTTGGAGAAGATGTTGTAACAAAAGATATTAAAAATAGATAATCGGTAGATTTTTATGATCTACTGATTTTCTTTATAAGGGGATAAAAAATTATTAAAAGCGTTAAATTATGAATATAGAAAAGAATTTATCATTAATATAATATTAAGAAATGCAATAGCAGTTATGACAGTTTTGTAAATATTAAAAATTAATAAACTCATTGTGGATAAGTAAATTTTTTGATAGTAGAAAAAAAGATTTAAGAATGATATAATATTAGCAAATATTTAGGAAATAAATTAAGTTTTATGGAGATGAATTATGAGAAGTGGACATATAATATATAAAGTAAATAATTTACAAGTTGCTGTTGAGGAATGGAGAAATAAAGGGTTTGAAGTTGAATATGGCAGAAAAGAAAATCCTATTAATGCTTTGATATATTTTAGCGAAGGGGCTTATATTGAATTATTGCAAAATACGGGAATTCCTAAAATAGTAAAACTGTTAAGTAGATTATTCGGTGTAAGTAAAAAAATGGAAAGATTTCATTACTGGGATACCTGTGATGAGGGGCTATGCGGCTTTTGCATAGAGAAAGATTTTGGCAGTTTAGACGAAGAAGTTGAGTTTTTAAAAAAGAAAGGTATAAAAGGAATATTATTTAATAACCTTAAAAGAATTGATACAAAAGGTAGAATTTTACAATATAGATGTTTCTTCCCGGAAGGAGTGGATTTTCCATTTTTAATGAGTTATTTTAGTATAGATCCGAAACCCATAAATTTTATTCATCCCAACGGTATAAAGAAAATAAAGAAAATTGTTTTTAAGATTGATAGAGATAATGCCGATATATTAAGACAACTGATTGACGATGATGTACTTGAAATTATAGATGATAATAATGAAAAAGGCATAGTTTGTATTGAATATGACTATTAGATTGGAGAATTATAAAATTTAGAAAACTAATCAAATTCTATTTATAGTTAATAAAAAACCTACTCAAAAGTAACTGAGTAGGTTTAAATGGTATTGAGTTCCTTTGACAAAGAGATTATCTGCTGTAGTACTCAACAATAAGTTGTTCGTTAATTTCTGGATGTAGTTCACTTCTTTCCGGTAATCTTACTAATGATCCTTCTAATTTATCAGCATCAAAAGTTAAGTATTCAGGAATAAAGTTGGTGATTTCTACAGCTTCTTTAACGATTTCCAAGTTTCTTGATTTTTCTCTTACTGAAACCACTTGTCCTGGTTTCAGTGCGTAAGAAGCGATGTCAACTTTTTTACCATCAACAAGAACATGACCATGGTTAACCAATTGTCTAGCTTGACGATTAGTTCTAGCTAAACCTAAGCTGTAAACTACTGAATCCAAACGAGTCGCAAGTAATGCCATAAAGTTTTCACCGTGAAGACCTTGCATTTTCCCTGCTTTATCAAATAATTTACGGAATTGTTTTTCGTTCATACCGTGTAGGTAACGAAGTTTTTGTTTTTCTTGTAATTGTAATCCGTATTCAGATAGTTTTTTTCTCAAAATTGGACCATGTTGTCCCGGTGCGTAAGGACGTTTAGACAACTCCTTACCTGTGCCGCTTAGAGAGATACCTAAACGACGAGATTTTTTCCAAGTTGAACCTGTAAAACGAGCCATGAATATGCTCCTCCTTTAATCTTTTTGTTTTTTGTGTATAAAACAAAAAGCATGACTAATCATTGTTGTATATGTTATAAAATTGGAACTTCACCTAGTAGCATAGGTTACGAGTAGCCACGTGAGAACGTATAACATAGGGGCAATAATAATTAATCTACTACTATCATTTTACACTGTTTACTAGTTTATCATTAAAATAATTATTAGTCAACTGTTTTATCGGAAGAATAGAAGATATAAAAACATATTTTACTTAATAAATACTTAAAATCTCTTTATAATTATTGCTTTAAAGCGAAATGAGTGCTATAATTGTATGATGTATTATAGTATATAAAATTTATTTTGGAAGGAATATATGAATGGCTATTTTAAGTAAAATATTTGATGCTAATAAAAAAGAAGTTAAAAATTTAGCAAAATTAGCTGATAAAGTATTAGCTAAAGACGAAGAATATTCAAATTTAACTGATGAACAATTAAAAAATAAAACTCAAGAATTTAAAGATTACATACAAGAGGAAAAAGATAACGGAAAACCGATAGCTGATATTTTAGATAAAGTATTAGTAGATGCTTTTGCAACTGCACGTGAGGGAGCACTCCGCGCTTTAGGTATGAAACCTTATAAGGTGCAAATTATGGGTGGAATTGCCCTTCATCGTGGGGATATTGCAGAGATGAAAACCGGAGAAGGTAAAACTTTAACAGCAACAATGCCGGTGTATCTTAATGCTTTAGCAGGAGATGGTGTTCATGTTGTAACGGTCAATGAGTACTTATCTCAACGTGATGCTGAAGAAATGGGAGTTCTTTACAATTATTTAGGGCTAAGTGTAGGACTTAACCTTAACTCAATGAATTCGGAAGAAAAAAGAGAAGCATATAATGCTGATATTACTTATTCAACAAATAATGAATTAGGTTTTGATTATTTGAGAGATAATATGGTTAAATCTGTTGAAGCGCGTGTTCAACGTCCGTTAAACTATGCTGTAATCGATGAGGTTGACTCAGTATTAATTGATGAAGCTAGAACACCTCTTATTATTTCCGGAGAAGGGCAAGAATCTACGTCGTTATATCATGTAGCTAATGCGTTTGTTAAAACATTAAAACGTGCTGAAGAAGACGGCAGTGACGGTGATTATACATTAGATGTAAAAACAAAAGCTATTCAGCTTTCAGAAAATGGTATAGATAAAGCAGAAAATCATTTTGGGTTAAAAAATCTTTATGATTTAAAAAATGTAGATTTAACACATCATATAAATCAGGCGTTAAAAGCAAATTATACAATGGCACTTGATGTTGATTATGTTGTTGCAGAAGATGGAGAAATTTTGATAGTTGACCAATTCACAGGTCGTACAATGCCGGGACGTCGTTTTTCAGAAGGGCTTCACCAAGCAATTGAAGCAAAAGAAAATGTTCCAATTCAACGTGAAAGTAAAACAATGGCGACAATTACATTCCAAAATTTCTTTAGAATGTATAAAAAACTTAGTGGTATGACAGGGACAGCAAAAACTGAAGAAGAAGAATTTAGAAATATTTATAATATGTACGTTACCACTATTCCTACCAATATGCCTGTAATAAGGGAAGATGCTCCTGATTTTATTTATTCAAATATGAATGCTAAGTTTAATGCAGTAGCTAAAGAAGTAAAAGAACGTTATGATGCAGGTCAACCTATTCTTTTGGGTACAGTTTCTATTGAAACCAGTGAACTTGTTTCAAAACTTCTATACAAATATGGAGTACCTCACAAAGTTTTAAATGCTAAACAAAATGAAAGTGAAGCTGAAATAATTAAACAAGCAGGGCAAAAAGGTTCTGTTACTATAGCTACCAACATGGCAGGTCGTGGTACTGATATTAAATTAGGAGAAGGAGTTCGGGAATTAGGTGGTTTAGCTGTGATTGGTACAGAACGTCATGAGTCACGTCGTATTGATAATCAGTTGCGAGGACGTTCAGGACGTCAAGGTGACCCGGGATATAGTCGCTTTTATTTATCACTAGAGGATGAACTTATGGTTCGATTCGGAGCAGATAGACTTAAACGAATTATGGGAGCTGCTGATGATACTCCATTGGAAAGTAGAATGGTAAGTAAATCAGTAGAAAGTGCTCAAAAACGTGTAGAAGGAAACAACTATGATGCACGTAAGCAAGTGCTTCAGTATGATGATGTTTTGCGAAAACAACGTGAGATTATGTATGGTGAACGTAATGAAGTATTGGAAAATGAAGTTGTAACTGATATTATTGATAGAATGGTCGGTGAAGCTGTTGATAAAACTATTCAATATGCCGGAGAAATGATGGAAGCGCAAAGTGAAAGAGAAGAAACTGAAGAAATTGTTAAGTCAATAAACGAGAAGTTTTTAGGCGCAAATCCTATTTTAGATGTAGAGTATGCCGAAGTTATGTCAGATGAAGAAATTAAAGAACTTGCGCTTCGTAAAATCAACAAAGAATTGGAGAACAAACGTGAACTTTTAGGTGAAGATACAATGAATTCATTTGAAAAATATATTCTGCTTAACTCTATAGATGACAGATGGACAGATCATATTGATCAAATGGATCAATTACGAAAAGGTATTTTCTTGCGTTCATATGGACAAATAGATCCACTTCGAGAATATAAAAACGAAGGACATGAGATGTTTGAATATATGATTGATGAAATTGAAAGTGAAGTAGTATCAAATCTTCTTCGTATAAAAGTTGAACGTCATGAAGAAATAGAGATAAAAAAAGAACCTACTAATTTAGTAACAAATGATAGTAAGGAACATATCGCACGCGGACCTGTCAGAAGTCAAAAACGTGAAGAGAAAAAAGCTCGAATAGAGGAAAGAAAGAAAAGAATAAAAGAGTTAAAAGCACAAAAAGAAAAAACATATAAAAAGAAATAATTAGTATAAACTAAATAAATTAAGAAGTTATTTTTGTGTTTACAATATTATAATTCAAACGTAAAAAACTTTCTATATTTAATACAAACTATTTATTTTGATTTGAAAGGTTTTAATTTACAACTCAAAAGTAAAATTTGAAAAAATTAAAAAAACAAGGTAAAATAGAGAGTACAGTAATTATATGCGATAAGGAGTTTAGAAATGACTAATATTTTAATTTTCGGACATAAAAATCCAGATACAGATTCGATTTGTTCAGCGGTAGTCTACAATAATATAAAAAGAATCCAAGGAATGGATACTGAAGCGGTTCGTTTAGGTGAATTAAATGATGAAACAAAATACGCATTAGAATATTTTAATGTAAGAGCACCGCGCTTAATATCTGAGGTATCAGAAGGGCAAAATGTAATTTTAGTGGATCATAATGAGTTTCAGCAGTCAGCGAATGGGATAGAAAAAGCTGTTATTCGTGAAGTAATTGATCATCACCGTATTGCAAATTTTGAAACATCAGGGCCGTTATATTATAGAGCGGAGCCACTAGGTTGTACAGGAACCATTCTAAAAAAAATATATGAAGAGCAAAGTGTTCATATAGATAAGCAAATGGCAGGTTTGATGTTATCAGCAATTATATCAGATTCATTACTTTTTAAATCTCCAACATGTACGTTGCGTGACAGAATTGCAGCAGAAGAATTGGCAAGCATTGCTGAAGTAAATTTAGAAGAATACGGATTAGCCATGCTGAAAGCCGGTGCATCAACAAAAGATAAAGAGGCACAAACTTTAATTTCAGCAGATGCAAAGGAATTTATTTTAGGAGAAGACAAGCTGGTGATTGCTCAAATAAATACCGTTGACGCAAAAGAAGTTGTAGAACGTCAAATTGAATTAACGGACGCAATTAATAAAGAAATATCAAAAAGAGGATTATCAGCTTTTGTTTTCGTTATTACCAATATTTTAACATCAAATTCTGAAGTTTTTGTTCTTGGTGATAAAAAAGATAAAGTGGCAAATGCCTTTGGAAAAGTGTTGACTAATGACCTGATGACATTAGAAGGTGTAGTTTCTCGTAAAAAACAGGTAGTACCGCAAATCACAGAAGAATTTATGAAATAATTTATAATAATATAGAGTAGGAGTAGGACTGATTGTAAAGTGGATAATGTTTTCTTGATAATCATCTCCGGCTCCTGCTTATATTTTAAAGTTTGATTTTAATTAAGAGGAAAATGAATGAAAGAAAAAAAATCATTTATATGGAATTTTGTAAAAAGTATCGTTATAAACTTTTTAATAGTGCTTGCTTTTTCAGGACTTTTTGGCAATAGTTTACGAATAGAAAAACCGATTTATGGATTTGTTGGGGCGTTATTAATTACTTTGTTGTATATGTTTATTCGCCCGCTATTATTTATGATAAGTATTATACCGATTATTATGACATTTGGTATTTTTATTGTTTTTATTAACGCATTTTTAATAACGTTGGTTTCGTATTTATTGGCACCACGTTTTGAAATTAGTTCATTTGCTTCAGCATTATTTTTAGCTGTATTCATATCGTTATTTAATATGTTTTTAAATAGTAATGATAGAAAAATAATTATTAAAAAATTTTAATAGGAGATAATTTTTATGAAAGAATTAACAACTAAGGATTTAGTAGATAAGCTGAATTTAGAAATTATTAGTGGTGATAAAGGGCTGGATCGTAAAATTATTTCTGATGAGTTATCACGCCCGGCATTGCAATTAGCAGGATATTTTTCTTATTATTCTCCACAGCGTATTCAAATATTGGGAACGAGTGAATTATCATTTTTTAAATTAGTTGCAGATATAGAAAAAAAATCACGAATGCGAATGCTTTGTACACGTATTACACCTTGCATTATTGTAACCCGTGGTTTAAATGTTCCGAAAGAATTAATAGAAGCCTCTAATAAATATGATACACCGGTACTTCGTAGTAAAAATGATACTACAAAAGTTATGGGGAGTATTTCTAATTATCTTCAAAAGGAATTTGCCCCTACTATATCTATTCACGGTGTTTTTATTGAAGTATATGGTATCGGAGTGCTTATTACAGGTGAGAGTGGTATTGGTAAGAGTGAAATTGCCCTTGAACTTATTAAACGTGGTCATAGATTAATAGCAGATGATAGAGTTGATATCAAAGAATTGGAAAAAGATTATTTAATTGGTAATTGTGAATCTACCCTTATAAAACATTTGTTGGAAATTCGTGGGTTAGGAATTATAAATGTTATGACTTTATTTGGAACAGGGGCAGTAAGAAGTGATAAAAGATTACAGCTTAATATTCATTTGGAAACATGGAATGAGGCTAAGCAATATGATCGTATAGGTTTAAGTGATGAATATAAAGAAATTTTAAATTCCAAAATTGAGAAAAAAACTATTCCGGTACGACCGGGCAGAAACGTGGCGATTATTATAGAGTCGGCAGCGATGAATTACAGATTGAATAAAATGGGAATAAATACTGCTGAGGAATTTACTAATCGCCTTGAAGAAGAAATAAGAAAAAAAAATATAAGAAATAGTAAGGGGGAATAATATGACCGTAAATTATATTAATCCAATAGCATTTCATTTATTTTCAAAACCGATATATTGGTATGGAATAATAATAGCAACTACAGTGCTGATAGCGTATTTAATGGCAGAAAAAGAAGCAACCAAACGTGGCTTACCTGATGAAATAATGTTGGATTTATTATTAAGGATGTTGCCAGTAGCATTTATTTTTGCAAGATTATATTATGTTGTTTTTAGGTGGGATAATTATTCTAAAAATCCCGGTGAAATAATTGCCATTTGGGATGGTGGTATTGCTATTTATGGTGGTTTAATAGGTGGATTTTTAGTACTGTATTTTTTTGCGAAAAAAAGAAATATAAAAATTATAAAATTGCTGGATATAATAGCTCCGAGTTTATTGATTGGGCAAGCATTAGGAAGATGGGGGAATTTCTTTAACCATGAGGCGTTTGGTGGAATAGTTACAAGAAAATATCTTCAAGATAGATTAATACCTAATTTTATTATAGAAAATATGTACATAGACGGTGCATATCGACAACCAACGTTTTTATATGAAAGTTTATGGTGTGTTGTGGCGTTAATAATTTTATTAGTAGTGAGAAATAAATTATCACAAAGTGAAGTTTTTGTGGGATATTTAATTTTATATGGAACAGAGAGATTTATTGTAGAGGGTATGAGAACAGATTCGCTATATTTAGGGGTGTTCAGAATATCTCAAGTTCTTTCACTGGTATTTGTTATAGGAAGTCTGATATACTTAATATTACTCAATACAAAGTATAAAGATAAGAAAATTTTGTATATAAATTCTTAAAGAAGGTGTAAAGTATGACAGAAAAAACCTATGATGTAATAATAGTAGGAGCAGGTCCTGCGGGAATGACAGCTTCTATTTATGCAGGAAGAGCAAACTTATCTGTATTAATGTTGGAAAGAAAATATCCCGGTGGACAGATGTTATCTACTGAAGAAATAGAAAATTATACCGGTTTTGAGCAAATAACCGGTCCGGAATTATCGGAAAAAATGTTTGAACATTCTAAAAAATTTGGAACAGAATTTGCTTTTGGAAATATTACGGAAATCAAAGAAAAAGATGGGTTGAAATATTTGACGGCGGATGAAAAAACTTATATTTCAAAAACCGTAATTATTGCTACCGGATCAGAACATAAAACATTGGGAATTCCGGGAGAAGAACTTTTTTCAGGAAAAGGTGTTAGCTACTGCGCTGTTTGTGACGGAGCATTCTTCAAAAATAAGAATGTTGTAGTGATCGGTGGAGGCGATTCTGCGATTGAAGAGGCGTTATATCTATCAAACTTAGTTGGCAAAGTAACTATAATTCATCGAAGAGATAAATTGCGTGCTCAGAAAATTTTACAAGATAGAGCTTTTGCAAGGAAGAATATTGAATTTGTTTGGGACAGTATTCCTTTGGAAATAAAAGGAGAACGTAAAGTATCGTCAATAGAATTGAAAAATGTGAAAACAGGAGAGAAAACTTCCTTAGAAGCAGACGGTATCTTTATCTATGTTGGAATGTTACCGCAGACCGCAGATTTCTTACAGCTGGGAATTACTAATGAGGTTGGATATATTCCAACAAAGGAAAATCTTGAAACAAAGGTTGCCGGGATATTTGCAGCAGGTGATGTTAGGGTAAAAGATATTCGCCAAGTAGTAACCGCTACAGCAGATGGTGCTATAGCAGCACAAAGTGCATATAGTTACATAGAAAATTTATAATAAAAAATTAACCGTAAAATTAAGGATCTACAAAATATAGGACTGATAGGG
>NZ_KI271797.1 GCF_000469465.1 Gemella bergeri ATCC 700627 | reverse complement strand
TGAGTGTTGCACTTTTATTTGCAATTCGTCTCTTAAAAAAATTCATGTTGAATAATAGCTGAAATTTTACTATAATATAGGGACAAGTGTATTTATACAACACACATATATATAATAACATATAACGATTAAAGTTATGATGAACTATTGAAACTAATATATATGAGGGTAATGTATAGTAATACTTAAAAACAGTTAGAAAGAGAAGGTGAAAATTATGTTATAAGGGTAGCAGTGTTTAAAATAGGGAAAATTGTATTTAATTATAAAAATAAGGAGGGTAAAGGTACAACTGAAAAGAATAGTAGTTTTTACAATGACATTGTTACTTAGATAATTTATTGAAATATGGGTGGTAAATTATATATTTATATACAAAATATTTTTTGTTGCTGATTCTATAGTGGTGAGGCAACTTTAAGTATTTCACCACTAAGAATGGCAACGAGCCTAATAGCAATGTTTGTAGTGGTAATAGTAAAATGCCAAAAGCATTTTACTTGGAGAATTTTAGACCTTGGCTAAAATTCTAGCCGGAAAATCCATTCACGTAGTGAATTAGTTGTAGGCGTCCATACCACTACTAACCATTGCTGAAATATTTGTAAAATAATATATAAAATAAATTACAGAACATTAGAAACAGGAAAAGAAGCAAAAAAAGGAAAGAATGAAGTTTTAACTATACGAACAGGGTAGGTTTGAAAACTAAGAACATAGCAAACAGCCATAAAAATCAAAGAAGACGATAATTACCATTTTGATAAACAGCAAGGGGAGGAACGAAAGAAACAACCCCGAAAAATAGGGAACAAAATTCAGTAATATATAAGGGAGCGAAGAAGAAAAAATAAGGTAATATAGAAAAGTAAAAAGTGAAGTTTTAACTATAACGAACAGTAGGTTTAAGAAAAGGAAAGAAGTAAAAAAAATCGAAGAAATAGCCATAATTTCAATAAATAGGGTTAATAAAACAAAAGAAAAAATAGATTAAGTTATCGTAAAGGGACTATAATTTAATTAAGACGTGGTAGTTTATCGGTGTTTCAAATTCTCTTTATAAAATATTTTGAACATCTAGTAAAATTATAGGGTGATTAATAAAATTTTGTCTTAGGATTATGATTTATTAGTCACCCTTAATATAAAATAATGATGATTTAAAAGCTGTTAACTAAATGAAAATAAGATAAATATAAAAAATCACACTTGAGAGAGAATGCTCATGTGTGATTTTTGAAGTTTAGTAATAAATATGGATTGACCTAAAATTTCTGATTATTAGTGGAGATAAAAGGAAATTACATATTTTTTAATTTTTCAAAACAAGCTCGTTCACATTCAATAACGGCACTTCTAAATCCTTTCTCCTCTAAAATTCTAATAGCTTCAATGGTGCTACCGGCAGGTGAAGTAACATCATCTTTTAGTTTTGCTGGATGATGACAGGTTTCTAACAGCATTTTTGCCGAACCTAAAAGTGTTTGTGCGGCAAGTTTATAGGATATATCACGTTTAAGTCCATTAAGAACAGCTCCGTCAGCCAAGGCTTCAACAAAAAGATAAGCATAAGCCGGTCCTGAACCGCTAATAGCGGTAAGTGATGACATATCAGATTCTTTAATTTCTATACAAATACCCAGTGCAGAAAAAATGGTATGAATGGTTGTTTTTTCTTCAGGTGTAATAAAAGTATTTGCACACATGCCGATAACACCGGAACAAACTTCAACCGGAGTATTCGGCATTATACGGATTATTTTTTTATCCGGAATAATATTTTCCATATCTGAAATAGATACGGCTGCTGCCATAGAAATAATTATTTTTTCGGCAATAGTATCTTTTATCTTTTCTAAAATATCTGCAATAAGGTAAGGTTTAACCCCTATAATTACAAGATCGGAATTATTAACAAGATCATATATATTTTCGCAAGAATTAACATTGTTTCGTTCGGTTACAATTTTTGTGCTTTTATCACAGGAATTTCTTATAAATATATTTTTTTTCGGGACAATATTTTGCTTTATAAATCCTTTTAGTATAGCCTCTCCCATTTTGCCGGCACCGATAAATCCTATTTTCATAAAAACCTCCTATAATTTATTGTTACTTTCATTATAAAACTTTTTTTTAAAATTCACCAGAGAAATTAGGTAAATTTTAAAGATTTAGAATAAATATGGTATACTAATAAAGAATAGATTTTAAGTTGTTATTTAAAAGACAAGTATTTTTATTATTACCAATAACAAATTTATTATATAAGGAGTAATATTATGGATAAATCATGGAAAGAAATATTTAAGAATTATCAATATAGAAAAGAATTAGGCGAAACTGTAGATAATATAAATGTAGTAAGGAGAAGGGCAACTATTTTCCCTCCGAAGGAGCAAGTCTTTAGAGTTTTTGAACTCCCTATTGAAGATATTAAAGTTGTTATATTAGGGCAAGATCCTTATCACAATGAAAAACAAGCTTGTGGTTTAAGTTTTTCCGTTAATGACGGAGTAGCATTGCCTAAAAGTCTTATTAATATTTATAAGGAGTTATATGATGATTTAGGTATTAAACCGGCAAAAACCGGAAATTTAGAACCATGGTTTAAACAGGGTGTATTTCTTTTGAATGCGGTGCTTACTGTAGAAAAAAATAAACCTGCCAGCCATAATAATATAGGGTGGCAAAATTTTACGGACTATATTATTAAGACGATTTCTGATAAGAATAATAATGTTGTTTTTATACTTTGGGGAGCATATGCACGCAGTAAGAAAGTGTTAATTGATACAACAAAACATAAAATTATAGAATCTGCTCATCCAAGTCCGTTGTCAGCATATCGTGGCTTTTTTGGAAGTAAACCTTTTTCAAGGGCAAACCAATTTTTAAGAGAATGTGGAAAAACGGAAATTAACTTTGATTTGAATTAATTTAAAAATATTTTTTATAAAGTTTTTTATTTTAACTTCTCTTAAACTTAGAGGAGTATACTAATAATCAGAACAAAACTTTTAATAATATTTTTTTCATAATATAGAGACTCGCTAATTTGCGGGTCTCTCTCCTTTTTACTGTTAAATTTATGATAATGAAGAAAATTTAAGGTGTAAGAAAAATTCTCCTTAATCTATTATTACAAGTGTTATTCCATTTTTGAATTCTTTTTTTCGTATATATTTTAGCTTTAGTATTGAAAAAACGATTTCATTGGCAAGAAACTATATTTTTTAGTATAATGGAGAAGCGTAGCGTAATAATATATTTAATAAAAAGGTGGTTATAAAAATGAAAAAACAATTTAGTGAAAAATTAATAAGATATTCCATTAATAAGTTAAAAATAGGTGTTAGTTTAACTTTAGTTGGAACATTTTTTATTTTTGGAAGTAATTTAGTAGAAGCTAATAATCTCGAAGTAAACAGTAAAGTAGGTAATGTCAAAAATACCGGCGAAAAAAATACAACAACACCTTTTAAAAAAATAGAATTAGATAGTAATTATGCTGAAAAAATTTCTAAAGGATTAATTGGACTGGAAAATGGAAAATATGACAGCTTACTTTTTAACAAAGGTACAAAGGTATTAGATCCAAATGCCGATGATGATAACGACGGAATTTTAAATAAAGATGAAATTTACATTTATGAAAAAAATGGGAAAAAATATTTAGGATATAATAGTCATCCGTTATTAAAGGATAGTGACGGCGATGGTTTAATAGATACAAAAGTATCAGAATATAATAATAACTCTACTGACAAGGATAATGATAATTTACAATGGCATGTGACTGACAGAGATATGGCATTACTTATGGAGCTTTGTTATCGTGACGATGAATATATAAATAAAGTTCTCGATAACAATAGAACTTGGAGTAAGGAAGATAATTATAGAAAAAATGGAGAAAAGGAAGGCAGAAAAGAATATGAATTAATGCACAACGAGCTGGCACCATATTGGAAAGCCAAAGAATTTTATCATAAAGACAGCGGATTTGATGCGGTGTTGTTTGAAACCAGAAGTGAACTTCCGTTTTTGAAAAATGGAACTGTTCAAGTGTTGGCAATTCGTGGGACTCAAGCGGGAAGTTTAAAAGATTTGACAAATGATTTTGTAATAGCGTGGGGGCAAAATCCTACTCAAGCCGAAGATGCGAAATCATTGATTAGATCATATATTAATCGTGATGATATAACTAACTTATACATTACAGGTCATTCACTTGGAGGTTATTTAGCTCAACGAGCGGTAGTAGATGCGTATGAATTATCAATCAATCCGTACTATATAGAATCTGCACAAAAGAAAAATCAAAATTTTTATAATAATATTTTAAAAAAAGCCACTACTTTTAACGCACCTAAAGTAAATGCAGCCAGAACTATATGGAGTAAAGACTTGTTTAATTCAAGTTTATACAGTAAAAAATTGGCGCAAGCCGGGAAAATAAAACATTATGGTGTAGAAAATGATGCTTTGGTAGGAAAAATATATAACGATAAAGATGTAATGACTATTATAGGAAAAACCGAAAGGGGACATAGTTCACGTTCTTATTTTGAAAGTATAGCTAGCAACATAAAAAATTTCAAAATTGGTAGTAGAGATAGATTAGATGGAGTTGGATCTCAAGAAAAACCACTTAAAACTTTAAAACAACTTTCTCTAACGGATGAAGAATATAAAAACTTATTTAAACCACGTTTAATTGAAAATTCAATAGAAATAAATAAAAATGCCGAATTGACGAAAGAAGATATTTTAAGTAAAATAGATAGAACTAATCTTCCTGAAAATACAAAAATTTCATTTTCTATCCCAAAAACTGATCAGATAGGAAAATTTAATGTACCAATTACTATAACTTATCTTGATAGAAATATTACAGATACATCATTGAATATCTCTGTTAAAATTAAAGATTTGAATTTAACAGAGTTAAAAAATAAAAAAATGGAGATGGAAAATTTATTAAAAGAATTTTCAAGAAGCAAAGTCAATGATGAAGCAATTGAAAATTTAAAAGATTTAATAGAGAAAACAGATGATATAATTAATGACACAACCCTAACACAAGAAGAAATTTATTCAGAGGTGGAAAAACTTGAAAAAATTCTTAATGATTATAGAGTAAAAAAATTTCAAAAAGAAGATGAGCAATAATTTTAAAAATAAAAAATTTTAAAATTAATTCAAACTCGGTGTAGATGTTCATATTATGGTTAATTATTGTTGGAAAATTGGGAGAGAAAGAAATTTAATTAAGAAATATTTAAAACAAAATTATTTAAAGTATATTTTAAGTATAAAGAGTATAATAATGTCTTAGACAAAAATATTATTTCCATAAACTTAACGACAATTGTCGTTTCTCCCTTTTAAGTAAAAAATATTTTTGTTTAAACCAATATTTCGGTTAATTCTTTATGATATTAACAGATAATAAAACTTTTTAATTTTTTTCATAATGTGGCTTGTCGCTCCCTAGGCAAGCCATTCTCCCTTTAAAGAGTATAATGCTCTTTTGTTATTTGTATATAAATTAGATATTGATGACTACTTTTAGTCAAAAAAATAGTGCAATCATTGGATCTACAAAATATAGGACTGATAGGG
>NZ_KI271796.1 GCF_000469465.1 Gemella bergeri ATCC 700627 | reverse complement strand
TATTGTCAATACTTTTTTATAAAAAAATATATTTTTTCTCGGTAAATTTGACAAATTGAAATATCTAAATGTCAAAATATAATTTAATCGGAATAAAGAAAGGGATTTTAGAAAGAAAAATTATATATTTTCTTTATTTAACCCCCATCTTTTTTAATATCTACATATTATAAAAATCAAAAACGGTAACCGGTAAATTTCTCTTATGTTCTGATTTTAAATAATGTTGTTCTATTTTTTCTCTTATTTTAGCATTGAGAACTTTCCCTTCTAAATAATCATCTATATTATCATAAGTAATACCCAATGCAACTTCATCTTCCAATGCAGGACGATTCTCTTCTAAGTCCGCTGTAGGTTTCTTTAAATAAAGGTGTTCCGGGCAGCCCAATCTTTTTAACAATGCTTTTCCTTGACGTTTATTTAATCTATATAATGGAGCTATATCAACGCCTCCGTCACCATATTTTGTGTAAAATCCCGTTATGGCTTCTGCAGCATGGTCTGTTCCGACAACCAATCCACTATTCATAGTAGCGATAGAATATTGTACTTTCATTCTTTCTCGTGCTTTTTCATTTCCTTTAGCAAAGTCAGTAATTTCTACTCCCGCCAGTTTTAGCGATTCAACGCTTGCATCGACTGCATTTTTTATGTTTACAGTATATACCTTATCCGGTTTTATAAAATCCAAAGCATCTCTACAATCTTCTTCATCAAATTGTTCTCCATAAGGTAATCTAACAGCAATAAACTTATAATCTACATTTGTTTCCTTACGCAATTCCTCCACAGCAAGTTGGCATAATTTCCCACACAAAGTAGAGTCCTGTCCTCCGGAGATTCCTAGTACTAAACTTTTTAAAAAACTATTTTTCTTTAAATAATCTTTCAAAAAATTTACAGTTAACCTTATTTCTTCATCAACATTTATTTCAGATTTGCATCTTAATTTTTTTATTACTTCTTCTTGAAAAGTCATAAATTCACCTGTTAGTTTTCTTTATTTGTTATTTTTCTCAATATATTATTTCTATTTTCCCAACATTTCGGGCTAAGGTCTACCGGATAAAATTCAGGATTTAACAACCTTTGGTACTCGTTCCATAGCAATTTTTTATTTTCTTTAAAATAGTCGGCACTTCCCCAGACTGTCGGTACTTCATATACTTGTAATCCATTTTTAAAAACATCTACGTGTAGGTCTCTTGCTTCAAAATTTTTCACTTCTTTTGCTAAATAAGTATGAGTCGGGTGGAATAGTTTTATAGTTTTTTCCGAATTAACATCTTCTTTATCCAAAGCAATATAATCCCCCGCTGCCATTTCGGTTGCTTTATTAATTATTCTATAAACTCTTTTTATACCGGGTATTGTTAATTTTCCCGGGTTTTCGGAAATTTTCAATCTATCTATCATATTTCCATTTTCATCTTCTAAACATGAGAGTTTATATACTGCACCAAGTGCTGGATTATTATAGGCGGTTATTAGTTTTGTACCGACTCCCCAAGCATCTATTTTAGCTCCTTGTTGTTTAAGGTGAGTTATAGTATCTTCATCTAAGTCATTTGAAGCCACCACTTTGGCGTTTGGATAACCGGCATCATCCAATATTTTTCTGGCTTCTTGTGATAAATAAGCTATATCTCCCGAATCCAGACGTATCCCTAAAAAGTTTATTTCATCTTTCAGCTCATTTGCCACGGCTATTGCATTAGGTATTCCTGAACGCAGTGTATCATAAGTATCTACTAAAAAGTAGCAATCCTTATGGGCAGCCGCATATTTTTTAAATGCAGTTTTTTCATCTTGATATGCTTGAACAAACGAATGCGCATGCGTTCCGCTACAAGGAATATCAAATAATTTAGCAGCCTTAACATTACTTGTTGAATCAAAACCACCAATTATAGAAGCGCGTGCTCCCCACACCGCAGCTTCAAATTCATGAGCACGTCTTGTTCCAAACTCCATACAAACTTCATTAGGACAAACATGTTTTATCCTAGCGGCTTTTGTAGCGATTAATATTTGGTAATTTATTATATTTAATATTGCAGTTTCCATAAGTTGCGCTTGTATAAGTGGAGCTTCTATTCGAATCAACGGTTCATTTCCAAAAATAATCTCCCCTTCTCTTACAGAACGTATACTGCCTGTGAATTTAAGATTTTTCAAATAATCTAAAAATTCTTTATCATAATACCCTAACTTATCTAAATACTCAATATCAGCTTCTGTAAATTTAAAAGAATTTACATACTCTATTATTTTGGCTAAGCCTGCAAAAACAGCATATCCTCCACCAAACGGAATTTTTCTAAAATAAGCATCAAAATAAGATTTTCTTTCATGAATTCCGTCTTTAAAATACGCATACCCCATATTGATTTGATATAAGTCCGTATGCAGAGCGTCACCTTCATATTTATTCATAATTTCCTCCAAAATTACCTTATTTCTAAAAATTTAGTTACCTATATATTAACACTTTAGCACATATTTAACAAATATTATAATTATTTTCCAACGAAGTAATTATTTTCACACACCACTATAATATTCTTTTAAACTTAAAGAAGACCAAAAATTAATTTTTATTCTTGGTCTTCTTTATTTTTAGTATCTTCTGATTGTTTTTTATTGTTATTTTTGTTTTCTGAGTTAGTTGCATCCTTATTTTTATCGTTAGAATTTTTACCGTCCGTTTTCTCATTATCTTTTTTATTTAATTCAGGAATTTTACTATCATCTATTCGCCCATTTTTATCTTGTGATTTTTTTAAATCACTTTGCATAATCGAATTAATAGTAGTTTGTAAAAATTTTTCTCTTAATGGTAAATTAAAGATAATTTCTCCGCTATAACTAAGACCGTACTCCTGCCTTACCATGTCACTTATAAAATATGGATCTTTTAATTTATCAATAACAATTTCATTAACTTTATTTTCTTTTTCAAGTTTTTCAATAGCTTTATTTTGTTCAGAAAGTTGTGTATTCAATTCTTTTTTTTCACGAGTATATAAAAATGTTTGTATCAAGGTCACAACGAGCATAAGGGTCATAATACTTAATATTAAAAACTTACGGCGTTTTCTATATTTTGCTTTTGCTTTCAGTACATCTTTACGAAATTGTTTTTCTGTACTCTGTTCCATCGTTTTATTCTTCTCTCAATGTTTCTGATAAGATTTTAAACATTTTTGTCGCATCTTCTTTTTTTGTGCTGTCTTTTAACTGCAGCACCTCATAAACAATTTCTTTTTTCGCAAAATATATAGTAATTTTATCCCCGATTTTTAAAGGACTGGACGGTTTAGCCTGCTTACCGTTTATAGAAATATGACCACCTGCTGAAATTTCGTTAGCAACTGTCCTTCTCTTTATTATTCTTGATACTTTTAAAAATTTATCTAAACGCATATTATTACTCCTGAATTTTTTACTTATAATATTATCACATATTTATTTACTTAACGCAAATATTTGTCGCTTATTCTTCATAAAAATTCGCGGTGAAATTACATCATAATAACACCGCAAATAATATTTTATTTTTTCTAAGCCCAATTTCCATCTTTAAAGATAGCTACTTCTTTTCCATCCGCAGTAAATCCTGTGATATTGGTTGTGCTTTCTCCTATCATAAAATCAACGTGTACTAAGCTGTCATTGGCTCCAACTTCTGCCAATTCTTCATCACTCATCTCGCTTCCGCCTTTAACGCAAGTTGGGTATGCCTTACCTAAAGCTATATGACATGCGGCATTTTCATCAAATAATGTTTCTAAAAATAGTATCCCTGTATTTGAAATCGGTGAATCGAACGGTACTAATGCCATTTCGCCAATTTTTACCGAACCTTCATCGGTTTCTAATATATTTTTAAGAGCCTCATAGCCACGTTTAGCACCATAATCAACTACTTTACCTTTTTCAAATTTCAACCAGAAATCATCTATTAGAACACCACCATGATTTAATGGTTTTGCATTGTAAACTATTCCGCTGGTTTCTTCTTTATGTGGCATTGTAAATACTTCTTCTGTCGGAATATTTGCAACAAAACGTCCTGCTTTTTTCGCATAACTTCCCGCACTTTGCCAAATATGCCCCTTAGGTAGCCCCACGTATAAATCTGTTCCTAAGTCATTAGTTATATGTAGCTTAACTAATTCATTCTCATGTAAAAACTTCGCTTTCTCATCTAATACTCTGATGTGTTTTTCCCAGTCTGCTACCGGATCTTCACCTTTTGCACGACAAGCACTAAGTATCTCATCCCATAATTTTAAATATGCTTCTTCATCACTTAATTCCGGAAACAGACGTTTTGCCCAACCGACTGTTGATGCACTGACAACGCACCAAGGACACTCGTCACTCATTATAGCTTTCATATATTCTCTCAATGCTTTTGATCGTCCTAGCATAGATGCTTTCATCTTAGCACTATCTACACCCGCTAACCCGTCCGGATCATCTCCTATAACTGATAGAAAAGCCGTTCCTTCATCCAATAATTCTTGGTAATGGTCAACATAGGATTTACTTATATTACTTAAAGTTTCTTCTGTTTGATATTTTAAATTTAACTTCGTCAACTCTTGATCACGCCATTCGACTTCAACTTTTTTTGCACCTTGCTCATAACATGCTTCCACTATTTTAGCCACAAAAGTTCTGCTTTCTGTACTGGCTCTTATCAAAACAGGTTGATCCTTTTGAACGTTAAGCCCCACCTTAACCATTAATTTAGCATAATTTTCCAATCTTTTATTTAAATCCATAGTATCGCTCCTTATTTTTATTTCCAACTTTAACTATTAAAAGTTCTTATACACTATTATACCAATGATTCAAAAGTTCTACAATAAAATTTAGTTAATAAAAAGGTTTCGAGAGAACTCAAAACCTTTTTGCTTTATTAAACTTCTCTTGTAGCTTCTTTTAACCAAGCAAGTTCATCACCCTCAAAATGTGGTGCTAAAACTTCAAACACTTTTTTGTGGTATTTGTTAAGTTCATATTTATCTTCGCTTGTTAACATTGAAACATCAACAGCTTCCAAATCCCAAGGAACGAATGTCATTACTTCAAATTCCATAAATTGACCATATTCGTTTTTAACGCTGTTACGAATAATTAACTCGTTTTCTAAACGAATACCGTGAGAGCCTGAAATATATAATCCCGGTTCATTTGTCATAGTCATACCATGTTTGAACGGCTCACTTGAACGCTGCCAATGGATACCTTGAGGCCCTTCATGAATATTACCTAGGTAACCTACACCGTGCCCTGTTCCGTGATTGAAGTTTTCATAATCATACCACAACGGAGCGCGTGCAAATAAATCGACATTGGCACCTGAAATACCTTCCATAAATTTAAGTCTTGACAGGCGAAGGTGACATTGTAATACACGAGTATAATCATGTTTTAATCTATCACTTATTTCTCCCATTGCCGTAGTTCTTGTTATATCTGTAGATCCTTCATCATAGTGAGCACCGGTGTCTGTTAAGAAGAATGTTCCGGCACGTAGTGGAATAGATGTTTCTTTTGTAGAAGAATAGTGAACTATAGCACCATTTTCCGCATGTCCACAAATCGGCGCAAAACTTGGGCAAATAAATCCTCCTTGTGCTTTTCTAAATTCGACAAGTTTATCAGAAGCAGAAAGTTCGTCTTCTTGCTCACTGGTTCCATTTTTAACCAGTTGTTTTAACCAATAAATAAATTTAGTATGAGCGATACCGTCTTTAACATGTGCTTGAACGGTATGTTTCAATTCTGTTTCATTCTTAATAGCTTTCATCAGCACTGTAGGATTACGTTTTTCTACTAGTGTTGTTTCTTTAGGAATATTATTAAATACGGCATAGTTTAAACGAGCAGGGTCGACTAAAACAACATCATTTTTTCCAAATTTTTTAACATCTTCATAGACGTTATTGTATGGTTTAATGTTAACATTATCTTCTTTCAGATGACCTTTAATTTCATCAGAAAGTTTTCTTTCATCAACGTATAAGTCAACTTTATCTTCATATACCACTGCATAACTTAATAATAACGGGAAGAAATCAACATCCATCCCTCGGATATTTAACAACCATCCAATATCATCAAGAGTAGTAATTACATGAATGTTCGCCCCCGCTTCTTTCATTTCACGACGAACTCTTTCGAACTTGCTGGCAACTGTTTCTCCGGCGCGCTCTAAGTTCAAGTAAAATGCAGGTGCCTCTGATAAAGGTGGTCTATCAGTCCAAATTTCATCTACTAAATCTATTTCGTATTTAACTGTAGCATTTTTTTGTTTTAATTTAGTCGCTATTTCTTTCCCTTCTCCAAACGTTACAACACGTCCATCGAATCCTACAACACCATTTTCCGGTGTGTTTTCTATAATAAATTCTACAATTTTAGGTACTCCCGGTTCTCCCATTTTTTGTAATTCAATTACAGTACCTTCTAATTGTTTAGCACCTTGCAAGAAATATCTCCCATCAGTCCATAATCCAGCAAAATCTTTAGTTACGATTAAAGTACCTGCTGAACCTGTAAAACCACTCACAAATGCACGTGCTTTAAAATGCTCTCCTACATATTCACTGTTGTGAAAGTCCGCTGTAGGAACCATATACACATCAACACCATTTTTCTCCATCAACGCTCTAAGTTGAGCTACCTTTTCATTTACTGTCATTTTTCATACTCCTTTTTTCTATATTTTTCATAATTATAAATTTTAATTATCTTAATTTTAATGTTTCTTTAAAATTATCAGTCGCACGCACCAGCGCATCCACAATCGCCGGCTCTGACGATGCATGCCCTGAAATAACAAACTCCAACTCGCAATTATTCAATCGTTTACTTAACTCATAAGCATTAATCGGACGACAATCCACATCATAACGCCCATGCACAATAAATGTCGGAATATCTTTAATCGCTTCTACGTTATTTAATAGCCAGTTATCGTCCCCATTCCAAAACATATTATTCATCCAGAAATGACACTCAATAGTTGCCACCGATATAGCAAAGTTAATTTCCCCCGCACTCTCTTCAACATTTGGTATCGGGTATAATGTCATTACACTACCTTCCCAAATGCTCCATTCACGTGCAGCTTCTTCACGGATTTTTCTATCAGTACTTGTCAAACGTTTATAGTATGCACCTATTATATCATCACGTTCTTCAATCGGAATAATTGATGTATAACGTTCAAAGGCTTCCGGAAAAATCTCGCTTACGCCTCCTTTTTCATAAAGCCACTCAATATCTTCTCGACGACCTAAGAAAATCCCTCTTAACACTAGCCCAAGCACTTTTTCAGGGTGTTTAATAGCATAACATAATGCTAATGTTGTCCCCCAACTACCTCCAAAGACAAGCCATTTATCAATATTCAATGCTTTACGAACTTTTTCCATATCATCGATAATATGCCACGTATCATTATTCTCCAAACATGCACGTGGTGTTGATTTCCCACTTCCACGCTGGTCTAAGAGAATAATTCTATACGCTGTAGGATCGAAAAACCGTCTTCCTGTCGGCGTCGTGCCTCCGCCCGGTCCGCCATGCAAAAAGATTACCGGTATTCCCTTGGGATTACCGCTTTCTTCATAATATATCGTATGCGTATCATCCACCTTGAGCATTTTTGAAAAATTCTCTTTAATTTCTGGATATAACGTCCTTAGCTCCCCCATAATTAGAACTTCCCCCAATCTTTATATTTTTTTTACAATATTATTTTATCACAAAATAAAGCGTTTTTCATTATTGATTTTAATGAAATTTTATTATTTAGTTTTGTTAGTATAAATATATTTGTTTTATACCTTATTTATCACTATAATAAATCAATCATTCAGCACTTGTTTTCACACTTTCTTGGCGTTTTATACAACAAAAACCGATAAAAAATATTTTTAATTTAATTTTTTATAGCGATGATAATGCTTAGATTTAAGGGAATATTTTAGATTTAAGGGAATATTATAATAAGGATATTACTGATATTATTTACATTTCCTTGTAGCTACTATTTTAGAACTTCTCTAAATTTATCAGTAGCTCTTATCAGTGAATCAACAATAGCCGGTTCTCCTGATGAATGCCCTGATATTACTATATCTAAATTACAATTATTTAATTTTTTACTTAACTCATAAGCACCAACAACACGACAATCCATATCATAACGACCATGAGCAATCCATGTTGGAATATCTTTAATTACATCAACATTATTTAAAATCCAATTATCATCTTCCCAGAACATATTGTTCATCCAAAAATGACACTCAATAGTCGCCATTGAAATAGCATAATTTATCTCACCAAAACTTTGTTCCAAATTCGGATCCGGATACAATGTTACCAAATTACCTTCCCACATACTCCATTCTTTCGCAGCTACTTCACGTGTTTTTTTATCATCGCTTGTTAAACGTTTGTAATATGCACGAATCATGTCATGACGTTCTTCTTGCGGAATAATGCTTTCATAACGTTCAAATACTTCCGGATGAACGTTGCTAGCACCACCTTTTTCGTAAATCCACACTATATCTTCACGACGTCCCAAGAAAATACCACGAAGCACTAAACCTGTTACACACTCCGGATGTTTAATCGCATAACATAATGCCAGTGTAGAGCCCCAACTTCCTCCAAAAACCAACCACTTATCTATATTCAATTCTTTTCTAATTTTTTCAATATCTTCGATGATATGCCACGTATCGTTATCTTTTAAACAAGCATGCGGTGTTGATTTCCCACTTCCACGTTGGTCAAATAGTATAATTCGATAAAACTCCGTATCAAAATATCGTCTACATGTAGGCGATGTCCCACAACCGGGTCCTCCGTGGAAAAATACTACCGGTACTCCGTTCGGATTACCGCTTTCTTCATAATAAATTGTATGGGTATCATCTACTTTTAAAAATTTTGAGAAATTCTCTTTTATTTCAGGATAAAATACTCTAAGTTCAGCCATAATATAACCTCCTATGTTAATAATTTATATACACTATAATTTTAACATAAAACATAGTATTTTTCATTACTAATTTGGAATAAATTTTTTTATTTTAATTTTTATAAAAAATATATTTATTTTTTACATATAATATACACTATAACAAAATTTATTATGAACAGCATTGAATTATTGAGAATAAATTATTTTAAAATTTTACTTTACTAAAACATCAGCCGTATTTTTAGAAACAAATATATTTGTTAATTATTTTAAACAACAAAAAAAGGGCGACCCTAAAAATCGTGATTTCGTTAAAAATCGATTTTACAGAGTCGCTCTGCACGGTTCACCAGATTTGAGAAAGTTCTTCAAAGTAAACTCCCAAATTAATAAACCGGTACGTCCAACCGCTAATAAGCAAATTCTGTTAGAATTTTTAGCTTTTAGTCAGTTTCTATTAAATTATTATTAATTAATCTTCCATTAAAGTTTCGCCTTCACGTAATTCAACTAGGTTAGCTAATTTTCTTTCGAAAGTAAATACTAATCCTGCTACTACTAAACAAACAGCACCTATTCCTAAAGATAGGGTTACAACCGGAACATCAGCTACAAATTTGTATAATACACCATACCCTTTAGCTGCTCCAAATGTTGCTACAATCCAAACTGCCATCATTATTGATAAGATGCTCTTAGGTGAATATTTAGAAACAAATGATGCTCCTAGTGGAGAGAAGAACATTTCAGCAATACTTAGTACTACGAAGAATAAGATAACCCATAGTATGCTTGCTTTTTGGCTTTCAGGAGCCCCTACTCCACGAGTAAATTCTGTTAATGCTAAAATACCAAAAGTCACACCTAGCAATAATAAAGCAATTGATGCTTTTTTATATAAGCTCCAGTCTCCTTGTGGGCGTTTAGAAAGTTTGTACCATAACGCACCCAAAATAGGTCCCAGAATAATACAACATAATCCATTAACAGAATCCAACCATGAAGTAGGAACTGTGAAACTTCCTAATTTAGTATCAACAAATTTAGGCATATAATCATAAAGAATTACATAAGTTAAGTACCAGAAAGTCCAAAAGATAACTGATAGCAATGAAATAATAACAATTGAATATACACGACGAACTTCGTATTTTTGTAACGGTCTTTTCTCTTTAGGTTTTTCTTCGTGTTTAACTTCACCTTCAGCAAACGGACGTCTCCCTACTTCGCCAAGAGATTTATATCCTAAAACAAACCAAACTGCACCTATCAAGCAAAGTAATCCTGCTATTTTAAAACATTGTAAGTATCCGTTAGCTCCTGCTGTAGCTAATTTCACATACAATATCCCTACAAACGTAGTCCCTACAAACGACCCGATATTAATAAATGAATACATTGTTGAAAACGCATCGTCTTTACGAGCTTGATCACCCTCAAAAATACGACCTACTAACGCTTGAATATTTCCTTTAAAGAAACCTGTACCGATTGATACCAAGACAATCATAACCCACATTGCTGAGTATGTTCCGACATAACCTGCATATCCATATCCAAGAGCCATTAATAGTAATCCTACCGGAATCAAATATCTCGCTCCCAAAAACCTATCGGCGATAAAACCGAACAATACAGGCGCTAAATAAGTAAAGGCAACAATATTGGATTGCATTGCCGCACCTTCAACTTTACCTAACCCTAAACCACTTTCTCCCATTCCTCCAGATATTACGGCTACGGTTACATATGTAAATAATAGCCAACGTGATGAATAGTAAGCGGCACGTTCAAACGAGAACGTAATAGAGCTCATATAAAAACTCCACGGTTTTCCTTTTTTAACCGCAACTTCAGACATAAAAAAACCCCTTCTTTCTTAAATATTTATATTACATATTATAACACAGCAGTATAAAAACTACAACTGTTTGTGTAAATGTTATCATTATTTATTTTATAGGTATTGTATTTGTATTTTAGTAGTGCTATAATAAAAATAAAGTTCAGAATATTTTAAAGGAGTTGTATAATATGAAACTTTCAAGAACTAATAAGATTCTATCTAAAATGAAAGAACAAGGCATTTCACAAGCACTTGTTAGCGATCCTTATTCTATTTTTTATCTAACAGGATTTTTAGAAAATCCGGGGGAAAGATTTTTTGCTGTTTTATTAGATGAAAATGGGGATCACAAATTATTTTTAAATATCTTATTCCCGCTGGATAAAGATCTAGGCTTAGATATAGTAAGCATTTCAGATACCGATGATATTATCAGTATCGTTGCCGATCATATAAAAGCCGGTACTAAATTAGGAATAGATAAAATTTTCCCTGCTCGTTTCTTGTTACCACTAATGGATAAACTTCCGGATAATAAATTTGTTGATGTATCTCTTCTTGTTGATACTACCCGTATGCTTAAAGATGAAGAAGAAAAAGAATTAATGCGAATTTCTTCTGAATTAAATGATAGAGCTTGCCAATTTGTTATTGACAACATTACCGAAACTACTTCTGAAAAAGACATGGTTAAAAAACTACTTGCTTATTATGAAGAAATCGGTGTTGAAGGAACATCATTCCCTCCTATTATAGCTTATGGTGATAATGGAGCTAATCCGCACGGTTTACCTGGTGACAGACTTCCAAAACCAGGGGAATCTATTATTGTTGATATTGGCGGAATTAAAGATAAATACTGCTCAGATATGACTCGTACTGTGTTCTTTAAACAACCGACACCGGAAGATAAAGAAGTATTTGAAATTGTTCTTGAAGCAGTAAAACGTGGTACAGAATTGGTTAAACCCGGTGTTAGATTATGCGACATTGATGCCGCTTGTCGTGACTATATTACTGAAAAAGGTTATGGGGAATACTTCACTCACCGTACCGGCCACCAAATCGGTCTTGAAGACCACGAATACGGTGATGTATCAAGTACAAACGAAATGGTTTGTGAACCGGGTATGATTTTCTCTATCGAACCTGGTATCTATCTACCCGGACGTATGGGAGTTCGTATCGAAGACTTAGTTCTTGTTACCGAAGACGGTGTTGAAGTCTTAAATAAATTAAACAAAGAATTTGTAGTTATTGGAGAAGATTAATTTTCAACTTTATCATCTTTCGAAAATACTTTTTATAACTACAATACTTTTGGGGCGGTATTTTTATCGCCCTTTCTTCATAAGATTAAGTTATAAAATAAAACAGAACAGTTAAGATAAAAAAAGGGGGTGACTCAAAAGATGATTTCTGCCAAAATCATGATTTTTAAGTCACCCTTCACAGTTTCATAGGTTTGGAAACAATTCTTTAAAACATGTTCTCAAACCAATATACCTTTTCACCTAATCATTAACTAAATAAATTCTATAAAAAACTTACCTTTCAGATCGGTCTCTTTTATAATTATCAAGCGATTATTTAAAATACTTATTTAAAAATTTCTCTATTATACTCCAATACTCTTCACGATATTTACGTTCTGCTTGGACATGTTTTGCTCCGGCGAAACTGTGAAATTCTTTTTCAGAACTGATTAAGTTATACGCTTCTTTCCCATGCTCAATCGGTACAAAACCGTCTTCTTCACCATGTAAAATCAATGCAGGCAATTTTGTATTCTTTAAAGCTGTTGTTGCATCGACATCTCCAAAAAAATATCCCGCTCTAATTTTTGTCACCGTATTAGCTGCCGGTATAACAGGAAAACTCGGAAGATTAAACAATTTTTTCAACTGATATGTAAATTCCTGTTTTAAATTTACATACCCGCTATCTTCGATAAACGCTTTAATATTCGTCGGCAAATTTTTCCCAATAGCATTCATTGCCGTTGCAGCCCCCATGCTAATCCCAAATAACACGGTATCGGCATTATTATTTTCTGCTGATATTTTTTTCACCCAGTTTACTAAATCATCTGAATCATAACCACCCATAGAGATAAAATCTCCGGTACTTTTCCCGTGTGCTATTAAATCAGGAGCAAAAACATTGTACCCTTTATCGTAAAATTGTTTAATATAATTTACCATTTTTTTAGCTTCACTAGTATAGCCATGAACGACAAAAATCCATTTAGTTGCTTTCGGATTGATAAACTTATAACCCACCAACTTATTTTTTGTAACGGAATCCATTGTTACCTCTTGTTTATTACTTTCAAACCACTGGTTCAATACAGCTTTATCTTCTTTATTGCCATCATTATCCTGACTTACTATTGCACTCTTATCTACCTTCGGATTCAATGCAAAATTATAAAAATAATTACCTGTAAACCCAAAACCCGTAACCATAACAATAAGCACCCCAATCAATAATTTTTTAACCTGTTTTTTCATTGTTACGTTCCTTTCTTCATAATAAAACATATTGTTGATTATACTATGTTATCAAAGGAAAGTAAATAAAAAAAATCACTAATATAGACTTCGAATATCTCTAATTAACTTAATAATTCAACTTCTACTCGTTCTATAACTTCAAACCCACGCTTCAAAAATACTGAAGATTTTTATTATTTTGCTGTCAGATCTTATTAAATATTCAACACTCATTCCATTAAAGTTTATTTTTTGTATCTCTAAATTTAATTATAACTTATTTAGAGTATTTTTCAATATTAGGATAAATAAAAAATTTATTAAATATTTTCTTTCATATCTACGCTTACAAATGTACTAATTATATTTTTTAAACTTTATTTTTCATCTTTTAACCATAATAATTTTCTATTTGATAATTAATTCCTATACACTAACACTTTAGAACTATTATTAATAACTTAGTATTCGATCTCTTAATTTCCGATGAATTTTTATTACAACAATCAAAAAATTATCGGTAATGTACTATATCTTTTATAAAATATAATATTTCGAAAATGTAAATGATAACCATTATCATTGTAAGGTAATAAATGTGTAATTTTTATACATTTATTTATAAAAATATAATTGAATGCCCTATTATTTTATAACTGTTATATAGTATCTATAATTAGCATGGATTTACTTTTACTACTACATTGTTCTTATCACTTATAGTTATATCAACTGTACTTTTACATAAACATATCCATATTTTTCAAAACATATCGTGATTATTTATATATATAATTTAGTTTATTTTACAAGCATTTTCTAAACCTTTGTAAGTGTTTGCTTCTGTGTTGCGTATGTGATACACTTAAATTGCAAGGATAAATATGTTGACATTCCATGCAATTGTTTCAAACGATTCCTAAGTAACTTGAGCACCTTAGATGTAAACGATATAATTTTGTTATATCTACTTCAATTTCAATTATTACACTATATTGAAATTCTGTACTAAAATACACAGTTATTCAAAATCATCTAAGATTATGAAGTTACGTGATTGCACAGTTAGTATTATTGGTATTATTGATAATATACAGGAGGTAATTATTATGGTAAAAGAAAAAGAAACTGTTGTAAATCCAGAAGAAGAAGTTGATGTTCTTGTCAAGAAAGCACTGGTTGCACTTGACGAATTCATAAAAATAGAAGATCAGGAAAAAATTGACTCAATTGTTCAAGCCGCCGCCGTTGCCGCTTTAGAAGAGCATGGTCCTCTTGCTATTGCAGCAGTTGAAGAAACAGGTCGCGGTAATGTAGAAGATAAAGCTATTAAAAATTTATATGCTTCTGAATATATTACGAATAATCTTCGTGGGCTAAAAACTGTCGGTGTTATTGATAGAGATGAATCGGACGGTCTTGTTGCGATTGCTGAACCGGTCGGTGTTATTTGCGGTATAGTACCTACCACCAACCCTACCTCTACCACTGTTTTCAAATCTCTTATCTGTTTGAAAACTCGTAACCCTATAATCTTTAGTTTCCACCCTGCAGCAAACGAATGCTCTAAAAAAGCTGCACGAATCGTTTATGAAGCTGCCGTTAAAGCCGGAGCCCCTAAAGATTGTATCCAATTTATCGAAAAACCTACACTAGATGGTACAAACGCTTTAATGAAACATCCTGGCGTTTCTACTATTCTTGCTACCGGTGGTGGCGGAATGGTTAAAGCCGCTTACTCTTGCGGAAAACCTGCTCTTGGTGTTGGTCCGGGTAACGTACCTGCTTATGTTCACAAAGATGCTAAATTAAAACAAGCTGTTAACGATATAGTTTTAGGAAAAGCTTTTGACAACGGTATGATTTGCGCCAGTGAACAAGCTGCTATTGTAGATAAAGAAGTTTATGATGAGTTTATTAAACTTATAAAATCACATCGTGTTTACTTTGTTAATAAAGAAGAAAAAGCTAAATTAGAAAAATTATTATTCGGAGTTGAAGCATACTCTGAAAATGTTAATACTGCTAAATTAAACTCTGTAATCGTTGGTAAGTATGCTGAAGATATTGCTAAAATGGCAGGCTTTGAAGTTCCGAAAGGAACCGTTATACTGGCTGCTGAATGTGAGGAAGTTGGGGTAAATGAACCTCTTACACGCGAAAAACTTTCACCGGTACTAGCTATTCTTAAATCAACCAGCACAGAAGACGGTATTGAAAAATCTCGTCAAATGGTTGAATTTAACGGTTTAGGACACAGCGCCGCTGTCCACACACAAGATGCAGATGTTGCTGAAAAATTCGGTAAGGTAGTTAGAGCTTGTCGTATTATTTGGAATTCTCCTGCTTCATTCGGTGGTATCGGAGATGTGTACAACGCATTTATTCCATCACTTACACTAGGTTGCGGTAGCTTCGGCGGTAACTCTGTTTCTGGAAATATCGGTGCGGTAAATCTTCTTAACATCAAGTTAGTTGGACGCAGAAATAACAATCTTCAATGGTATAAAATCCCACCAAAAGTTTACTTTGAACCCAATGCCATCAGATATCTAAGTGAAATGGAGGGTTTAGAAAAGGTGATGATCGTAACTGACGAATCTATGGTTAAACTTGGATTTGCGGCTCGTATCATCGACCAACTTAACAGACGTAAAAACAAAGTTCAATATGAAATATTCGCAGGTGTTGAGCCTAACCCTGATATTACAACTGTACGTCGCGGTTTAGAAATTATGAACTCATTTAAACCTAACGCTATCATTTCTCTTGGTGGTGGTTCTGCTATTGACGCCGGTAAAATTATGTGGTTGTTCTACGAAAGACCTGACGCAGACTTTAAAGAACTTGTTCAAAAATTCATGGATATCAGAAAACGTACTGTAAAATTCCCACATTTAGGAAATAAAGCGAAATTTATCGCTGTTGCTACTACATCAGGTACAGGTAGTGAGGTTACTCCTTTTGCCGTTATTTCAGATAAAGAACATGGCAAAAAATATCCATTAGCTGATTATGCACTTACACCTCATGTAGCGATCGTAGACCCTAATTTAGTTATGACAGTACCTGCCAGACCTACAGCATCTACGGGTATGGATGTTCTTACTCACGCAACAGAAGCCTATACTTCTATACTTGCTAATGATTATACCGACGGTATCGCCCTTCAAGCAATTAAAATTGTTTTTGAAAACTTGGAAAAATCTGTTAGAGAATTTGATAAAGATGCACGTGAAAAAATGCACAACGCTTCTTGCTTAGCCGGTATGGCATTCGCTAATGCGTTCTTGGGTATCTGCCACTCTATGGCACACAAAATCGGTGGTAAGTTCGGTACTATTCACGGTGAAACAAATGCTACTTTACTTCCATACATTATCCGCTACAATGGTACCCGTCCAGGTAAAGTGTCTATTTGGCCAAAATATGAACATTACAAAGCTGCGGAAAGATTCCAAGACATTGCTCGTATGCTAGGTCTTAAAGCCGATACTCCTGAAGAAGCTGTTGAATCTTATGCACAAGCAGTATTCGAATTAGGTAAACGTGTGGGTACTCCTATGAGCTTTAAAGATCACGGTGTAGATTACGAAGCGTTTAAAGCCGAACTTCGCACCTTAGCACTCGATGCTTATGAAGACCAATGTACTCCAGCCAACCCAAGACTTGCTTTACTTAAGGACTTAGAGGGAATTATGGAAGCTGCATGGTTCGGATATGATAAGAAAAAATATGAGGAAAATAAATAGTTAACTATTATTTTATAGGAAAATAGATAAGTTTATAGCTATAAATTAATTCTCTTAAAATCCCGACTTACTAAACACAGTAAATCGGGATTTTATATATGATTTTATGCTAAATATAAGGAAAATTAAGAAGAAAGAGAGTAAGATTAAATGATAAACTAAATACAGCTCTGTGTCAAATACGGGGCATGCGAAAAATACAACACTTTAATACCAAGGATAAATAATACAACTACTATGGAAGAGTTACCTCAATAAATCTTATATATTTTTTATTAGATATTGTAATGTATTATTTATTAAACTTCTCCTTTATAGAATCAGCTACCGTCATACCTGTTAACCATGCTACCATAAGATTATAACCACCTATTTCACCATGCAAATCCAAAATTTCGCCGGCAAAATATAAATTGTCTATCCTTTTATGGCTACAACTTTTCGGGTTAACTTCTTTTAAATCAACACCTCCTGCTGTTGTAAAAGCATATTCTAAAGGCATAGTTTTTACACCGATTAATTCATAACGTTTGATTTTAGATATAAACTTTCTCAATTCTTTTTTGCTGATATTTTCCGGAAAATACCGAAGCATAAAATTATAAAAACTTTTTGTAAGTTTTTTACTTAAAAACTTATTATCACTCCATAATTTATTAAATAACTGTTCTTCATTTAACTCCGGATAAAAATCTAAATAAAACTTATCTTCCGGGAATCTCGCCACAAACTCTCCCATAGAAATTGCTAAAGGTCCGCTTAATCCCTTATGAGTAAAGAGCAAATCTCCTATTCTTTCATTTTTCTTATGGAACATTCTGACATTTTGTAGGGCTACTCCTGATAATTCTATAAAATCATCAAATATCAATGCCACTTCACTAGGATAAATTTTTGTTTGTTTTATACCATATTTTTTTAATATTTTATGAAGCGTACCGTCGCTACCACTTTTCGGATAACTTTTTCCGCCCGTACAAACAACAATATTTTTTCCGTAATAAGAGTTCGTCTGAGTTTTCACCCCAATGAGTTTTTCATTATTAAAAATTAAATCTTCTACTTTTTCTTTGTAATTAACCTTAATATGATCTATCTTAAAACAATTAACGACATCTATCGCTTTCTCGCTGGCAGGGTACATTCTTCTATTTTCTAATTTTAGCGGTAAATTGTGTTTATCGAAAAATTTTTTAATATTATATTTATGGTAAGAACTTCTTAAAAATCTACCATTATGAACTGCATTTATAAAATCTTCAGCATTATCGTTCGACATAACATTACATCTACCATTACCTGTCAAAAGAAGTTTTATTCCCGCTCGCTTATTTCTCTCAAGAACTAAAACATTAAGCCCATTATTATTTAACCTATCAGCTATCATAAGCCCTGCACTTCCAAGTCCAATAATTATTACATCATATTGTTTCATTCAGTATCCTTTCTTAAACCGGTCATTTTAATATTAACTTTAATTCATTAGGTATTATATCACATTCAACTAGTGTTTTCCTGAAATTTAATATCTAAATTATAGTTTATTTTCCGCTATGCTGTATCATAACATTAAAAATTATAAAATACAGTAATTCCAATAATTAGCGAGTATTCTAAAAAATATCTACTAGTGAAATTGATATGAATTATCAATTATAATTTTCTTTTTTAGTTTAGCTAACAAGAATTTTTATTAATATAATTATACCTATTTAATTTTTATAATCTGTTATAT
>NZ_KI271795.1 GCF_000469465.1 Gemella bergeri ATCC 700627 | reverse complement strand
ATTAATAGAGTATACATATCCTTCCGCTTTCCCTCCGGCTGTCAAATAACGTAAATTAAACTTCGATTCATAAGGTACTTTTCCAGTATGATATAACGTTACCTTATTTTTAATTATCTCTCCATCAGCGGGTGTATAACCGGCTCTTATATCATAGGTTATTTTATAACCTTTTTTTCCAATATCTCCTAAATCAATAGTAAAACCTTTTTGATCATTATCTACTTTTATTTTATCCTTAAAATTAGCTGTAACTTCTTCCAAATTTTTATATTTCCATCGCACCTTGTCCCAATACCAGTCTAACTTATATATCTTAATGGTATTCGGCAATACTTTTACATTTTGAACATTATCATCTAATCTATCTTTAATCTTAACACTTTTCAAATCTATCATACTTCTATTAATAGAGATATCATAATGCAACAAACTCTTATCTTTTCTGTCTTGCCAGCCACTTTTTCCCATTGTAGTATTATATCTTTTAGGTCCTTTATAATGTAATTTTCCAGAAGAAATAATTACTTTATTATTTATAGTAAAATTAAGGTCTATATCTATTTCCTGCTTAATTCTAGATTCATCTACCCTTGCATAAAAGTAAAATTCTCCCTTTACATCTGAATATTTTTCCGGATAATCTGTATACGTCAAGGTAATAGTTTTAGTATTTGGATTTATTAAAGCATTAGCAACAACATTATTTTTAGAATCTTTTATACTAAAATTTAGTGATCCCCCACCAAATGTTAATTGTTCAGGTAACTTTATTGTAGTTGTATCTCCTTTTCGAACTACATTATTAGGCAATTCAAATGTTCCAGTTACTTTAAAATTTTGCCACTTCTCAACTTCACCACTAAGTGGTTTCCCATTTAAATCTGTTACATTAAAAGTTTTTATGACATTATCTCTCTCCATAACATCTCTAGATAGATCATTAATTATATTATCTGAAATATTCTTAACATCATCTCTTTTTTTCAGTGTTATATTTTCAATCCCTTTATTTATATTTCTTAACTGTTCCAGTGCTCTATCATTAGATTTCTTTTCTGTAGGTTCTTTGGAATCTTTATCTTTAACTTCTTTTTTTAGCACACCAGCACTATTTCTTCCCTGCTCTCCCCCTACTGCATTAGCAATATTTGAATTTGAACTTATAATTGTAGTTAGTATTGTACTACATATTAAAAGTATAGTTGCTATCCATATAAAAATTTTCTTTTTCATGAATAATGCTTCCTTTCTTTATATTTTTAAGTAGGATTTATTTTACACATTTTTTACGATATTATAAAACACCAGTAAATTAATTTAATCTAATAAAATAGTGCAAACTAGTATTCCCACTATGCGGTAGATTATAACACATCAAAATTATATTGTAAAATAATTCTTGAGTTTCATTATAATACTTTTTTGTTTTCTTATTATTTTTTTACCTTAAATTGTTGAATAATTTATATAAAATAATTTCAAAATAGTTATTTTTAATAT
>NZ_KI271794.1 GCF_000469465.1 Gemella bergeri ATCC 700627 | reverse complement strand
CAAAAAATATTTTGTATATAAATATATAATATTTTTTACACCGGCAGGCAAGAATTTTATTCTCTTCTTCCTGAGCAATTATATTTAGGAGAATTATTATGATTAATAACTGTAAATTGAAATATAAAAACTTTTTGGAAAAAAATAATTTAAAAGATGAAAATAATATCTTTGAACTTTTTGATAAGTTTGAACTTAATGAAATACTAAAAAAATTAGAAACATTTAATAAAAATATAACTGTCGATTATGCTACAGAAATTATTTGTGAAGAGTTACTAATAACTTCTTCATATAAAATTGAACGCTCCGGTATGAAATTAGGACTTCATCGTATGAAAAAAATATTAGGACTATTTAATAATCCGGAAAAAAGCCTTAATGTTATCCATATTGCCGGAACAAACGGCAAAGGTTCAACCTGTTCATACCTTAAAGATATTTTGAAAACTAAATATCGTGTAGGTTTATACACAAGTCCCGGTATGCTTAGTTTTAATGATCGTATTCGTGTTAATGATAAATTTATCCCTTATAAAAGAGCATTTGAACTATTTAAACTTGTAGAAAAAACCTGGTTTGATAATAACCCGCATTCAACTGATAACTTATCATTCTTTGAAATTATAACTACGGTTGCTATCCTTTATTTTAAAGAACAAGGTACAGATTTTGTTATTATGGAAGTAGGACTTGGCGGACGTTTTGACGGTACAAATATTTTTGAAAAAAAACTGCTCTCCGTTATTACAAAAATTAGCCTGGATCATACAAATATCCTCGGTAATACTTTAGAAAAAATTGCCTTTGAAAAAGCCGGAATTATCCAAAAAAATGATAATGTAATTATTTACCCGTCTTCTAATTCGGTTGAGATGGTTATTAAAAATATTTGCAAAGAAAAAAATGCTACATTAACTATTTTAAACACTAAAGATATTCAAATAAAAAGTATCCATGCTCATGGAAATGAATTCAATTACAAAAATAATACCTATTCTACTAAAATGATAGGAGAACATCAAATTTATAACTGTTCACTCGCTCTACTTGTACTGGAAAACTTACAGCAAAGAAAAATAATAGATATAGATTTAAAAACTATTGCTCATGCTGTAGCTACTTCAAACTGGGCAGGCAGGCTTGAGTGGATAAGAGAAAATATTTTATTAGACGGTGCTCATAATAACGACGGAGTAAATAGTTTAGTAAATTATTTAAAAATGGTTAAATTTCCTAAATTAAAAATTCTTCTGGGAATTTTAGAAGATAAAGACTATTCTTCTATGATAAAAATAATAAAAACTATTCCCGCAGAATTTTTCATTACAAAAGTCCCTATTGCAATAAAAGAATCCAATCTTAACAGTTTAGTTAATGCTTTTAATACCACCCCCATTACAAAATTTGAAAATTATGAACAAGCATTAGCCAACTTAATACCAAACCTGAAAAATGATGAAATACTTCTTATAACCGGATCTTTGTATCTCATCTCAGCGGTAAGAAGCGAAATAATCGACCGTTATTAAAAGTATATATTATTTTACAAATATT
>NZ_KI271793.1 GCF_000469465.1 Gemella bergeri ATCC 700627 | reverse complement strand
CATCAGCATCTTTTACTTCAAAATCTATTGTAGTACTAAAAGCTAATTCGTCAGGTAATTTTATTGTACTTGTATCACCTTTGTGAACTTTATTATCTTTAAGAGCAAATTTTGCATTTACTTTAAAAGTCTCCCACATCTTAACACCATCTTTAGGTATCGGTTTTCCATCATTATCAGTGATATACATTTCTGTAATTATATCATTATGCATTGCTGCATTTCTTGCTAGTGATTTTATTATGTTATCAGGGATATTTTCGGTTTCACCTCTTTTCTCTGATATAATATTTGTAGTTCCTTTAGCACTAACACCTAAGTCCACAGTATTGTCAGCTTTTTCATTTGTTTTTGCTGTATTATCAGCCTTATCGCTAACCTTTTTCTCTGTAGCTTTAGTGTTCTTGCCTTGAGTTTCTTTTTTAACTTCATTTTTTTGTACTTTTGTACTTGTAGTTAAATTCTCTCCCTGTTTTCCACCTTCTGCCTTAGCAATATTTGTGTTTGAACTTATAACTGTAGTTAATATTGTACTACATATTAAAAGCACAGTCGTTATCCATATAAAAATCTTCTTTTTCATGAATAATACTTCCTTTCTTTGTATTTTTAAGTAGGATTTAATTTACACCTTAAATTATTACATATATTATAACATACCTGATAAGACAAACACACTCATATCAGTAATATAAACTAATAACCTACTCCACGATATATTATAATAACATACTGTAGTTTTGTTGTAAATTAAATCCTAGTTTTTTATCCATTTTTATTTAATTATCTTACTCTTTTCCCCATTCTGACAATATTTTATAGTTTTTTATTGTGAATTAAAATTACACTTAAAGAACCTGAATTTATAACCAACTTACCTAAAAATATAAATTAAAATTATATACATTATCGCAAAATATTTTAAAAAGCCAAGATTTTGAGAATTACACTTCTTAAATCTTAGCTTTTTTACTTTTAAACTGTTTTGATTACTCTTATAGATTATTCTTTAAAACCGGTATTAACATTTCATTTGCTATATTATTTGAACTTTTTTCATCTAATAAATATTTAACTATTTCGTAACCGAAAAGCATAGCTACTGCCGGACCTTGTGCCGTAATAACATTTTGATCCACAACAACGGCTTTAGTATTGTTGTATAATCTACTTTCTATTTCTTCTTTAAAGCCCGGATATGATGTTACTTCTTTATCTTTCAGTATCCCCACTTTACTTAGCACTATTGGAGCTGCACAGATAGCTGCTACTAATTTATTTTTCTGATGCATTGTTTGATAAAATTCAATAATTTTTCTATTATCTCTAAGTAAGATGCTTCCGGGCAGTCCCCCGGGAATAACTATAGCATCATAGTCTAAAATATTTTCTATTTCTTTAAGTTTTTTATCAACTATTATTTTCACATTGTGACAACCGGTTATGTAATCTTCATTATTTGCAGATATAAGATCTACATTCAATCCGGCACGTCGCATAATATCTAACGGTGCAATAATTTCTAATTCTTCACTACCATTTTCCACGAATAAAGCTACTTTTTTTGTCATATTAATTCTCCTCCTTTAATTATATTTTATAATTTTATTTTAACTTATCGTTTTAAAAATAAAAAGAAATAACATTTAGATTAATAAAAATTATAACCTTTATTATACCTCATGTGCAAAAAAGCAACTACCTGCGGAAGATAGTTGCTCAACGTTTAAACTCTTATTTAAGTATTTATTTAGAAATTTCCAACACACCGTACCCTATATCACGACGTTTATAAACTATAGAAATTTCGTTAGTTTTTGCATCTAAGAATGCGAAGAAATCATGCCCTAAAAGCTCCATTTGAATTACAGCTTCTTCTCTTGTCATCAATTCCACTGTTAATTGTTTTACTTTACCGAAATCTAATGCTGATTCTTCCGTTTCTACTAATTCGTTTGTCAATAAGTTTTCATTGATAAAGCCTTTTTCACGACCTTTTCGATTAATTTTTGTTTTATGTTTTCTCATTTGACGTTCAAGTTTGTCAACTGCCAAGTCAACAGCAGCATACAAGTCTTCATTAACTTCTTCCGCACGTAAAGTTACACCTTTAAGCGGTACGGTAATTTCAATTTTTTTCTTACTATTTTTATATACTTTAGCATTAGCGTAAACGTTTGCTTCTAAACTTTCAGCAAAGTATTTTTCTAATTTAGAAACTTTGTTCTCAACATACTCTCTAATCGGTTGAGTAATTTCCAAATTCTCTCCACGTACTTGATATCTTAACATTTTAAAGCACTCCTTTCATAAAACAGTCTAACTGCTTTATAGGTTTTCCCCTTTATTTATATTTTCATTATACCATTTTATAAAAGCATTATCAATATCTTTTTACTAAGAATTAGCATTATAAAATTAAAGTATTTTTAAGGTTTTAAATCTATTTTTTGTCTTCAGTAAATGCTAATGTCAAAAAACTAATTTCACAATTTTTAAATTTATTTTCTAATTGTTTTGCACAATTTTTCAATGTATTACCACTTGTAAAAACATCATCTACTATTAAAATTTTTTTATTATTTTCTCCTATTACATCTCCAAGAAGTTTAAAATTATTTTCCATTCTTTTTTTATGTAATTTTGCCTGTTTTTCTCTATATGAACAAGTCAATAATTTTTTATACTCCACACCGCAAAATTCACAAATTAACTCAATATGATTGTACCCTCGAATGGCTTCTCTCGTTATATTTGACGGTACGATTGTAATAATATCAAATTTATACAATCTCAAAAACTCTTTGAACAGGCTTTTAAATTTTATTCCTTGAGAAATATCTCCAAAGTATTTTATATTATAAATTATTTCTTTAATAAATTTATAATTACAAAAATAATATAAAGTATAATTTTCAATTCTTATTTTATTAATGCTGATATTTTCTCTACATCTATCACATAATTTTATGGTTTCTTTTTTGGAAAACATATTTTTAAAGCTGAGTTGCTCTTTTATCTCCTTGTCGCAAAAATTACATTTCATAATAACTCTCCCTAATTTTTAATATTCAACTTTTTCTGTTTAGCTAGTGTATTCATATACTTTATTTCTTTAATCGCAGAGTTTATATTTTTTGTTACTTTATCTGTTAAAAAAATAATCTTTCCAGAATTATCATATTCTTTTCTGCCTACTCTGCCTGATATTTGTATCAACGCCTCTTTTGTAAAATGACTATGGCTTGCGTCAAAAACTGCTATGTCTAAATAGTCAAAAGTAACACCACGTTCAAGCACTGTTGTTGTTACAAGAATATTAATTTTATTACTGTAAAAATCCGCTATTTTTTCAGGACGTTTTTTATCTTCACTATGAACACTGTTGATAAGAATACTATCATCTCCTAACAATAGCTTTAGATAATTTACTAAATTTTCACACATTGCAATAGCCGGCACAAATATTAAAATTTTCCGCTTATTTTTTAATGATTCTAATATAAAATCTCTTAATTTTTTTGATAATTTATCTAAAGTAAATACACTAGCTTTGTCTATCTTTACTTTTGGTACCGGTAATAAATGTTTATGATATCTTATCGGTATTTTTATAATTTCATCTACAAATTTTTTAATTTTTTTTGATGGAGTTGCGGATAAAAATATAAGAGAAGAATTTTCTTTTAAACCGGTAAGTATTCCTTCCTCTAATAGAGCATCACCATAATATGGAAAAGCATCAACTTCGTCAATAATAGCTACATCAAAATAATTATAATACTTCATTAGTTGATGAGTTGTCATTATATATATTTTTGACTCGGTTAATATTTTTTCATCACCATGTAAAACATTAATTGGTGTTTCTTTAAAATCTCGTCTAAATCTGATTGCCAATTCTTTTACTACGTCTTTTCTCGGGACGGCAAAACATAAAATTTTATTTTCATTAATGGCTCTATATACCATTTCATATACTATTTCGGTTTTTCCCGCACCGCATACCGCCCATACTAATGTATTTTTGTTTTGTTTTAAATTTTCTACCAGCCCATGTGATGCTTTTTTCTGTTCAGAACTAAGTTTAATATCAGGTTTTTGTATTTTAATATTTTTTAAGGGGATATTTATATAAAACTTCGGAACTCTGTTATCGGCTCTGCCAAATTTCACACAGCGTTTGCAGTAAACAACCTCTTTTTCATTATAAACAAAGGTAAAAAAATTACTTTGCACTTTATTATCACACTGTAAGCAGTGATATTTTTTATCCTTTTGTTCAATGCAAAAAACTTTTTTTATATATGTACTGTAATCTAAATAATGAATTTTTATTTTTAAAGCTATAAGTTGATTAATAGATAATAAAAGACCGTTATATCGGCTAAGATATAAATATTCTTCTTGTGAAATTTCACAAATAATATTGTTTATAATATCACTATATATTTGTTCAAAATCTTTATTATAATGATTATAATCCTTATATTCTTGGTAAATGTTATTATATAATTTTATTTTTTCTTCTTCGTATAACGTTGAATATTTTACATAATATAACGCCTCAATAAACTCACAATATGTGTCAAAAAACATTTTACTTCCCTCCTGTGTTCATTATACAGCGATTTTTCTTTAAGTTAAACTTATTTTGTCATTCTTTTTATAATTTATCGCTTAGATTAGCTTTCTCCTTAGCAAAAAAACTAATTCTTTATATAAAACTACAAAAAAAGATGAACTTCCTTTCTCGTTAATTCATCTTTTTCTATTATTCAATTATTTTTTTCCATTGCGACAGTTACTTTTAGTATGTGTTATATTTTATAAATTTTATTCTTTTGGGAAAAATATCGTTCCTTCTGTTTTAGTTTGACCTTTTGTTATAGAATCAACAATCGTACTGGCTTGCTCCAAAGCAATAATATTTCCGTTTCTATCTTCTATTAAAATCTTTCTTCCGGTATATGGAGTATAAACACTTGTAGCTATGTTTTCTATACGAATATAATAATTTTCATCTAATCCTTTTTCTTTTAACATGTTCTTTATTTGGGCTAAATTATCATCACTATAATCAACATATTCAAAAAGTTTGCGATTTAACAGACGATATGCCAAGTCGCTTGCAATAATATCATCTTTATTTTGAATTAATGAACAACAATAAAGCAACGCATTCTCATCCAGTTTAAAATAATCTTCTACACTTGTTTTTCGGTCAGTTAAAAACGGTACAAGTACGGTAAGGTCAGCAAAATACTTAGGATTTACTTTGAATAAATCTTTTAAACGTTTAAACAACTGGATAAATACCGTTTCATAACTGCGAGCTACCGGATGAAAATATACTTGCCAATACATCTGATACCTTGCCATAATATAATCTTCTACACTGTGAATACCCGTATATTTAGTTACTAAATATTTTTTTCCGTCAATATTTTTTCTAACACGTAATGTTCTCAACACACGTTCAAGGTCAAACTGTCCGTAGCTGGTTGCTGAAAAATAAGAATCTCTCAAAAGATAATCCATGCGGTCTGCATCTAATTGTCCGGAAACAATTTGATTTAATATATCATTAGGATGAGTATGTTGAATAATTGATACTATGTCATGCGGTAATTTTTTATGAACTTTGCACAATATATTATTTAATTGCGTATTTTCTAAAATTATTTTCGCCGTATATTCTTCATGATTGTATTTTGTTACATGTTCAAAAGCGTGTGAAAAAGGTCCGTGTCCAACATCGTGTAGTAACCCCGCTAACATAACACATACTTTTTCATATTCGGTTAGCTCCACACTTAATGACTTAATCTCCGTTACCATACGGCGAACTATTTCGTACACACCTAAAGAATGAGAAAAGCGTGAATGTTCCGCACTTGGATATACCTGAAAATCACCACCGAGTTGTCGAATACGACGTAAACGTTGAAACTCCTTACTATCCAAACAATCCCAAATTACTTTGTACTTAATGTGTATATAGCTATGCACCGGATCTCTTAGCACTTTTGTTTCTTCTAATTTATTTAACTGCATTTAAACAACTCCTTTCATTACCACGTTGTTTCTTACACAGTATTATAACAAAGCTGATAAAAAAAAGACAGACCTAAGTCTGTCAGATTTTCTTATTCTTATTTTTCGTCTACAACATATGGTAAAAGTGCCATGTGTCTAGCTCTTTTTATCGCTGTAGTTAACATTCTTTGATACTTAGCTGAAGTACCTGTTACACGACGTGGTAAGATTTTCCCACGTTCTGAGATAAATTTTTTTAGTAATTCTACATCTTTATAATCGATAAATTCAATGTTATTTTTTGTAAAATAGCATACTTTTTTACGACGACGCATATTATTACGACGATTGTTATTTACTGCCATTTTGTATATCCTCCTATGTTTTTAATCTTCTTTAAACGGATTTACTACATCCTGCATGAAATCATCATCTAAATTACTTGGGAAATTTTCTCCAAAATCAGAAAATGATGAACTGTCATTAATAAAATCCTGCATAGCTGTATTAGCTTGTCCTTGGTTTGAATTAGAATATCCACTGTTAAATGGATTTTGTTGAGATTGTTGTTGATTAAAACTCATTGAGTCAAATCCGTTATTTTGTCTATTTGTACTAGACTTAGGTTCAAGAAATTGGACAGTATTAGCTACTACTTCCGTAACATAAACCGTATTACCGTCTTTACCCTGATAATTACGTGTTTGAATACGTCCTTCTACACCTATTAAGCTACCTTTCGCAAGAAATCTTGCCATATTTTCAGCTTGTTTTCTAAACGCTACACAGCTGACAAAGTCTGCATTACGTTGCCCATTTTGATCGGTAAATGTTCTGTTAACAGCTACCGTAAAATAAACCATAGGTATATTTGAACTAGAATATCTTAACTCTGGATCTCTTGTTAATCTTCCAACTAACACTACGTTATTAATCATAGTCTACCCTCTCTTATTTTTCTAATCTTACAACCATGTGACGAATAATATCATCGCTAATTTTTGCTAAACGGTCAAATTCTTTTGTAGACGCATCTGTTTCTGAAGTTAATTCTACTACATAGTAGTATGCATCGCTGAAGTCTTCAATTTCATATGCTAGGCGTTTTTTACCTAAGTCTTTTACTTCAACGGCTTCTGCACCTTCTGAAAGAATATTTACAAAACGATCAACCACAGTTTTTTTAGCTTCTTCATCAATACGTGGTTGAACAGCAAACATTACCTCATATTTTCTCATGTGTGTTACCTCCTTTTGGTCTTTGCGACTCCCTATTTTAGCGGGAGTAAGGAGTAATAAAATTACTCTAGCAGTTATTGTATCAAATATAAAAATAAAAATCAACTAATAGCCTTATATTTTCAAAAATTATTTTCACATAATTTTCTACAAAAATAGCGTTCTAAATTATAACCTTTATATTTTATTATGACTGTTTATACTTGCTTCATATTAGCTTTTTCTTTCATTTTGTACTATACTATTAATGAAGTATATAACGGAATATGAATTTCATCGTCACTACATTTCTTAAAATTCAAGTTCCTGTTGCATACTTTAATTCTTAAAGGCTGCCTCATCACTATAAAATCAGCAACAAAAAATATTTTGTATATAAATATATAATAAAATGAATATTTTAACTTTAGTTAAATTTACTTTAATATTATATACCTAAATGTGCAAAAAAATATTTGATTACTTGTAAATAAAGGAAAACCTGTATGAAATTAAAAAAAATTAGTATTGTTGTTATGCTTTTGATATTATTAGTTCCTAATTATGTTAAAGCTGAAACAACATTTTTAGATAATAACGCTATTTCAAATTTTAGTGACATTAATAGTCACATAGTTATATCGGAGCTTAACACCGGAAAAATTATTGCAAAGCGCGGAGAAAATGAAAAGACTTCAGTTAGTAAATTAGCAAATTACCTTGCACTCTTTTTATTAACCGATGGTTTAAAAAACAATAAAATCAATCTTAACAGTACAATAAATATCACGGAGAGTGATAGTATTTTGGCCAAATATAAACTTAACAATAAAATTAGTATTAAAGATGCTTTATTTTTACTGGAAAATGTAGAATCAAACGCTCTTTTAAACTCTATTTTTAAAGAGTATAATTTTAACCTTAACGACGCACAAACTCTTATTTCAGGTATGTCATTAACCGACACTACACTATCTTCTTTAACGGTAAGTGATGATAATAAGAGTACAGCGAAAAATATTTCTTATCTTTCCGGTTTAATTCTAAAAAATTATCCCGATTTGACAGAAATTACAAAAAATCCCAAGTACACTTTTGCTTCAGGTGAAAGTGCGGATAATAGTGTTAATTTTACCGAATCTGATAAATTCAGAGTCTTAGGTCTTGATTACTCCGGTAAAAACAGCGTTACATTCGCTTATAGCGGTAATACAAAATTACTGATTACCACCTTAAACCAAACCGATAGTAAAGACAAATTTTTCACCAGTCTTCAAAAAACTTATGATTATCTTTTTACTAATTACAGCTATAAATTAGCTCTTAAAGCCGGTTCTTATAAAATTAATAATGAAAATATTACTTTTGAAAATGATATTTATGACTTATTTTATGAAAAACATTCTATAAAAGATGTTACTTATTTACTTATGAATAAGCGTATCCTATTATTCCAAAAATACGAAACTGTTTCAGCAAATGACGGAACCGTTTATTCTGATTTTTCTTCTAATAATAACTCAGGAAAATTCACTAAAATAAAATCTAATTTTATAAATGATGTTAATTTCAGTAAAAAGAGCAATTTGGAAAAAACAACAATTATTATCAATAGAACAAAATACTTTGCCGCAGGTATTCTAACTGTCTACTCACTTGTCTTTATGGCATTGTATATTATAAAACCTATTGTTAGAAAGGATTAAAATATGGAGATTGAACAAAGTAATTTAATCTTTGAAGTTGATGGAATTATTTACGAATTAATTTATAATTTCAAAGATGCTTTTCAAAAGGAAAGTTTTGAAGAACGTTTAGTTGATGTTCTTAAAAATAAACCTTTTATTGTCGGAGATATTTCTCATGAAAAGTTACGATTAACAGGTTTTGTTTTAACGAAAGATAGTACAAACTCCAAAAATATCAATAATTTGGAAGACTTTATTTTAGAATATTGTAATTTTGGTTCTCCATTTTTCGTTGTTAAAAAAAGAAATTCTTAAAAACTCCTAAGAAGTTTGAAGTATTCTTTAAAACTTCTTAGGAGTTTTTCATATTCTTTACTTTACTATTTATCTTTTATATAACTTAAGATATAATTATATTAATTAAAATTTTTAAGGAGAATAGCTATGACAGAATTGAAATTAATTCCCCGTAGTGAAGTTGATGAACGCTACACTTGGGATATAAGTTTACTATATAAAACAGAAGAAGATTTTAAAAAAACTTTAAAAATTGTAAAACAAGATATTAATACATTTAAAAATAATTATGAGAATAAAGAACTTTCTTTCGAACTTCTTGACAAAGCTCTTAAAGAATTCGAAAATCTTCATGAAGAATTATACAAACTTTCTCATTATGCTGAACTTCCTATGACCGTGGATCGCTTTAATGATAACGTTGTTAACAATGCAACACTTTTTCAAGAAGTTTCAAGTCACTGGGCGAGTAATATGAGTTTTTTCAAAACAACTCTTATAGATTTAGATAAAGAATTTATTAATACTTTTGTTAATAAGTACCGCCCCGATTTAAAATACTTCTTTGAAAAAATTATTCGTAGTAAAAAACATACACTTTCGAAAGATGCTGAACAAGTAATTTCAAATTTTGAAAATCTGCCTAATTTTTACCACTTATATGAAGTAACAAAACATGAAGATATGAAGTTTGACAGTTTTGAGGTAGACGGCAAAACTTTTGAAAATAGCTTCGTCTTATATGAAAACCTATATGAAATGGATAATAACAAAGATATTCGCAGAAAAGGCGCAGAAAGTTTTTATTCTACATTACGAAAATATAAAAATACTTCTGCCAATGAATATATTTCACAAATAAAAAAAGAAAAAATGATCGCTACCATGCGTGGTTATGATAGTGTTATCGATTATTTATTAGCTAATCAAGACGTCAATAGAGAACTATACGATCGACAAATCCGTGTTCTAATGGCAGATCTTGCCCCGCATATTCGTCGCTATATTAAATTGTTAGCACGTGAACATAACATAAAAGATATGAAATTTGCTGATTGTAAAATTAATTTAGACCCCGATTTCGAAGTAGATATGACCATTGATGAATCTCGTTCTTATCTAAAAAAAGCACTTGGTATTTTAGGTGATGACTATGTTAAGATGATTGATGAAAGTTATGATAAACGTTGGACAGATTTTCCTAAAAACATCGGAAAAAGCACCGGTGGATTCTGTGCTACCGTTCCTAATGTTGCCGGATTTATCTTATTATCTTGGACAGGAAAAATGAACGAGGTATTTGTTCTTGCTCATGAATTAGGGCATGCCTATCACTTTATGAATGCCGGAAAACATCAAACAATGTTAAACTTTGATTGTTCGTTATATTTTGTTGAGGCACCTTCAACATGTAACGAAGTTATTGTTTCGAATTATTTACTCAAAAACAGCACAGATGCTCACTTTAAACGTTGGGTTATCAGTAATATGATTAGCCGAACTTATTTTCACAATATGGTAACACATTATCTTGAGGCTGTATATCAAGACAGAATTTACAAAAAAGTAGATAATAACGAAATGTTAAATGCCGATGTGTTATCTGATGTAAAACGTGAAGTTATGGAAGAATTTTTTGGAGATAGCCTTGAAATAAATGAAGGTGCAGAACTGACTTGGATGCGTCAACCTCATTATTACATGGGTCTGTATTCGTATACTTATTCTGCCGGTCTTACTATCGGGACAGCTATTGCTAACAAAATTGAAAAAGATAACAATCATGCAAAAGTGTGGTTAAATACTCTTTCTAAAGGGGGAAGTATGTCAGCACTTGAGCTTGCCAGACTGGCAGGTTGTGATGTTAGTACAGAAGCACCGTTAAAAGAAGCTATTGACTATATCGGTTACTTAATAGATGAACTGTATAATTTAACAGAAGAATTAAAAAATTAAGCCTTATCTAAAAATCAAATAATAAATCGTACATAACATTTTCTTTTATTTCTAATAAATATAGAAAATATCTAATAAAAACTCAAATATTTATAAACATAGTAAGCAGAAGCCGATACCTGAAATCTAATTTAAGATAACAGTTGAAATCGGCTTCTACTTCACATTTTAACCTAAAATTAAAAATTTTTACCTTGTTTAATTTGAGAGTGCTAACGGTTGAAAAATTTTTTATTTTAAGATAAAATTGTAATACTGATAAAAAATTTTGAAATTTAATTAACAACATATATAGGAGAATTGCAATGAGTAAATATCACTTTATAGGTATTAAGGGATCGGGTATGAGTTCTCTTGCTCAAATCGTTTATGATATGGGGCATACTGTTCAGGGGTCTGATCTTGCTACCTATTTCTTCACCCAAGAAAAATTAGAAAAAAGAAATATTCCAATGTTTGAGTATAGTCCGGAAAATATTAAAGAAGGTTATGAGGTTATATTAGGTAATGCCTTTAATGATGATCACGAAGAGTATGTTCGTGCTAAAGAATTAGGGCTTAAAACATACACTTACTCAGAATTTCTAGGAAAATTATTAGGTGAAACTCCTTCAATAGCTATTACCGGAGCACATGGTAAAACCACAACTACTACTATGGTTAGTAATATCTTCAAACACAATTTCATCACATCTTATCTTATCGGTGATGGAACAGGTTCTGGTCAAAAAAATTCCGACTTTTTTGTAGCTGAAGCATGTGAATACTATCGTCACTTTTTAGCTTATTACCCTGATTACGCCATTGTAACAAATATCGACTTTGATCATCCTGACTACTTTAAAGATGAAGATGACGTCTTTTCAGCTTTCCAAAGTTTTGTTAATCAGGTTAAAAAAGCTGTTATTTTCTGCGGAGATGACAAACTTGCTTCCAAACTTACAAGTTCAAAAGCAAAATTAATTTCTTACGGTTTTAATGATGGTAATGATTATCAAATTAAAAACTTAACTACAACTTCTGAATTTAGTACTTTTGATATTTATAAATATGGTGAAAAGCTTGCTACATTTAAAATGGCAGTTTTCGGGCTTCATGATATTTCTAATGCAGCTGCTGCGATTTCACTGGCTGATACCATCGGTATTACACCGGAAAAAATTCAAGAGGCACTAAATCACTACAAAGCTGCCGAGCGTCGTTTTAGCGAGCATAAAGTAGGAAGTTTAGTTATTGTGGATGACTATGCCCACCACCCAAGCGAAATAAAAGCGACTATCAATAGTGCAAGACGAAAATATCCCGATAAAAAAATAATTGCGATTTTTCAACCACATACTTATACAAGAACCGCTAAATTTTTAAATGAATTTGCCGAAAGTCTACTTACTGCTGATAAAGCATTTCTGTGTCCGATTTTTGCTTCAGTTAGAGAAAAAGCTAAAATCGTCGGAATAGAAGATTTACAAAAAGTAACAACCGGTTCTGACATTATTAATGGCGAGGAAGATTTCCCGAAATTAAACTTTGAAAATGCTGTGCTTTTATTTATGGGGGCCGGAAATATTAACAAACTTTGTCATAAATTTCTTGAAAAAAATTTAGAGAATATAACTAAATAGGTTGTAATTAAAACTACAATACTTTAAAATATAGTTATGTATGTAACCAAGGAGGAAATATTAATATGACTATTAATTGGCCTTATTTTAGCTTATGCCGGAATCTTTTTGGCCGGCGTGGGTGTACTTATTATTTGTATTAGTGCGGCGATAACACTAGGGACAGTTAGAAAATCACTTAATATAGCTACGGCGTGTGCAGAAGATGTTACTGATATTGCAGAAGATGCGTTAACTCTTGCTAAAGATTTAAACGAAACCGTTAAAAAAGTAGAAGGCAACTTAGAACCTATTATGGTTGAAGCAAATATTCTCTTACAAAATACTAATATTTTAGCCGAAGATTTACAGGTTAAATCTGAAAAATTGGATCCGCTATTTAATTCGGCAGAAGGACTTGCAAGTTCAATAAATGGTTTGAATAATTCTGTCGGCAATATGAAAAATAATGTTACCGGCTTTAAAAAAAGTACGGACGAAAAATTTGAAGATCTAACCGAAAAAGTAGACTCAAATCGAGCCAAAGCGTCTAAGTTATTAGATAAATTTTTAAAAAAAGAACGCCAAAAAGAAACTGAATAAATTTTAATTTGTATATACTTGTATAAACCGCTATAAACTGGGATTTTAAGACTAAAATCCTAGTTTATTTTTGTTAATATTCTCTTTATATTTTCCATTTTTTTAGGTTTATACTTGATTTTTTTCGATTTTTCATTTATTATACTTTAGTATTAAATTTTTAAAAGGAGGAACAGTTTTTATGTTAAATGAATTTAAAAAATTTGCTTTTAAAGGCAACGTATTAGATCTTGCTATCGGGGTAATTATGGGGGCAGCTTTCGGTAAAATTGTCAGTTCATTAGTTGCAGATATTATGATGCCGCTAATTTTACTTATTTTCCCATCAAAACCGGATTTCACTAATCTGATTTGGAACGGTATTCACTATGGTAACTTTATCCAAATCGTTATTGATTTCTTAATTACAGCGATTGCTATTTTTATATTTGTTAAAGCAATTAACACTGCTAAAGATAAAATGGTTAAACAGGAAGCCGCTGAAGAAGCAACGCCTGAAGTTGATGCTAAAGAAGAACTTCTTAAAGAAATTCGTGATTTATTAAAATCAGAAAAATAATCTATACTAAAAAATCAAGTAGAAATAATGGAGCTACCTTAAAAATTCCGTTATATCTACTTGATTTTATTTTAATTATATTTCCCAAGTTTCTGATTAATTTTTTTTATATCAGATTTTATAGTAAAATATGAAACGACGGCGATTATAATATATATCATACTGGAAAATACTAACATACCTAACAATGTTTTTATACTGTTAAACCAACATAAATAATATCCGGCTAATATAAGCGGTGCAATTATAAGTATATAATGCAGAATAAATATCTTTGTTAACCCTGTGTATTCCGCATTTTTAAAAATAATGCCGACAATTCCTTGCAATATACCCAATATAATATAAACAACGGTTTGCACTACAACCGCACTATTAACGCTGCTAAAACTATTTATAAATTCCGGTACTCCCGGTAAATAACTACCATACGCTATGCTGAACCCCAGTGTTATAATATTTCCTATCCCGACACCTAGTAGTGCATATACGAATATCGTTTTAATCAATTTCATCTTTTTTTCCTCCTATATCCCTAACCTTATTTTAAATGTTTTTATCATTCTTCTTGATACATAACTTACATCCTTGTTCATGTATCTAATTGCTATCGTTCCTTTAATTCCTAAATCTAAATTTTTTATATAATGTATATTGGCTATTTCACTTTGAGAAATTTTGACAAAGTCTTTCCCTAAAATTTTCTCCACTTCATATAATTTCATTTTTATAATAAATATATTATCAATAGTTTTTACATATAATTTTCTGTTTTCTATAAAAATACGCACGATTTCACCAAATTTCAATATCCGTGTTTCTTTTTCATTATACCCTACAAGATACATTGTATTGTGTTCTATATAATTTATTAAATTTTGTACTTCTTCATCAACCGTACGAGTATATATATGCACTAAAGTTTCTTTTATATCTTTATTTATATTTAACTCCAGTTTCATACCAATTCCTCCTTTCATTTATACTATATCAAAACAGATAACGTTTATCTACTATCTTTGTATATATGGTAATTTCTTTTGCCTATATGGTGTAAATTAAATAGAAAAAAGGACAATGTTTTTAAACTATAATCTCCAAAATTAAATTGGAAATCAACACATTTACTACATTGTCCTTTTTGACTATTTAGTATTTTTTAATTTTTTATCAACAAATTGTAGTGTATTTTATATTTTTCCACTATTATTCAATAATATTTACTGATGTACCTGTTTTAATAACATCAATAGCTGAATTTAGTCCACCATCTACTAAATTTTGAATAGCTGTTTCTGTATAAAATGCTGTATGTGGTGTATAAATAACATCATCTCTATCTATCAATGTTTGTAGAAGTTCATCATCAAAATCTTTATCTTCAAAGTTTTTCGGAACGTATTTACTTTCGTTCTCATAGACATCTAATCCTGCACCTAAAAGTTTTCCGCTATCCAATGCTTTTAATAATGCTTTTGTATCTACCAACATTCCACGTGCCGCATTTAATAAGATTGCACCGTCTTTCATCTTAGCTAAAAATTCATCACTTACCATGTGTTTGTATTGTTCCACCGCCGGCATATGAATAGTAATAATATCTGATTTTTTGATTAACTCATCAACATTATCAACATACGTTAATATTCCACGAGCTACATCATTCGGATAAACATCATAACCGATTACTTCTGAACCTACCGCTTTAAATAAACGTGCAGCTTGCGTTCCGATTCGTCCGGTACCGATTACTCCAACAGTAAGTGTTCTTAACTCACGAGATAAAATACCCGGATTCCATGTAAAGTTATGTTTTTCTACATTACGTTGGATCTTAATTGTATTTCTGCTAATTCTTAATGCTGTTGTTAAAACATGTTCTGCTATTGCATTCGGTGAATATGACGGAACATTCGTCAACTTAATTCCTAATTCTTTTAACAAAGGTCTATCAAAAACATCAAACCCTGCTGAACGTGTTGAAAAAACTTTTACACCTTGTTCTTTGGCATAGGGATAAATTTCTTTATCGAAAGGTTTATTTGCCGCAAAAACAGCTCCATCTGCTCCATCTAAAAGATGTTTATTAGCAGCATTTAATTCCTCTTGATAAGCTGCAACTTCTACTTCGGGATGTGCTTTTATCCAGCTATCCACAGCACTCTTCTCATCTTCTCTTACATTAAATAGAACTAATTTCATAATTATTCTCCTCCTGTTTTCGTTAATTTTATTGTATCACAAACGATTACAATTTTTCAATTTGTTTAAATTATTTCTTAATAATATTTTTTACTCCTCTAAAAAATTTACTTTTAATTTATTTTTTTTAAAATTTCTATTACTTCTCCGAGATTTTCTACTATGTTATCCGTTATTTCAATTACTTCCTTATCGGGCCTAAACATATCAGGTACCATATAAACGGTTGCTCTGGCACTTTTTGCAGCTTTTATTCCGGCTTTTGAATCTTCTAGCACTAGACAATTTTCCGGTTTTACTCCTAAGCGTTTTGCGGCTAATAAAAATACATCCGGTGCCGGTTTACCGTTCTCTACTTCCGCACCGCTCGCTATTGTATCTATATATTTTTCTAAACCTGTTTTCCCCAGATTATTTTTAATATAATGCAATCCTGAAGAAGAAGCAACACCTACCTTATAATTATGTTCTTTTAAATAAATTAATAATTCTTCCACAAACAATTTTTTATCCGGACCTGTTGTAAATAAGACATTCTCTATATATTTGTAATGATCTTCCGTTAGCTTTTTCCCATCAACTTTTGTATCTTTGAAATAATTTATCCAAAATTCATAAATACCGGCCTCTGTAAATCCTAAAACTTGGAGTGTTTCATCAACACTCATTTCATAATTCTGTTCTTTAGCACAATGGATCAACGCCTCTGTTGAAAGTTTTTCTGTATCCACCATTAATCCGTCCATATCAAATAACACTGCTTCTATCATACTTTTCCCCTGCTTTACTTTATTTTACTTAAATTATACGGCAAACAAGATATTCTTTCAAATATTTAATAAATATTAAAATACAATATTAAGTATTAACGGTAAACTATATTTTTCATTAATATAGACTAAAAAACATTATAAATAATGTAATTTTTTTAATTAAGATATTTATA
>NZ_KI271792.1:9683-15728 GCF_000469465.1 Gemella bergeri ATCC 700627 | reverse complement strand
TGTTGCACTTTTATTTGCAATTCGTCAAAAGAATTTCTTTCAGGTGTTCTTTTTTCTTTGTAATTCCAAGAGTTTTATAATACATTGGTAATTCGATCATAGAAAATTCATCCTTATTTGTTCCTATTAACACAGGCATAGAAGGAAATTCCCCTCGTTTTAATAAATTCATAGGATGTTCTGTGAAAAACTTCCCATCAATAATATCATTTTGTCCCCCTTTTATTTTTAACAAATCCTTAACGGATAGTTTTTTTAATTCTTTAAGTCCGGTTAAATGATTTTTAGATAATATTTTTTTATATTGATTTTTAGCAAAATAAATTTCTGATAATATCGGAACGTTTCCCGCACATAATATCAATTTATGAAATAATTTATTACTTACAGAGTTCAAATAATGATAAAGAGCTGCAACCGCACCACCACAATTCCCCATAAGTGTAATATTAGTATTATCTCCACCAAATGAACTTATATTATTATGAATCCAGGCTAACGCTGTTTGTTGATCAAGATAAGCAAGAGAACTTCTTATTTCTCCATTATCAAAAATAGGCATATATCCGAAATTTCCTATTCGATAAGTAATTGTAACTGCTACAATTCCCTGTTCAGCAATATGGTTCATCATATATATCGGAACTGTCCCTGACCCTTCACCACCGCCATGTAAAAATACAACAACCGGTTTTTTTTCTGTAAATTTATCAGATGCCCATATATTTACTACAAACGCATTTTCTGTCTGAACATCTTTTAGTGGTTGAAATTCCGGTCGCAACATATGATGTTTCATAAAAATATTAAGTTTTAATGGATACTTTTTCTGCGGAAAGCAAAAACTTCCTTCTCTATTCAAAAAATCATCTTCGGAATACTCTTCACTAGATATAAGTTTGGGATATTCAAATCTTTCAGCCCTTGCATAAGGCACACTTAAAATAGAATATACATTATCTCCTTGAAAATCTTTACCTACTACATCAGTATAAACTTTTCCAATTTTAGTTTGTAAAATCATTTATCCTCCTTTTATACTTCAAAATACTTTACTACCTTTCCGTCTTCAATCTGCAAAACAAAATCACAACAAAGTTTTATAAGTTCCGGGTCATGTGTAGACACAAATAATGTTTTCCCCTGATTAACTAGATTCTGTAGCAGTTCAGAAACGGCACACATATGAAGATAATCTAAACCTGATGTAGGTTCGTCAAATAACAAAATCTCCGCTTCTGCTGCCATAGCCGAAGCTATAGCTACTCTCTGCTTCTGTCCACCTGAAAGTGCCATTGGGTGCTTATCTTTAAATTCAAGCAGTCCTAGATTATCTAAAATCTTATGACAAACTGAAATATCTTCTTTCTCCATGGATAGTAGAACTTCTCCAACTACACTATCTGTAAAAAGCTGATGATTTACATCTTGCATCACCATATAGGACTTTCTTATTAATTCTTTTCCTCTATATATATTTTCTCCTATCTTTAGCTCTCCTTTGCAGCTCTTTTCCAATCCGCAAAGGCATCTTAAAAAAGTTGACTTCCCGGCTCCATTTTTTCCCGTAACACCTATTATACTTCCTTTTTTTACAGTTAGATTAGGTATTTCCAAATCTAATTTAGACTTATCTACTTTCTTTTCCTTTCTTCTTTTATATCTGAAAGTAAAATTTTTTAATTGAATTTTATCCCCGTTGGTTAAAATTACCGGTTTATCAATATTATCTAATTCATCCGTGAATTGACTGATATATTTAGGTTCTAAATTGACAGGTCGTAACTTCATGTTGCGTAACTCATCTTCGTTTAGCTTACTAAACTCTTCCTGCCACTCTTTTTTTATCTCTCCATCTTCCATATATATTACTCTATCAATTAAATCTTTAAGATACCAAAGTCTATGTTCAGAAATAACTATAGTTTTACCTTGTTTTTTCCACTGCAATATTATTTCTCTTAAATCCTCTATTGCTTTCCAGTCCAAATTAGATGATGGTTCATCTAACAACATTATCTTTGGCTTTAAGGCTGCAACCGAAGCACATGCAATTTTCTGCTTTTCTCCCCCAGAAAGTTCAAACAAACTTCTTCCCTTCAAATTATCTAAATTCATTTCCTGCATGATTTTGTTTTTTCGGTCTACTATTTCTGCCACAGATAAACCTAAATTTTCGGGTCCAAAAGCAATTTCCCCTTCAGTATCTAAAGAAAAAAACTGACTTCGTGGATTTTGAAATACAGAACCGACAGTCCCAGCTAATTCATATAACTCGGTATTTACTATATCAAAGTTTGCTACTCTCAAATTTCCTTCTAATTCCCCTTTATAATAGTGAGGAATTAATCCATTAATAAGCCTAGTTACAGTAGTTTTTCCACAACCTGATGCCCCGCAAAGCAAAATGGTTTCTCCTTCTTTAATTTCCAATGATATATTTTTCAAATCCTGTTTTTCAGATCCTTTATATCTAAAGTTAATATTTTCTATCCTAATCATAAAATCTCCTCTACAGCCCCCAAATATAACCTATGGTTAAGGTGGTAAAAACAACAAATGCTACATAATCAAATCTTTTAAAACCTATTTCACAAATATTGCTTCTTGTACCAGGTGCCCCCAATCCTCTGGTAATAGCCGCTGCCGAAAGTTCATCACCAATAGAAACACATGAAAATAAGAGTGGTATAATTCTGTATTCAATCATCTTTATCAAATTTCCTCCTGCAAGGCTAATACCTCTCATCTTCATAGCATCTCTTATATTCCCATATTCCACTTTTATAGTAGGGAAAAATCTCAAAACTACTGCCAAGGAAATAGCTAATCCCTTAGGGCAATGCAGCTTATTTAAAGCTGCCATAAATTCGTTAACTTTAGTGGTTCTTACCGTATACCATGCCATAATAGCAGAAGGAAAAAATTGTAACATAACACTGCAGTACCCTAATGCCAAAGCACTGATAAAACCTTCTCCATTGTTAATAAAAAAATGCATAACCAAAATTCCAAGTATATAAAATATAGTGAATCTAATAGCCGTTTTGACCTTCCCTTCAACTATTAACAATAAAATCGGAACTATGGTAATAACCACCCTAAGCGTTAAACTAAGAGTGGTAGTTGCTGTTGACATCGTTAAAAACGATATCAAAAACATCATATATATTTTTGTTCTGGGATCTAGTGAAAATTCATTTCGCACTTATGCAATACCTGCTTTCTCAAAATGTTTTTTAACAACTTTCTTCCCTATAATCGCACCTATTACTCCAAAAATAAAACTTAAAACAATAAGTGGAATTAAAGTTGTGGTATTGATATATGTAAACAAACCATCCACGTATTCACTTGAAAAGTTCCCCGATTGCAAATTCTCACGATAACTATCCGCAGTAAATACAACAGGTAAAAAGTTTGCTGAACACCACATAGAAAATACTCCAAAACTAATTATAGTTTTTTTACTATTCTTGTAGTTACCGGATTTTGCAATTAAGTCGCTAATAACACCCACGGCTAAAATCATAGGTGCTCCCATCCATCCCATACCGGTAAAATACATGATAATGGCTAACAAAGTGGCCATCATGGTTATCATACCGAATTTTTCAACTTTTGTATAAAAAAGCATCATCGGTATAGCACTTAATAACGGAATAATTGCTACATAAGCGGCTACAATAAATGGATGAATAAAACCACTCATACCGGCAGCAAATTCCACTACAAATATCAAAGCAGCAAATATACCTACATTTATAAAATCTTTTACATTTAATTTTTTACTGTCCATTTCTAACTCTCCTTTAAGTTAAGCATTTTCATTTACTTCTTTAATTATAATCAACTATCGCTAACTCGTCAATACTATTATAATAAATTACTAACAGATTTGAATTTTCAACATTTTCCTAGACAACATTTATAAAGAAACTGTGCTTTTGAGCCATCACCACCAAATTTTTAATTAACAACCAACATCCTTTATCCATTTTTTAATAACCATTTAGAATAGTAAATTTTCAGTGAAAATTAATACTGTTGCCAAGGCTTAAACGTAATATCTTTTAACTAAGTGAAAATTTTTTCTAAAATAAACCTACGACAAATATTTTCGATTTATATCATCTCTATTTCCTTTTGTTTTTTTAACTTGTATTTTTTTGGTGTTTCCTACTCTAATAAACCATGATAACTAATATTATTCCACAAATATACATAATCAAACAATAAAATATTCAAGTTTCCTAGTGTTTTAAACTCATTTTGGCATATAAATTCAACTACTGCATTATCGTAGGAATATTCTTTTTCATTTAACGAACTGTCTATACTAAATGTACATGATATACTATCAATTTTTTATTGATGAATTCTTTTCCTCTATAAATTATATGGAATAACTCTATTTTATTTAATGAGCATAGGATTGTTTTTGTCGCATCTACTACTAATTTAGCATCTTTATTCTTCCCTACTGAATATCCTATAATCTCTCAGTTTAATTTTTTTCTGTTTCACTCCCATTTGGTTACAATTTTTGAAATTTGTAGTTTTATTTTGCATAGATAAAAATAATTCTTCAAAATATTTATTTCCGCATAAGGCTTTTAACAAAAAACAAAAAAGATGATAGTTTTTTGCCCATCATCTTTGATAATTATTTTTTCTTATGCCCCGTATTTATTATACAACCTTATTATATCATGAAGATGATTTTTTGTTTGTTAATTTTAAAAAGAAGTAACGTTTGTTTTCGCTACTTCTTTTTTCTACTGTCCTTTTGGGTCAGCCACTTCTTTTGAATATTAATAATTATCAAATGGATAGCCTTTGCAGAAACTATACTAACTAAGAAAACAACTGTTGTGAATAGAATGTCATTTAAATTTGAAGAAGTAAAATATTTACCGAAAAATGCAATAGCAAGACCGTGAACCATATATAATTCAAAGGATATTGCACCTAGCTTTAGTAAATAATTATTACTGAAGTCAATATTTTTTATAATTAGCATAAAATATATCGTGAAAATAATATTGTCTAGATTCGCTGCGATTGCATAACTATAGGCATCTACTAATCCTACTTTGGTAAGAATAATACTATATTTATGAGATATAAATATTAAAATAGTAAAAAGCATTAGACTTAAAAAATAATATTTTTCAAAGAAATAATCTATTACTTTTTTGTTTTTTGCCCAAACTAATCCTATAATAAATGTAAGAATACTATTATACCACCAAAATCCATAATTCAATTTTATAGCTACAACAATATATAATACAATAAAGATAAAATTGATCGCGATTCCCACAGTGGTATTCTTTATAAATTTAAATGAAATATAGAAAAATATATAAGTCAAAATTATGATATCAACAAACCAACCATTATATATTATAGTTGTATGTTTTAAAAATAAATTATAAAAGAAATTCAAATTTATTATTTCTTTTAGATATACCATTCTATAAATTAAGTATATTCCAGAGATAAATACAAATGGAATAAGTATTTTCGACAGTCTTTTTCTAAAAAAACTAGTTAAATAATCAGGTTTTACTTGGGTTTGAATATATAATCCATAACCAGATAAAAAGAAGAAAATAGAAACAATATAAGTACCCATATATTGAAAATTAGAAAAAGTCTCCCCAGAAGATATCCACTGAGATAGGTGATGTAATATTATGCCAATAGCTAATAACCCTTTTAATCCGTTTGTTGAATTCTTGTCTAAGTAATCTTTATTACCCTTTGGGAGCAGAAATATTAAAACTGAAAATAATAATAGTATTATTATATCCATAGCATCCTCCTTAATTTTATATAGAAATTGTATCGCATATCTTTTTAATATACAATACAAATTTAACTATTTTCTATCAGACAGTAAATTTCATTATATACATTTGTAAATGATGCGAGACAAAAAAGTTAAAAATAAATCACAGATATGATGGGGCTGACCCAAAAGGGCAGTAGAAAAAGGAAAAATATACCTTATATTTTCTTGTAAAATTAGTTTTAGAC
>NZ_KI271792.1:8910-9583 GCF_000469465.1 Gemella bergeri ATCC 700627 | reverse complement strand
CGACTTACCTTTTCTCTAAGATCAATATTCTTAATCTTCAATCTACCATCATTTATATAGCGATATAATGTGTTTACACAAACCACCTCTTCTTTTTTAAATAAACCTAGTGTTAATACTCGTCCAATTACCACATCAGGTGATAAACTATCTTCTTTCATTAGTTTTTGTGCATATTCTAGAAAATGTTTCACTTTTGTAAATTTCGATTTATTTCGACAGTTCATACGGTTTGTTTCGTAAATATATTGTCCATAGGTTGGACTATATTCTTTTCTATATTTTACTTTATTATTAATTTTTACTTTGGTTTTGATTGTACCTCTATTTATCTCGTTAAGTACTGTTTGAGGCGATACATTTAACATTTTAGCTATTGTACGTTTTGACATAAAAGATTTGTTTTTCTTTTTACATTTGTCAGCTTCTTTCAACAGTTGTGAAAGAACTTTGCGTATTTTAAACGTTAGATGTTTACTTTCTTTATATTTTCTTGTAAAATTAGTTTTAGACATAGTAAAAATCTCCTTAGTATTTTATGAAAAATTTATTATATCAGATTTTTACTATGTTTTTTTATTTTATTTTTTTCTGTCTAATTTGATTTTACAATCTCCCCGAATAATTATTTCGTTATTTAAATAGACGAATTGCAAATAAAAGTGCAACACTC
>NZ_KI271792.1:0-8810 GCF_000469465.1 Gemella bergeri ATCC 700627 | reverse complement strand
ATTTTATTTTTTTCTGTCTAATTTGATTTTTCAATCTCCCATAGATAAATCATTTGTGATATTCAAGCATATTTCTCCAACCTAATTTCGCTTCTCTTACAACAGGGAAAAATGGATAACAGTGATACAAATTTTCCCCTATTTCCGAAATAACCTTTACACCACATTCTTCTAATTTAGTTTTGATGGGTTCATATGCCGCATATAATACTTCATCACTTCCATAGGAAAGGTAAATCTCTTCTACTCCGTGATAATCTCCCCTTTCAAGATATAGCATATATTCCGGAACATTTTTACCGTGAGTCAAAATTTTATCCATTTTTTTCATATAAGACAGACTTAATAAAATATCTTTTTTATCAAGTCCCTGCCCTTTTCTTATCAACTCTTCATCTGTAAAGCATTGTCCGGGTGATGACGCATATATTTTCTTGGGAACTTCAACTTCCTTATGCATTGCATTGATATGTGATACAAGTCCTAATGCAAGTGTCGCACCGGAAGAACTTCCCGTAACAAGAACGTTCGAAGCATTATAAGTGTTGAGCATTGACTTATACAAAGCATAGATCCAATCAAATACTTCATCAATAGTATGATTTATGCAAAGCGGATAATATGGAATAACCATATTTCGTCCACTTTCAAGAGCTATTTTCAAAGCCTTTTTAATAGAATTCGGGCGAGGATGCACAAGCATACCACCACCTATTAAAAATAGGCACACTTTCTTTGTCGGTTTCTTATGAGTTATATATACAACCTTTTCCCCATTAAACTCTTTAATTTCATAGTCTATTTCATTATGAGAAAGCATAGGAATCTTTGTTTTATCCATATTCTTTCGTGTTTTTTCAATCAACTCAGTTTCACTTTTATTAAAATATTTTTTAAATCCTATGAGCTTAATAAACACTTTTAAAAAACGATATTTCAACGATAAATTAGACATTTTCCTACCTCCTTATCTTCTATATTAACCATAATACATTATTTTTTTGTAGTTCAATGCAATACTAATCCTCTTTTTTCACTACTATACTTACAAGGATTATACCACAAATATTGATTATATCCAATATTTGCTTGCTTTTATATTTTTGTTTTAGAGATTTGGTTGTGCCATTCAGTCTTTATTTTATTAATTGCTTGGTGCCTGTGATTTCACTCCGAGATTGTTATTGCCATATCCATCCATCAGATTGATGACACCCCACGCTACAAGTCCTGCACCTACTGCCATAATAAAAATCTTTAATACATTAGCTGCTTGTACGAAAAAATCCATTATTTATCTTTCCTTGTTTTCTTCTTTTCAATTTTGTTATATACCTTAATAATAAAATTTTGTATTCACACTTCTTAAAGTAACTAAAAACATGAATTAATTCGCCTTTTACCAAGGCTTTTACTATTTCTACTTTTTTTCCATAAGCTGCACAGTTGGTATACTCTCTACTTTTTCCACATTCTTTCAAAAGTGTAAAATTTACAACTTGAACCTCTTCATCACCTCTTATGAAAGTTTAAAAAGTAGGTTCTTTTAACAGGTTGGCATCAATATTAATCATTTCTTTATCCATTGTTTCCTCCAATTAAAAAAGTGATTGTAAAATTAATTCCAATCGCCAAAAGTTTGTATACTTAGCTGTTTTTTAGGTAGGACTTCTTATCCTTATTAACTTGCGCCCGGGTTTTTTGCATAAAAAAAGACGATAGTTTTTTACTTATCTATCGTCTTTAATGTTTTATATTCAATTTTAAGTTCGACAAACTAGGATTTATTTACTTACGATACTTCTCTATTTTATATCCATATTCATTCAAAAGCTCTCGTGAATAAATTTTTTCATTTTTTGACTCTCTAACTTCTTTCCATAGGATAGCTGCAACTTTTAACTTATTAGAATAACAATCACTAAATTCATCTAAACAAAAGTCTTTTAGGAATTGGTTCCATTGACAAACTGAATTATCATAATTTGCATAGTCTGACTCTCCATAATATATTTTAATCAAATCTTGGATTGTAAATTTTATGTTGTTATCCCTTTTTACTTTTCGCCAAGCAGTTGCCATATTCGCATTAAATTTAAATGGATTAACACCTGTTACAGCTGAAAAATAGTCTCGAAATTCTGATTAAATGAAAACCCGCATTCAAGCAATGGTGTGTTTAAAGTTAAAACTTTGACTCGATTTTTATTTACTTTTCTCAAAGACTTTTCTACTCTATTCCCTTTAAAATATTGTTCTATAATATAATTCAATTCTTGTTTTGTACATCTATACTCTAATCCAAGAGACTTGCAAATTTGTGAAAGTTCTTCTCGATACCAGTAGTATCTGTTAAATTCTTCAAATGATTTTATATCTCTAAAATTAGGTCTTTTTTCTTCCATATGCACACCTCCACAAATTCTAATTTGTCAGCTAATAAACTTACCGGCTAATTTGTATATCTGATTTATTTCTTTGTTTTCTAACTTCCAGTTATTGAGTTCATCTTTAATTAATTCTGGAAATTTTTTGCTAATATCCCACTACCTGCTGATTTCCTAATATATTCACTCGTACCTTCTTTTAATTCAGTAATTTGTCTAATCAATTATTCTTCTTTATTTTCTTTGGAATTGTTCCATCTGTTGCATAAAAAAATCCAATTTTTTCTATCTATGATGATACTGACATTCATTAGCTTATTTAGTTTCTTCTCATGCAAACCATAAAAAATAGGATTTCTAATTTCTATGATCAGTTTTAGACAATTAAATGGACGCTTTTTAATTTTTATTTGTTCTATATCTTCAAGTTTAAATTTAAAATGTAATACACTATGTCCTCTTCTTCCATAAGTATAATATTTAACAACATTGTCTTCGTAAATTTCTAATTTCACTCCATTTATGAAGAGATAATATCCCATAAACCATACAAGAAGTGGAGCGACAATCAACACTATTGCCATAATAATTTTATCTGAAAAATCAGTACTATAACTAATAAGATGCTTCAGTATCAATATAACAATAAAAAATGAAGATATTATAGACAAACAGCCTATCATATTAAATTTAGACTTATGAGGATATGTCAAGACAAGTTTTGGTTCATCTTGTAAAAAATCTAATTCCATAATTTATCCTTTTTCACTTATAATTTCATTTTATTTATTATTTAAATCACAATTTCTCTATTTCATTATACCAGATATACCCACGCTATATAAAGCCATAACAGAAAATATTACATTCTTGTAAATTACTGTATTTCTATTAAACTTAGCTTTCCCTATCAAAAACACATTCTTCTTGTCATAATCCTCAAGGAGTTTATAATTTTTGTGCTTTGTAATATCGAATTTATCTGACAAAAACGATCTTATGCTTTGAAGCTGAAAAATACACTTACCACTAGCCATAATTATAATTTTATCTTGGCTCATCAGCTCCTTTCCTGTTTTTTGATAATTTAGTCCGTAGCTATTGGCATTGTATCACATTTTAGAGGTGTTATATAGATCTATCGTTTCTTTTCCGAGTATTTCAGATAGTTCTTTAAATGTTGACTTTTCCTTTTGTGCGAATGAATTTTTTATCTCTATTTTGTAGTTCTTCCATAAATTCTCCTTTCCATTTTTTGAATTTCGACAACAAAAAAGGAAGTATCGGCTATTTGCTTTTACTCCCTCTTCGATGATTTTATTTAATTGCTTTACTTCGACAAACTGGGATTTATAGTTTTAATCTATAATTTATATTTCTCCCAATCCTCGACGGATTCTATTACCGGAACCCAACTATCAATCTCAAATTTTTCTTTTATATATGGATCCGCATAGCCATCTACTATGAGTGTACCATTGCATTTTATATGAGCTTTTTCATCTAATATTTCTAAGATTTCCACTTTGTAATCAACCAACGGCTCATGTTCATAAATATAAAAGGAATCTTCACGGTCTTCACTTTCCTCAATGGTCATTACTGAAAAGATTGTACCTATCAATTCCATTTCTTCCTATCAGTCCTATTTTCCAGTTTGTATCAAAGGAAAACGATACATTTTCAAATATAGGTTTTACATATCCATAATATGAGAAAGTAAGGTTTTCAATTTTAATTGCCGACATAAAAACACCCCCTCACAATCCTATTTTATCTAATATTATACCATTTTTAAGCCATTTTTTCTATCTCCTCTTTCTGTGGTATTTGACAGTTGCTTATAAAATTAAAATACACATCAACTTGTTGTTTTCTATATTTGCCTTGTCTTCCTCCTGTCGCTTCGTGGACTACAACTTTTTCTATATACTCATTTATCATCGGTACGGTCAGTTCCTCAATATCTGTATACTTCTCTATCATTTTTAGAAATTTATCGATGTCAACTTTTCTCTGATGATAGCTTTCTATTTCTTGTTCAAAATACTGTATTTGCTTTTCTAAGTCTTGTTGCTCTGTATCATAGGTATTAAATAATCTATCAAAGTGTTTTAGAGGAATTTTCCCGAGTGCGTGGTCTTCATATAGCTTTGTAATAAGGGTGGTTAGTTCTGCATTTCTTGATGAAAGTTTTCCTAACTTCGTTTTATTTCCTTGATACTTTTCTTCTCTTTTTTCATCAGATAATTTGTTCATCACTTTTAGAAATTCTTGCTTTTCTTCTTTGGCAAAGTCTGTGATTTCTTTGATTGCTTTTAAGAGAATTTCATTCACTGTTTTTACTTTGATGTAGTGCATACTGCAAGTACCTTTTCTGTGTCTGTAATGTTGACATACAAAACAATAATCACAATCGTACTTCTTTTCTTTATGTTCTGCCGGCTCTCTGTAACTTAATTTACCTCCACAATCAGAACGGATTAAAAGTCCTGTAAATGGGTGTGAGGTTGTTCCGTACTTCGGACTTCTTCTTACTGTTTTTCTTAACCTTTGAGCGTTGTTCCATGTTTCTTCGTCAATGATGGCTTCGTGGGTATTTTTGAAGATAATGAGTTCATCTTCTTTTGCCTTTCTGCGTTTCTTAGTTTTGTAATCAAGGCATATTGTTTTACCAAGTACAGTGTGTCCCATATATTCTCTTTTTTCTAAGATATAACCTACTGTGGTCGGTGTCCAAAAATACGGGTCTTCTATTCCTCTTTTCTTTGAACTATGGTTATTTTCAGGGTAATGTATTTCTGCATAAGCTGATGGAATAAGGACCTTATCTTTGGTTAGTATATCTGCTATCTGTGTTACTCCATATCCCTCTATTACAAGCCTGTAAATGCGTTTTACAACCTTTGCACTCTCTTTATCGACAAGTAGCTCCTGTTTGTTCTTAGGGTTTCTGTAATAGCCGTATGGAACGCTTGGTGATACTCTTTTACCCTCTTCCAGTCTTGCTCTGAAGATGGATTATATTTTTCTTGAGGTATCTCTTGCATACCATTCATTCATAATATTTAGAAATGGGGTAAAGTCGCTTTCTGATTGTTTTTCACTGTCTATTCCGTTGTTGATGGCTATAAACCTTACGCCCTTTTCTTTGAAAAGTATTTCGGTGTAAAAACCTACTTTGAGGTAATCTCTGCCAAACCTACTCATATCTTTTACTATCACAGTAGATACTTTGTTTTCTTCTACTGCTTTTATCATTTTTTGAAATCCCTCTCTATCAAAGGTTGTTCCACTTACTCCATCATCGGTATAGTGATAGATATTTACAAAGCCGTTTCTTTTAGCATAGCTTTCAAGTAACTGCTTTTGATTTGTAATGGAATTGCTTTCTCCTTGTATTTCATCATCACGACTTAAACGCTCATAAAGGGCTGTTTGTCCTGTTGTTTTCGTATTTGACATGAGAATTACCTCCTTTCCAAGTTTTTATTATTTTCTCTGTCCCTAAGAGGTTAATCCTTTTTTGGATCAGTTACACAATATGATAAGTGCATTTGCATTAAGTTCGGTTTGACATAAAATCGGGTTTTTCCGCTTCCGGATCCACCAATAACAAGCACATTTTTATTTCTCGCATACTTTGGATTAGATGGTCTACCATCCATTGTTAATCGCTCAGTTTGAGTAAGCAAAATATTATTTTGAAACTTTTCATCCATATATGGTTCTATATCTTTTTTCGTTCCCCAGGAAGCGTTTTGTCAAGTACCTTTTTTGATTTATGGACGCTTTTATTTTGAAAAATGGGTAGTAAAAAACAGCAAAACTATTTGATTTGCCACTTTACCATATTTACAGATAGATTGCTTCTGAATAATTTGTTTTATTTATCCTTTCATGAGATAAAGAACTTCTATATAATTTATTTTGGTGTCTAACCATTAGCAAAGGGAGAACAAATGATTTAACTGCGTATAGTCCAGTCAAAATCATAAAAATCTCAAACTGCATATTTAATAAATCCCCATCATACACTTCATAAAGAATCACTGCATTTAAGGCAATATTAAAAGCAGTAGCTAAAGTGGCAAAAGTTATGTTAGTTTTAGTTTTAGGATTATAGAATTTTATCACATATAAAGCTAACAAAGAAATATTACAAATACAAATAGGTTTATAATTTTCTCTGTGAATAACTATTGTTTTACTATTATAAAGAAAAAATCTGCCAACTGAAGGCCTATATATTTTATTAATCCAGATATGATTGATGGCGATAATTTCTTCCCATGTTATGAGCAAATTGATTTTTCGTAAAAATATTCCTTCTTTGCTTATATAGAATTTCCAATTTGCAATAGAAGAAATTACGGTTACAGCAACAAAAATTATAATTACAATGTAACTTAATTGTTTCCAAGCTATGGTTAGAGGTTTCTCAAATAAGTTCACTGTAATTGCCTGTCCATTTGATATTGTATGTAAAACGAAGAAGCAAAATAAAATCATGAATAATATACATCTATAAAAAATACTATGAAATTTTATCTTACCTTTCATTTTCAAATCCTCTTTCTGTAATTTCTTTTATTCTGTTTTTTAAGACTATATCTGCAGTTATAAAAATGGGGATAAAAAGCGGTGCTGCGTTAATGATGAGAGCCGGCAGAAGCATAATGTAAATTGTTAAAAATGTTCCTCTTTTCTCATACATAGCACTACCCCAGTCTCCGTTAATCAAAGGAAATACTGATTCTAAAACTCCTCTATACCATTTTATGAAAGGATTATCCAGGTATTTGTAATTCATAACAAAGCCAAATATGAACAACAGAGTTACAGGTATATATACCATTATGATAATCCATGTTATTTTTCTTGTCTTTTTCGTGGCTTTAATTAAAATTTTTTCTTTCTCATCTTCATTTAAATTTTTCAAAGCTTCATTTCTAAAGCATTCACCCTTAAATTTATATTTGATATATTTATATTGAACAGATTTTCGTACATCGAAATTAATCATCATAAACCTTCTTCCGACCCTTATTTCAGGTAACAACTCATTTTATTTTTGTTGAGAGCCAGTATAACACCCTTTACTTCCTTTATACTATGAAGTTTACTCCCATTTTGCATGCTGTACTCTTACACCGTAACGATATACAGTTCCAGCCTCATTAAAATTAGCCTCAATTCTATATCTTTTCCACAGTTCATAACCTGCGGTTTGTATCGTAAGAATGAAAAGAGTATCTTTTTTTATTTCTTCAGAATCTACAGGATTTAACAAAAAATATCCTTTATATCCTTAGTTCTAAAATCTTGGATTGTAAGATGAGATAAATCTGTATGATTGAATGTAACCTCAGATAATTGCTTACTGTCAGCGTCAATCTCATAATATGTTATAACACAATTCTTTAAACTATCCGAATCTTTCTCTGTAGGAGTAACACTCATAAAACCATAGGACTTACCGTTTCGAAAGATTTCTAAAAGCTTTCCGTAATAAGAATGATCATTGCGTTGATTTACAATCTCGCTATCAGCTGTCTTTTCATAAAAAGTGAACCCTTCCGACAAGAGCTCAGATGCCTTTGTTTCCCCAATAATGACATTCGTTTTATCTATTTGAACTTCGATTGGTTCTGACGGAAAACCGGTCAAAGATATGAAAAACATGAAGAAAAAACATGCGAAAACCAGAGTAGCCTTTACAGCATTTGATGAAGAATAAATATACATCGGTTTATTTGAGCGATGAAACAATACAGTAATTAGTTTCATAACATGACTCAGTATTAGTACCACAATAGCAATAGCAAACTCAGCCTTCAAACATGTATAAAGTGCTTTTGAAAAGTGATGTGTTCTGTAATATACTACACCGAAAACAATAATATTTGCCAAAATAAAATTAAAAATAAATAAGGTAGCCTCTTTTAATGCTGTCGAATCAGTAACATCATCAAATTGAACGCTACTGAATCTTCCTCTAAGGCTTGATCCAATCATATAAATCCATCCGGGCAAATCTGTCCCTGTTCCTACAGCTATTGCAATTCTCAAATAGATATAGATTGTCAATAAAAAAAGCAGTAATGCAACAAATCCAAAACTCAAAGCTACGATTAAAAATCCCAAAATTATTCCTCTTTCTAAATAATCATATAGTATATTTTATCCTTTTTTTATAAGTCTGACTTTAATTCTGACCCTACCTATCATCCCTATGTTTTTTAATTATACCATATTTCAGCACAGTTTTATAGGTCTAACTCGTTCCTCTTAACCTGTGATAATCGCTTTTCTTGTTCCTGTAACTGCTCTATACAGTTCTTAACTTTTTCTGCTTGTTCAACTTCTTTTCGCATATCTATGATTTGAGAATACTGATTAGGCTACAATAAACTAGACAGA
>NZ_KI271791.1 GCF_000469465.1 Gemella bergeri ATCC 700627 | reverse complement strand
TTATTTTTATTATATTTGTAATATATCAATATAAGTTAGAAAAAAATAGAAATATTATTTTTACATCCTACGATTTATTAATAGATAAGTATTTTCAAATTCTATTGAAAACCAGTTTCCTTTAGTGTATCATTAGTATGTAATATAACAAAAGGAGTAAATTATATGAATAAAATAAAAAAATTATATTGAATTAGCAAAAAAATATTACAATACTATAAAAATATTTTTGTGAAAATAAGTAGCATGGAGAATAATTGATATGAAAAATAAAACAATTTTAAAGATAACAAGTGGAGTTCTAAGTGGGGTAGTGGTATTAAGCGGTATTTCACAATTAGGAAAAATAGATGTTCAAGCAAAAGAAAAAATTGAAGTAAAAGCAAATAAAGATTTACAAATCAGTATTAAAGAACAAAATGGCGGAGCAGTAGTAGATATTATAGCGGTAAGAGATGTAAATAATGTCAATGTAAAAATAACGATAGACGGTGAAAAAGTAATAAGTTATCACATTAATAGTCTAAAAGCAGGACAAAAAGAAGAAAAAGTAATTTCAAAAGAGCAACTTGAAAATTTTAAAAGACAACTAAAAAATTTAGCTAATAAGAGAGTGCTACCAAATACAGCGTCAGTTAAGAAAAATATAGAAAGTAAGGAAAATATAGCGGGAAGTGAGATAAAAGTAGAAGTAACTTACTATGTAGAAGAAGATATAAATACAGAAAATGGTAGAAAAGAAGACCCAAAACAACCGATAGAACCGAATAAACCTATTAATCCGATAATACCGGAAGATCCAAGCAATCCGGTAAATCCGGGCGATCAGGATCAGGAAGTTATAATAAATGATCCGTTACTGAAAAAGCTAATTAATAAAAATATAGATGCAGCTCGTGATGATAATCAAAAAATAACTAAATCAGAAATAGAAAAATTAAAAGTTATAAAACTCCGTGATAAAGAGAATAAGGCAATATTAGAAAGAAAATCACTAAAAGGAACACAAGATTTTAAATTTGTATCTACTTGTGGAATAAAAGATCTTTCCGGTTTGGAAAAAGCGATTAATTTAGAAGAATTAAATTTAGATGAAAATGAGATAACCGATTTAACGCCTTTAGCTAATTTGAAAAAATTAAAACATCTAAGTTTATTTAGAAACAGAATTACTAACTTAGCGCCGTTGGCTGATTTAACAAATTTAGAATTTTTAGATTTATATTCAAATAAATTAACAGATATAAGTTCGTTGAAAAATTTAGTTAACCTAAAACATTTAGATCTTCATAATAATAATGATCAAACAGGTGATGAAAGTCACCCTACCGTTAGCGGCGGGATTAAAGATATTTCTGCAGTGGCTAATATGACTAAATTAGAAGTTTTATCGCTGGGAAGTAATGATATTTCAGATATTTCGGTTTTAACAGGATCAACTAATATTAAAGAATTAGTTTTAGGTGGTAATCATATTAAAGACTATTCAAAAGTGGTTGATTACATAGTTCCACGTATTGTTAAGATGATTAACGAAGAAGGTGGCAGTATAAAATTTGATGGTCAGAAAATTAATTATGGTAAAGAAGTAGAGGTAAACTCAAAAAATGTTTCTATACCAAGCCCTTTTGCCGGTATAAACGAAATAGGGAAAAAATTAGCTAAACAATTAGAAAGTGAGGAAGATATTAATTTCTTTTCTGATATAAAAACAAATGTAGAAGGTGTGAGTGCAACTTATAATGCTGCAACTTCTAATTTTGAGTTGACATTTACAGATGAATTTATAAAGCAAAATAATGGTAAAACTGTACCTGTTAATTTGAAATTGGGATTTGAGGAGTATACTTGGAGTTTAACTAATATTAAAATAAAAGTAAATAAAAAGGCGGAAAATCCGGTAGTCAATGAAAGTGAATTACGAAATAAACTGGAAGTATTAATAAAAAGAGATATAAGATCAGAAGAAGGTTATATTCCTAATGAGGGGAATCAACCAAATAATAATAAATGGATTGAAGTTAGAACAAAGGCAGAGCAGGTATTAGCTGATAACAAAGCAACTAAGGAACAAATAGAACAGGCGATAACTTCACTGGAAGAAGCGACATATAATGCTATATTAGGAAGTGAAAAGGTAAAAGCACGAAAAACTTTAATCTCATTAGGAAAATTTGAATTAATTCCGCAGATAACAAAAGCAACCACAATAGAAAAAGTAAAAAAAATTGTTTCCGATGTTAAGGGTGACACAGAAGAAAAACCGACAAAGCCTGATGAAAAAAATCCGAAACAACCGGGTGATAACAATAATAAACCTATAGAGCCGGAACAACCGGTAAATCCAACTCCGGAACAGCCGACAGAAAAAGCGGTGATAACAGGTTACGAAATTAGTAATAAGGTATTGGAATCTAATGGTGGCTCATTAGATGTTGTGATTAAAGGTAAAAATTTGACCGTAGACAATGTTAGAATAAAAGTTCTTGATCCTTTTACAGCAACTAAAAACAATAACTTAACCGCTGGAATTGTTTATAAAAAAGTTGGTGATAATATTATCGCTACTATAAATGTTCCCTCTAATAATGAAAATAACGCAAAATCATATAATCTGACTTTTGTAGATAAAAATGGGCAAAAAGTAACAACTACATATGAAGAAGGTCGTGGAGAGAACGGACGGGTAATTACGGTACTTCCGGCAGAAAAAACTAAACAAGACTCTGTTTTAAGTTTTGTAACAATTAGTTCATATCAGGCACATCATAGTACAGATTTGACAACAACTGATAAAGGGAATGTTAGTAAAAAAACGGTTGCTCATCTTTATGGTACTAATTTAAAAGCAAGTATAACAAAAGTTAAAATAACCGATCAAAATGGTGTTGAATGGCCGATTCATACAAAAGGGAGCGACGTTTCCGCCTCAGATTATCCTATGATGTTAATAGGTAAATTAGGTAACGGTATTTCGGGTGACGGGACATATCAAGAGGCTGAGATTGTTTTACCTAACAGTTTGGATAAAGATATGATTTTTACTTACACTTTTGCACCGGACGGAGTAAATTTTGATGAAAATCATAAAGTAACGGCGATTGTTGAAAAAACCGGAGCGACAAAATCAACTGAGAAACGTTCTATAACCGTAAAATATCAAACTGAAGATGGTAAGGAATTAAAAAAATCTAAGGTGTTAAATGGGTACAGTTGGTTTAAATATAATATAGAAAAACCTGAAATCTCAGGGTATAAAAATATTGTTGTAAAAGATAATAAATCATTGGCAGGTATATTTGGTGATGAGGATAAAGAGATAGTATTAGTGTATACAAATAACGAGGGTACAACACCGAATACACCGGAGAAACCACAATCAAAAGATGATACGCTGGAAGAAATAAAAGAAAAATTAGCGATTCTTGCAAACAGAGATTTAAAAAAAGAGGCTGGATATGATAAATTGAAACCTGAAATCCAATCAGCTTGGAAAAAAACTCGTGCAAAGGCTCAACAACTACTTGCTAATGACAGTACAAAAGAAGAATTGGAAAAACAATTAGCACAATTGAAAAATGCTATTAAAGTTGTAGAGGAAAATAGTAAGATAGACGCCGAAACACCAACACCTAACGAAGATGAAAATAATAAACCGTAACCGGAAAATTCAATATCTTCTGATGAAACGAAAGAACAATTAATACAAAAGCTACAAAAATTAGTTTTGAGAGATTTAAGAGAAGACAAAGATTATGTAACAAACCAAGGTAATCAACCTACAAATAACGAATGGATAAGAGAGAAAACAGAAGCGGAAAATATTTTACATAATACTAATTCTACAAAAGAAGAATTAGCAAAAGCGGTAAAAAATTTAGAAACAGCGATAAATAACGCATTATTGGGAAGCGAAAAAGTAAAAGCAAAAGCGGAATTGAAAATTATTGACAAACCGCAAATAGCATTACCTTATATTGCAAAAGTTAATAAAGCTAAAACGGTAGAAGAGGTAAGACAACTGGTAGCAGAGGCAAAAAAAGCTGCAGAAGATGAAGTTAAAGAAAATAACCCTTCCGTTGAAACAATAGAGAATTTGAAAGCTAAGTTGGAAAAATTAGTTGATAAAGAATTGAAGACAGAAATTAAGTTTAATGAAGCCAGTAAGGAATTACAATCTAAGTGGAAACGTGCTCGTGCTATGGCAAGAAAATTATTAGCCGACAGTGACACAACAAAAGAGCAGTTTGATAAACAAATAAAATTATTACAAGAGTCTATTAATGAAATATTAGGGAATTAGAAAGTATAAGTTTTTTCCGCAAAATATAATATTAATCAATACAGCATATAATTTGGAAATACAAATAGCCAATAAGAAAACCAGCCGATGAGAAGGCTGGTTTTTGTATAAACACAAAATAAAAATTTTAGGGTAAATTTGTTATTTTGTAGTAAACTAAAACTAAAATAGTTTTAGAAATAAATTAAAAGTTTATTGTTAAATAATTTTTTATAAAATTTAACAACCGAAAATTATTTATTAACAACATTGGAAGATTTTCCTGTTGTTATTTTTCGCAGGCGACATAAATATGTCTTTGATTTGTTGATAATGAAATCCCTATTATACAATTTTGTATAAAATAATATTTTAAGTGTTGTTTGAGATTTTTAATATATTATCTAAATTACACCGTAGATGTCGTAAAATACTTAATTCTTAACAAAGAATATTAGTTACTAAAAATATAGAAACATTTACAGATGATTTTCGTCAAAACAATTATTCACAATTTCATTGTAGCTTGTTTAAATAATCTTGTCAACGAAAATATTTTTCTAAAAATTTCCCAAAATAAAATATATTTTTAAAACAAGGGAAAAAAATATTAGAGGAAAATTTTAAAATTCAATTAAAAATTATAATATTGTTACCGTTGTATAAATTATTTTTAATAGTAAATATTGTATATGCAAACTAAACAATTGTTTTATTTAAAATTAAAATAAAATATAAAAAAT
>NZ_KI271790.1 GCF_000469465.1 Gemella bergeri ATCC 700627 | reverse complement strand
CCCAACAAATAACCCGACACCGAAAAAACCGGTCAAAGATGTTGTAAACGAAAGCGGAACAACAATTAACGGTAAAGTAGTAAAACCGGGAGAGACTCTAACATACACAGTTGAATATAAAAACACAACGGACAAAGACAGAGATGTAACAATTAAAGATAAAATCCCAGCATACACTACATACGTACAAAATTCAGCGGATAATAACGGAAAATTCGCAGATGGACAAGTAACATGGAGTAAAAAAGTAGCCAAAGGCGACACATGGAAAGTAACATTTAAAGTAAAAGTAAATGATGACGCTAATGGAGTTAATGTAATAAAAGCATATAAAAAAACAAAAGAAAGTAAAGAAAAACCAATTTTTCCTGTTATCTTTGTAGGAATGATGTCAAGCGGAAAAAGCACATTGATAAATGCTTTATTGGAAAAAGAAGTATTAGATAGTTCTAATGAGGCATGTACATCAAAAGTTTATTCTATTCTAGACACTGATAATGATGGTCAATTAGATATAACGGCTATATATAATGATGGGAAAATCAAGGAAGTCATTAATGATAAAGAACAAAGATTGTTAGAGTTTAACAAAAATGATGATATAAAAGAAGTTATTATATCTACTCAAATAAAGGGAGTATTGAATACGAATAAAAAATTATTACTGATTGATACGCCGGGAGTTAATAATTCTGAGGATGAAACTCATGCAGAGATTACTAGAGGAATAGTAGATAGTACAGAAGGTGGGTTAATAGTGTACGTAGTTAATATATCAAATGCTTGGACAGATGATGAAAAAAAATTACTAACAGAAATTAAAACTATATCCAAAGAAAAAAATATTCCAGTGTTGTTCTTAATTAATAAAATTGATACATTAGACTTAGAAAAAGAATCTATAGGAAATGCTATTTTGACGGCACAAGAATATCTAAGAGAACTAAAATTTGAAGATTTTGATATTTTTCCAATATCAGGAGGAGCAGCGAACTTAATAAAAAAAGTTTTGAATAATGGAAAAAACTTAACTAAGAAAGAAAGAATTGATTTTATAAATTCATATAATTTGTATGCTCCACAAGAGTTTGAACTATCTTTATATGCGATAACAAAAGATTATCCTATGCAATATAAAGAGATAGATATAAATGGTGAAAAATACCAATATTCTAAACTTAAAAAAGCTTTTGAGAATACAGGATTGCATTATTTAGAATTATATCTTCAAAGGGAGCAAATTAGAAGTGAGAAAATATTGAATGCTAATAAAAATACAGATAAATAATTTAGGGATTTCATAGGAAATATTATTAATACATCTTGAAGAATAATTAATAGAATTAGTAAAAAAGGAGAAAAAAATAATGGAATTCTATATAGAATATAATCCATATACATTAAATACTATTTATAAGAAAAATGGAATAGAGGTATTAAATAGCAATATTTACGATAAACGTAATGCTAGATTACAAACTTTATTTAATGAAAGTGAAAACTGGGAAGGTTTAATTTCAGAAATAGTTAACGAGTGTAATAGCGGTGTTCTAAACATAAAATTCAAAGGAAGAGCAATAGATTTTGAAGATTTAGAAATAGCTGTAGAAGAACATAATGAAAAAGAAAAAACAGAAATTACTTTAGATTATATACAATCAAAGAGTGATGAATTTATATTTAGTAATATAGAGAATTTGTTTAAAGAATTAAAAGAAGAAGAAGCTATCTTATCTTCCGATAGTGAAAAAAATTCTAAGCAACAAACTATATTTGAATTTTATGAAAAACAAAAAGAAAATATTTTTGATATAAATGTTATTGCTACTATGAGTAGTGGGAAAAGTACATTGATAAATGCGCTCTTAGGAACAGAGTTATTACCATCAAAAAATGAAGCATGTACGGCAACGGTAGCAAGTATATTAGATAATGATAACTTGGAAAATTATGAGGTAGAAGTAATAAATAAATATGGAGAAAAAATAGAATTAGAAATGGTTCTTGAAGAAGTTAATACTGCCGAAATGATCAACAGATTTAGAAAAAAAGCTACTCTTTCAGAACTAGAGAGAATAAATGAAAATAAAAATATTCATAAAATCATTTTAGAAGGGAATATACCAGCAGTCTCAAGTGAGAAAATAAAATTAAAATTGAATGATACTCCAGGTCCAAATAATTCAAGAGATGAAAATCATAAGATAGTTACTATGAATTTTATCAAAAATGATAATTCAGTAGTACTATATATTTTAAACGCTCAACAACTAGAAATTAATGATGATAAAAACTTACTTGAAGAAATTTCAAAAGAAATGAAGAAAGCAGGAAAACAATCACATGATAGATTCATCTTTGTAATAAATAAAGCGGATAGTTTGGATGATGAAAAGGGCGAATTAAAAAATCTAAAATTTAAAGTTAATCGATATCTTGATAACTTCGGAATAAAAAATCCCATACTAGTCCCACTTTCTTCTAGACAGAGTTTATTAACAAGAAAAAATGCAAATGGAGAATCGTTGACAAAACACGAAAAAAAAGATTTGGGCGGGAATTTATTATTTCTTGACGATAAAGATGAAAAAGGCTATCACCTTGAACAATACGCAACATTATCACCAAGTATAAAAGAAAAATTAAAAATAGAATATGGAGAAAAAGTTAAAGAAAATGATGAAGAAGGTCAAATATTAATTCAAACAGGAATAAGAGGATTAGAAGAACTATTAAAAGAATATATTGATAAATACGCTTATCCTATCAAGGTAAGAGAGTTAATAGATGATGTAGAGAGCACCTTAAAAAGTGTAATAGAAAAAGAAAAATTTGATGAATTTATAGCCAAAGGGGAAATCGAAGTAAAAAAAATAAGAGATGAAATAGAAAAAACAGAAATAGATACAACAAGAAGAGAGCAAATAAAAAAAGAATTGAATGAAGAAATCCAGAAAATAGAAGAAAATTTTAAAGAAAAAATTAATATAGGAGAAAGAGAATTATTAGGGAAAATAACCAATCTAAAAAATAAAACCTACGATTCTTATAAAGGGAAAAAATTAGTTATTGATTCATTTAAAGATGAAGAGGAAAAATTAGCGAAAAAAATAGAATCAGAATTCGCTTCATATTCAAAGTCGTTTACAGAATCTTTAGAATTAGAATTAAAAAAAATTGATAGGAGAGTGACAGAACAATATATAGAAAAAATTAAAGAAATTTCCGAAAATATAAAAATAGGGAAGATGGAACTAGGGAATATAAAATCTATTTCTAATTTTGTGAATATTGATTTAATTAGTGAAAGCAATAACTCAAATGAATTGAAAAAACTAATAGAAAAAATTCCAAATCCTGAAAAATCTGGATTTCTTGGTAAACTAAAGTTTTGGAAATCAAATGAAGTAGAAGTAGTTAACTTTGAGGAATTTGCTCATAAAATGTTTGATAATGCAACTAATCATTTTAATAATTATATAGATAATGTAAAAGAATATTTAGAGAATATAATGGATGAATACAGGAAATGGATTAATTCAAAAGTTAAGGATTTAGAGAATGAAATCCAAAATATTTTAATTGACATAAAAAGAAGATTAGATAAGAAAACAGAATTAGAAGGTAATATGGAAAATATTAAGCAGAGAAAAGAATGGTTTGAAAGTAAATTGAAAAAAATTCAAACTATGTTAAATTTTTAAAGGGGATATTGTGATGAAAGTATCAGAAAGTTTAGAAACGGCAATAAAAGAAAATGATATAAAATTAATTCGTCAATTACTAGTAGATTTATTGATATTTGATAAAGATTTGTCAAAAGGAGAGTTTTTAAATACGCTAAATTATGTAGAAAATAAAGGAATAAAAGTTAAGGAAGATAAATTGATAGGGGAGCTAATTTATAAAGAAAATAAAGAATTATCATTAGAAGATTTCTCTAATGCTATGACAGAATTAACATTTAATTTTTGTGATGAAAGAATAGAAGATGTGAGAAAAATCGGTTTTTACTTGGAAAATAAAAAACTCAGTCGCAAAAGAGAAAAATCAACGAATGTAAGGGTAGATATTGATAAAAACAACTCAAAATATAAAGTTGCAGTTGCAACTGTCGGAATATTAGTGTTTTTAGGGTATTTGTATTGGATTAATAAATAAGGTAGGAGATAAAAATGACTAATGATATACAAGTAAAAGAGTATAGTAACTTATTAAATACTTATCAATTTGCAGAGGATATTATAACTAAAAACTATCTTTCTAATTTATCAAAATACGAAGTTCAAGAAATTCCCGATGGGTTAAACGATTTTAATATTTCAGATTTCTCAAGAATATATAAATTTGAAAAAATCGTATCTGACAAAAATGAAAGTATGTTGGAAAAAATGGTGACGGTACTAACCGCCGCATACACTATTCAAGCTACAGTAGTTATGTTTATACGTGGATGCGGAAATTTGACGAAGTATTATTTAGGTATAATAGATAAAAAATCAAATTCTGTAAAGACAAAATCTATGACATTTGAAAATTCGTTAAAAGGGAATTTTCCGGGAATTGTAACAAAGAATCTAGATTCAACTTCGATACAAAATATGGTTGAGGATATTACAGGTCAAAATTATATTGTATCAATATCGGGGATATCATCAATTAGAAACGAAGAAAAGCATGATATTCAAAAATATGTTCAAGGGATAGAACATTTGGCGGATTCTTTAATCGGCAGGTACTATGATTTAGTAGTAATAGCTGATGCTGTGACAAATGAAGAGATCCAAACTACAAGATTAGGATATGAAAATTTATATAGTAGTTTATCTAGTCTTCAAAGCACTACATATTCGTTTAATGAAACTGATGGGGTATCATTAACAGAATCTGAAACCAAAGGAATAACAGATACATTAGGAGAAAGTATTTCTCTTAGCCAAAGTACATCTATAAGTAATGGATGGAGTACGAGTAAAAAAGGAACTGCTAACAAAATAGGAGCGGTTGCTGGAGCGGCTCTTGATATAGGGGCAACAGTAGCCAAAGCATCCATAATGGCTACAACAATGGAAGGGGCTATTGCAGCAGGTGCAACGATTGCCGCAGCAACGAGTGCTGCAACCGTCGCCGCAGCATCAGCTCCGATAGTAATAGGTTTAGGAGCGGCAGCAATGGCAGCTAAAACATTGGGAGATACTTTTGCTGAAACTAATACTACTTCTGAAACCGAGACAACGCAGACAGGTGAAACGAAAACAACGCAAAGTTCGAAATCGGTTAACACATCTAGTACATCTAGTAAAGGAATAACTACTTCAAAAGGAAAAACGTTACAATATAGTAGCGAAAATAAAAATGTAAAAAATTTATTAGAACGTGCTGAAGGACAAATTAAAAGATTAGAAAAATGTGAAGGATATGGTGCATTTAATTATGCAACTTATGTATTTACTAATGATTTTGAAACTAATGCTATAGTTGCCAATATATATAATGCTCTTATGAGGGGAGATAATTCGTTTTTACAATCTTCATATATAAATAGTTGGAGAAAAGGAGATAATAATTTTGTTGAAGTTCAAAAATATTTGAAAGTATTATCTCATCCGGTATTTATAAAAAATAATGTAGGGGTTACACCGGCGACAATTTCTGATTCGTATGAAGTAGCGGTTTCTCTTGGGTTACCTAAGAAATCTATTAATGGCTTACCTGTAGTCGAATCAGCAACATTTGGTAGAAATATTTTTAAATTAGAAAACGGTAATTCTAATAATGAAATAGAGTTAGGAAATATATATCATATGGGTAAAGATGAGGGCACAAAGGTAAATTTAGATTTAAAAAGTTTAGCAATGCACTCATTTATCACCGGTTCGACTGGTTCAGGAAAATCTAATTCGGTTTATCAGTTATTAAGAGAGCTAAAAAGAAAAAATGTTAAATTTATGGTAATAGAACCGGCTAAAGGAGAGTATAAATATGTATTTGGCAATGATGCAAAAGTTTACGGAACGAATCCATACTATGCAGAACAGTTCAAAATAAATCCGTTTAAGTTTCCGAAAAAAATTCATGTACTAGAGCATATAGATAGATTAGTAGAGATATTTAATGTGTGTTGGCCTATGTATGCAGCTATGCCAGCTGTTTTAAAAGAAGCAGTTGAGCGTTCATATGAATCTATAGGATGGAACTTTGCTACTTCTGAAAATGACTTTGGAATAGATTTATATCCTACATTTGAAGATTTATTAGAAGAATTAAGCAACGTTATAATGGAGTCTGAATACTCACAAGAGGTTAAAGATAATTATATTGGTTCTTTATCTACTAGAATACGTTCGCTAACAAATGGTATATATGGAGAAATCTTTTTAGGAGAAGAGATAGGAGATAAGAAGTTATTTGATGAAAACGTGGTAATAGATTTAAGTAGAGTAGGTTCAATGGAAACAAAATCATTAATAATGGGAATATTAGTAATGAGATTGCAAGAATATCGTATGACTTCAGGAGATATGAATGCAGAGTTGCGTCATGTAACTGTGTTAGAAGAAGCTCATAATTTACTAAAACGAACATCAACAGAGCAGAGTTCAGAAGGATCAAATCTATTAGGAAAAGCAGTTGAAATGCTTTCTAATATAATCGCAGAAGTCAGAACTTATGGTGAAGGATTTATTATTGCAGACCAAGCGCCGGGACTGTTAGACATGAGTGTAATACGAAATACTAATACAAAGATAATTATGAGGCTTCCTGATGAAAGTGATAGAAATTTGGTAGGGAAAGCAACTAATCTTAATGAAGAACAGATAAAAGAATTAGCTAAACTCCCTACAGGAGTTGCGGCAGTATACCAAAATAATTGGATTGAACCCATACTGGTAAAGATCAAATATGAAAAAACAGAGGAAAAATATGATTATAAACCAGAAAAAGCAGTAATAAATAAAAGTAATTCAGAAGTGATTAAGCATATTTTAACTAAAATAAAAGTAGGTGATTTAGGAATAACAAAATATGAATTTAAAGAATTATTATTGGAAACAACGTTATCTTCACGACAAAAGACAAAAGTATTAGAAATAATAAACAACAATACTAGAAATTACACTAATGTAATTTATGATTTAATTATGAATAGAAAAAAAGAAAAATATATAGAAAAGGCTAAAAATATAAATGAATTTAAAGAAATAATATTACAAGGTTTCTTATTAGAAAGGGATGAGGTGAATGAAATAGTCAGGTATATTTTACAAGAGCAGATACAAAAATTTAATCGTCCGGAAAATTATCTTGAAAAATGGGATGAACTTATAGAAAGAGGTATGGTATAATGAAAGAAATACTGGAAGCATCAGAAAATTTAGAGAAAACTCAAAGTGATAGTGGTGAAAAAATAAATTACAGGCGTTTGAAAATATTGAAAATAAAAAGAATACTAATATAGATAAAAATTACATAAAAGAAGATTCAGGGTATTCTGATAAAATTGTGGAAAATATTAATTCAAATAAAGAGTATGAAATTTATAAAGAAGCAGGCTTAGAAGAAAAAGATGTGAATGGGAAGCCAGTACTAGTTCGTGAAATCGACTTAGATATAAAAGATGAAATGGGAAGAACTAATAAAGAAAGAATGGAAGAAGGATTGGCTCCATTAGAAAATGGGAAACCTATAGAACTTCATCATATTGGTCAAAAATCAGATTCTCCATTGGCAGAATTGTCAATAGACGAACATCGTAGTAAAGAGAATGATGGAATCTTACATGATAAAACAAAAGAATCTGAAATAAATAGAAATACATTTAATACTGAAAAGATAAATCATTGGAAAGAAAGAATTAGAGAAATGGAGAACTAAAAAATGAAAGAATTCATAAAAAAAATAGAAAACCTTTATACTGCCAAAGGAGCTACAGAAGAACAAATTATTGCTGCTGAGAAAGACCTGAATTTAACTTTCCCCGTAGAATATAGGGAATATTTAAAAGAGTTTGGAGCAATAAGTTTCTACGGGACAGAGTTAACGGGATTAAATGTTGATAGTTATATAAATGTAGTTGATGCAACGAATAGTGAAAAAAAATTAAATAAAAAATTTCCTAATGATTATTTTGTTTTGGAAAATTTTGGGATAGATGGGGAATTAGTTTTAATGAATACAAAAGGAAAAGTATTTTTGTTTAAAAATGGAGAAATGAAAGAACTTTGTGAAAATTTTAGAGAATATATAAAACTGTGTTTAGAAAGAAAAAAATAGATTTTCCTATATTCTGTCTAACCTCTTCACTGTACTTTGTATGGTGAAGGGGGAATTTTATAATGAGAATAATAATTTAATAATTCTAACACAATAGCTATAAAAAAATGTGTGATAGTTTATATTATTATAAATTAGGTTATATTTTTAACTAAGGAGGTTTTTATGAAAAAAACAACAGTAGGAATAATTTCGGGAGTGATAGTATTTGTTATAATTTGTTTTGTGGGATATTACTTTTTTCTAGGTAGCGGTAGTAGTAAAAATGTAAAAGCTGAACACCAAAAATATATTGATGTTATTAATATTACACATGATTTTGATACCGGTGTGGCAGGATTAGAGAGTTTGCAAGACAAATCATCACTTTCTAATATTAAAACAGAAATAAAAATAGCGAAAGAATTAAAAAATACTCATAATAGTTTGGACAACAAGGATATTGAAGGAGCTAAAAAATCACTGGAAAAAGTAGAAACATTAAAATCAGATGATACTTTTTCACAGGCAGAAGAGTGGTTAAAATCTGATATTACAAATTACGATAAGGCATTAAAAGAAATCGAAGCATTAGATAATAAAGATAGCAGTAGTATCAATGCTATCTTAGATAAATATAAATTTAATCACAGTGCTCTAAAAGCTAAATTGAGTGATGAAGCAAATAAAAATGAGAATAAAGAAAATACCGAAAAAGTAACACCAGCTAAAAATCAAAATACAACTTCAGAAAATAAACCTGTAAAAATGGAAAGAAAAAACTCAATGGGTATGACTATTCCTGATAATGTAACAAGTCTTCAACAAGAATGGATAAAAAGAGGTGGGGATTCAGAAATGTTATCAACGGTTAAAAGTTCGTATAAAAATGCAAAAAGAATTACTACAAATTACAATTCTCTTCAGCAAGCGAATCCAGATGACCCTCTTACTATTTACATAGAAATGAAAAATGGAGAAACTAAAACTGCAGAATTCAATTATCAATGGATAAGTGGAGCATTTGGAGGGTATGTCATACATGTGTACGACGATAATCTCTTTATAAGTGTAAATTAATATTATAGAGTACGAAATATAAAGAAAATAATGTATTATGAAATTTTGTGATAATTGTAGAAAAGAAAATAGTGCTACTTCTAATTTCTGTCAGTCATACGGAAAAAAGATGAACTCAAATAATACTACATACGAACAAAATATACATAAAAAGAAAAGATAATAAAAAAATATTCTACTTTGTTCTTGATTCTCTCATATTTATTTTAGTAGTAGTTGGATATGTCTTTAAAGACAATCTTTTATTCTAAAGACTCATTCATGAAAGAACACTAACCTATGAATATAACTATTTTACGTGTTATTACATCTATTGGTGGTCATCTTGCATGGACTGCTATAGCAGGTGGAGCATTAACAATAGCTAAAAGAGATAAAAATTTAGAGTTATCTCATTTTATGAAATCTCAATTTATTTTCTTCTTTTCATCTATTATACTGATGCATGCATTGTGGGATATGGATTTACCAATTAACAATTTACTACAAATGGCTGTTTTAATAATATTGGTATGGACAGAGTTATTTGTTATTATTAATGCTGATCTTAAAGAAATAACGCGGTATAAATATGATGTATAGCTTAATCAATTAATTATCAAGATTAATCAGTTTTTTTGACCCTATATCAAATACAAAACATGAGAAAAATAGGGGATATAAAATAACCATAAGTTTATCACTTGAAAAAACTAGTAGCCCTCTAAAAACACTGTTGTTTCAGGTGCTTTTAGAGGGATATTTTGTAAAAGGATTTGTTGTGTACAAGATACAGTAGTTGTGGAATAAACTTTGTAAATCCCTTTTTGTTAGCAACAAATCCCCGGTTTATTTAAAATTACGTATAAAATTTGATTGGTTCTATAAAACCTAATTCCCTTTATACTTCTACAATATCTACATCAGCACGAGTTTTGTAGATAACATCTTTTCTCTCTATCAGAATAGTAGCTTTTTTCGATAGTTCTTCGTTGTCTTTAATTTTGCTGAGAAGTTCGCGGCTCGGATTCATAGCTACGGGATTACCCACTCGTCTTAGCATATTATAGTCACCGTTTGTATCTCCATAAGCAAAGGATTTTTCTAAATCAATATTGTATTCCTTTACTAATTTATCTATCATTGCGTTTTTGCTGTCGGCGTCCCACATAGGGATAACTTCACCGGTAAATTTATTATCTTTTATTATATATTTACTACCTACCGCTAAAAATGCATGATGTTTTTTCCCCATAGCTTCTACCAGATAATCAGGGCTACCTGAAATAAAGATAATAAGGTGTTCATCTTTTTTGTGTTGTTCAATAATATTTCTTGTGAATTTATATACTCGATCGGCTTTTAATTTCATAACCTGTTCGGTTGCAAAGTCAATATATTTTTTATGAAGTCCCGTTATTGCCTGAACATAGGCTTCTGAAACTTCGAATAAATAGTTATCGTAGTCTTCAAAGCGTTTGTCCCAATTTATATAGGTATCTTTTACTCCGTTTATCCAATAACGTTCATCGACAACTTCGTATTTTATTAATTTTTTAAAGTGTTCTGTCATTAATGAATCTCTATAAAGAGTTCCGTCAATATCAAAGAATGCTGCAATCTTCTTCTTTCTGTTCATAAGATTACCTCCCATTATAAGAGTAGGGAGCCTTAAAAAATCATGATTTTGTTATAAATCGATTTTGTTAAGACACCCCGTACAATTTATTGCCGTAGGGTAAGTTTTTTAAAGCAACTTTTCAAATCAATAAACCGCTGTGGCTGACTACCAATAAGTAAATTTTGTAAGAATTTTTAGCTTTAGGGTCAGTCCTATTTTTTATTAAAATTGTTCTGCATTAACAGAATCAATATATTTTTTAATCTCAGGTACAATATGAGAAATAGTTCCATCTTGGAATGGATTTTCTAAATTTGCTTCCTTAACCAGTGCTAAGAAAGGAAGTGTTCCGCCTAAACGACATAGGTGAAGATATTCTTCCCACGCTTTTTCTCCATTATCACGTGCTTTTTTCCAAAATTGGAATGCACAAACTTGTGCCAGTGTGTAATCTATATAGTAGAATGGCATTTGGAATAGATGAAGTTGACGATAGAAGAACATACCGTTGTTTAGTTCAGGTATATCGGTGTAGTCACGTGATGGCAAATATTTTTTTTCAATTTCTCTCCATTTTGCGCGACGTTCTTTCGGTGTCATTTCCGGATTTTCATATACGGCATGTTGAAATTCATCTACTGTTACGCCGTAAGGTAAAAATTTTAAAGAACCTGTCAGGTGGTAGTATTTAAATTTCTCAGTTTCTTCTTTAAAGAATAGTTTCATCCACGGCCAAGTTAAAAACTCCATACTCATTGAGTGAATTTCACATGCTTCAAAAGTAGGCCAGACATATTCAGGTAAATGATTTTTACTTTGATATACTTGGAAAGCGTGACCCGCTTCGTGTGTTAGGACTTCAGCATCATGTGGTGTTCCATTAAAGTTTGCGAAGATAAATGGAGCTTTGTAATCGGGTAAAAATGTACAATAACCGCCACCTGTTTTTCCCGGTTTTGTATCAAGATCAAGTAAATTGTTATCCACCATAAAGCTAAAGAATTCATCTGTTTCAGGTGATAATTCTTTATACATAGTTTTTGCACTTTCTACCAGATAGGCTCTGTCACCTTTTGGTGTAGGGTTACCGGATTTAAAGTTTACAGCTTCATCTTGGAAACGAAGTGTGTCTAAACCAAGGCGTTTTGCCTGAGCCTTCTTTAATTCTTCCACTAAAGGAACAACTTCGTCAAGAATTTGTTTTCTATAATTAGCAACATCTTTAGCATTATAATCTGTTCTGTTTAAGCGAAGGTATGCAACTTCAACAAAGTTTTCAAAGCCAAGTTTTTTAGCAATTCGAGTACGAACTTTAACCATGCGATCGTAAATGCTGTCATATTGTTCAAGATTGTCGGTGAAAAATTTCGCAACGGTTCTTCCTGCTTCCAATCTTACATTTCTGTCTTCATGTTGAGTATATTTAGCCATACCGCTAAGATTTCTTTCTTCCCCGTCAAAAAGAATTTTTGCACTTGAAGTTAGTTTAGTGTATTCAGAAGCAAGTTTATTTTCTTCTTTAAGGTCTTCAATTATATCATCGTTGAAGACTTTTAAATTAGTTTCAATTAGGTTGAAATAGTGTTCTCCGATTTCTTTTTTTAACTCGGTTTTAAAAGGTGAATTAAAAATTGCAGTATCAACTTTGGTTTTTAATGCAGTTAATTCAGGAGAAAATTCATCCCAAAATTCTCGTTCGCTTTCATAAAATTTTTCTGTTGTATTAATAGTATGTCTGATTTCTACCAGAACGGACATTGTTTCAAGAGAATTTCTCAAAGTATTATATTTAGTAAATACTTCCAATACTTCATTAGCGGTTTTAGCATTTTTTATTTCTTGTTCAATTTTTAAAATATTAGATTTTGTTTCTTCAATATTAGGTCTTGTATATTTATATTGTTCAAAAGTCATAGTATCCTCCTATTAATCGTATAAATAAATATTACAACTATCATACCACGAATAAAGAAAAAATACAAAATAAACTTTCAGAAAATTCATTGTTGAAAATAGAAAAATTAATTATAATATGTAGTGAGTATAAAAATTAAATTACGAAGATATGGATTTATTATTTTATTGTCTATGTGAATTATAAACTAAAATATTTTATTCAAAACTCATAATATTATCCTATATAATCCTGATAATTTTATTATAATAATAGGGTATGTTTACCAATGTGAAAAAAGTATTAAAATTTTATTCACCGTTTATTTCAATGCGAAATATTAATATAAAAGTATTTACTGTTATAAGCTCTTGTATATTGGAGATAATTCTTGTATAATAAGAAAGGAAAAAGAGGTGACAATTTTGGAACTTGTTGAATTAAAAAGAGAGCTGGAAGAAATTGAAAAGAAAATTACAGAATTTAAAAATTCTCTAAATATAGAAGATAAAAAAGAACGTGTTGCTGAAATAGAAAATATGATGTTAGAAGCTGACTTTTGGAATGAGGCGGAAAAAGCCGGTGAGATGGTTACGGAATCTAAAAATATAAAAAAAGAATTAGATGAATTTAGTGAAATGATTGATTATGCGGAACACTCAAGTGAAATGATAGAGTATTTAAAAGAAGATGAAGACGAAGAAATTTATACAGAATTAATTGAAACTGTAAAAAATTTAAAAAAGAAAGTAGAAAATTTCAGCTTCAGGTTACTGTTTTCAGAGGAATATGATAATAATGCCGCAATATTGGAAATTCACGCAGGTGCCGGCGGAACAGATGCTACAGACTGGGCAGAGCTTATGCTTAGGATGTATGAGAGATTTTTTGTTAAGCAGGGCTTAAATTATAGTTATTTAAATTATCAAACCGGTGATATTACAGGGGTTAAATCAGCTACTATAAAAGTAGAGGGTGATTTTGCGTATGGTTTATTAAAAGGAGAAAAAGGTGTTCATCGTGTAATTCGTATTTCTCCTTTTGATCCGTCAGGTAAACGTCACACTTCGTTTTGTTCAATAGACGTTATACCGGAATTTTCTGATGATGAGATAGATATAGAAATAAATTCGGAAGATTTAAAAATAGATACTTATAGAGCACAAGGTGCGGGCGGACAGCATATTAATACTACCGATTCGGCAGTAAGAATAACACATATACCTACAGGTATAGTTGTTCAATCACAAGCAGAACGTAGTCAAATAAAAAACAGAGAATATGCGATGAAAAATTTAAAATCCAAGTTATATAAATTAGAATTGGAAGAAAAAGAAAAAGAGTTGGCAAGTATTCGTGGCGAACAAAAAGATATTAGTTGGGGGTCACAAATTCGATCTTATGTGTTTACACCATATACCATGGTAAAAGATCATAGAACAAATTATGAAGTATCAACCGTAGATAAAGTAATGGATGGCGAAATTATTGATTTTATCGATGCGTATCTTCATTATTATATGCAAGGTAAGTAGTCGCCAATTTAAAAAGATGATATCAGATTTTCATTAAATCCGGTATCATCTTATTTCGTTATCTTATTTTTTTTCTGTAAAACCTTGTGAACTTAGTGCTTCTTCAGATTTTTTCAAACTGACAGAGTCACCGTCTTTCGCATCAAGTTCTATGCCGGGGATTCCTTTAAGTTCGCTGATTTTTGCTTTAGTGTAATCAATAGTTAGTTTTTCTACAGCTTTATCATCTTGAAAATCAACGCTTTCTTCTAATCCTTCAACCCCTTGATATTTTTTCATTACAGGTTCTAATGTTGCTTTCAGTGTTTCTTTAGTAACACCTAATTTAGAATATTCCATTGTATTATTGGCAGTTTGTTTAGTAACTTTATCGCCTTTATAATAATATGTCAATTCCATTGTAACGCCTCTTTCAGACTTTGTAAAAGTCTTACTTTGCTCTTTTCCCGAACATCCCGTAAGGAATATAAGCAAAACAGCTGATAATATAGTTAGTAATTTTTTCATAACGGTAAATCCTCCTGATATTTTTTATACTTTAAATATACTACATTTTTAAAAAATAAGCAACAATATTATGGTTTTATAATATCATTACTTATTAAAAAATTAATATAATTTAGAGTTTATTTATCTTTTACTTAAAAATATATTATAGATAATAAATCTAAGAATTTATATTGATTATTTTATTAATATTTGCAGTTATTTTAAGATAAACATTATAGTTTCTCATAATCTTCAGGAACAGAAAATGGATTTTCCTTATTAATATGATCATAGAACATAATACCGTTGAGATGATCAATTTCATGCTGGAAACAAACAGCAGGTAAACCTGTCAGGCTTAGTGTAATTTTTTCGTTATTTTCATTATAACCGACGACTTTTATTTTTGAATATCGTGGTACATAGCCTTGAATTTGTTCCTCAACGGATAAGCACCCCTCACCACCTGCCAGATAGCATTTTGCAGCTGAGTTGGAGATTATTTTAGGGTTGTAAAGTGCATATGAAACTGTATCTTCCGGATTTTCATAGTTAGGAATATGAACGGCAATCATTCGTTTGCTTACATTAATTTGTGGAGCTGCCAGACCGATTCCCGGTTTTAATCCATATTTTTCTGCTAATTCATCATCTTGAGATGCGATAACGTAATCTAATAAATTTCGTAAGATTTCTTTGTCCTCATTTGAAATAGGGTTGGATACTTCTTTAGCACGAGCTCTTAGAGTATCATGAGGATCAATAATTATGTTTTTAGTTGTAATCAAATTAAAATTCTCCTTAAGTATTGTATTGTTTAATAATATAAATTTCTATACTATTATTTCATAAATGGGAAAGAAAGTCAAAAGGATAAGTTAGCCAAGGTGAAAATAATAAATTTTTAGTATATTTGTTTTTTATGGCGAGGTATTATAAAAGTGGTTGTCCTAAAAGTTGAAAATTCTGGAAGAATTTACTTAATTAGTAGTTAGACGTGAAGATTTATTGATTCTAAAAATACGCTTTAAAGAGTTTTTTTGGATTAATAAACTATATGAGGCAACTCTATAAAATTGATTTTCAACGAAATCATAATTTTTGAGTTGCCCCTTTTTAAATTTATGGTTATAATTATTTTTTCTCTTTTCCGTTATTATCTATTATACGTTTTTCGACATTTGATAATTTACGTTCTTCATCAAGTGATGCTTTATTAAAACTCAGTTTGGCTTTAGCTTTATCATAATCAATTTTAGTATAGTCTAATACTGATTTCATTATCAGTTTGTCATCTTTTTCTTCAAACTCGTAAGTTAGACCTTCAATATCGCCATAATGTTCTTTTATTGATTCTTTTATTGATTTTATAGCTGCATCCTTATCCGCACCAAGTTCATTGATTGTTGAAACATTAACTATTCTATTAACTAGATCTCCTTTATAATAGATGGTTATTTCGTTATTTTGTTGATCGTGAGTTTGAGTGAATACTTTGGTTTTTTCTCTCGAACAGGCTGTTAAAATCAATGTAACTGTAAGTAAAACGGTCAATAGTTTAAGTATTTTTTTCATGGAAATTTTTTCTCCTTTTTTGTGATGTTTTATAGATAATTTAATTATACACGGTTATTTTTATATTTTCAATATGAAGTGTAGTAAATATAGTATAACTTGATTTTTTACAGAATCAAGGGTACAATATAGACATATTCGAAATTTACAAAAGAGTTCAAATAAAAATTTATTTAAGATGCCGAAAGGTTGCTCGCTGTGAGCAGTTATTTATAAAAATCTGAGATTATATAGATATTTAGAATAATAGTATGTGTAGATTTCGAGAGTACTAAAAATTAAAAGATGTACAGTATCCGAATGGATAGGATATAAGATAAAGTTTGAGAAAGATGTAAATTTCGAGTATATTAGAGTTGGGATATTTTTATCCTATTTTTTTTACCCTACACATTGTAAAAAGTTATGCAATAGCTTTTAATATATGGTACAATAGTTACTGTATATTATAATGAAACTTACGAGAGGAGTTTTGTGAAATGACTAAAAAAACATTTTACGTTACAACACCTATTTATTATCCAAGTGGTAATTTACATATAGGTCATGCTTATACAACGGTTGCATGCGATGCAATAGCTAGATATAAAAAACTAAGCGGTTTTGATACTTATTTTTTAACAGGGACTGATGAGCATGGACAAAAAATTCAACAAAAAGCACAGGAAAAAGGAATTAGTGAGCAGGCTTATGTTGATGAGATGATTAGAAATATAAAAAAATTATGGAAAGCGATGGATATTGATTATAGCAAGTTTATTAGAACGACTGATGATTATCATGAAAAAGCCGTTGCAGAAATTTTTGAACGTCTTGTTGAAAAAGGTGATATTTACCTTGGTGAGTACAAAGGATGGTATTCAATAAGTGATGAAGAGTACTTTACTGAAACTCAACTAAAAGAAGTATTTCGTGATGAAAATGGAAATATGATCGGGGGTATTGCGCCGAGCGGTAACGAGGTAAAACTTGTTAGTGAGGAATGTTACTTCTTTAAGATGAGTAAGTATGCAGATCGTTTGGTAAAATATTATGACGAACATCCGGAGTTTATCTTACCGGAAAGTAGAAAAAATGAAATGTTAAACAATTTTATTAAACCGGGATTGGAAGATTTAGCTGTAACCAGAACTACTTTTGACTGGGGTGTGAAAGTAAAATCAAATCCGAAACATGTTGTATATGTATGGATAGATGCTTTGGTAAATTACATCACAGCTTTGGGGTATGCTACCGGGGAAAGTGAAGAATTGTTTAATAAATACTGGCCCGCTGATGTCCAAGTAGTTGGGAAAGAAATTGTTCGTTTTCACGTGATTTATTGGCCGATTTTATTAATGGCATTAGATTTACCTCTGCCTAAAAAGGTTTTCGCCCATGGTTGGTTTTTAATGAAAGACGGTAAGATGAGTAAATCTAAAGGTAATGTAGTAGATCCGTATATGTTAATTGAACGCTATGGTTTAGATGCGGCACGTTATTACTTATTACGTGAAGTTCCGTTTGGACAGGACGGTATTTTCACACCGGAGAGTTTTATAGAAAGAATTAATTCAGATCTTTCAAATGATTTAGGAAACTTATTGAATAGAACAATCTCGATGATTAATAAATACTGTAATGGTATTATTCCAAAATTCGTAGCACCGACCACTGAATTTGATAAAGAATTAATCAAATTATCAAAAGAAGTTGTTGAAGATTATGAAGATTATATGGAAAATATGCAATTTTCTAAAGCGTTGGAATCTGTTTGGAAATTTATTTCAAGAACTAATAAATATATTGACCAAACAACACCTTGGGTTTTGGCAAAAGACGAAAACAGAAAAGCAGAACTTGATAAGGTAATGAACTACTTGGCAGAAAGTTTGAGAATAGCAACTATTCTAATTAGTCCGGCATTAACGAATGCACCTAAAGAAATTGCAAAACAATTAGGGATTGACAAAGATTTATTAACATTTGATACGGTAAAAACATTCGGTGTCTTTAAAGGTGATGTAAAAGTAATTGAAAAACCGATACCAATATTCCCGCGTTTTGATAAAGAAGTTGAAATTGAGTACATTAAAGATCAAATGTCACCAAAATCATTGGCAAATTTAGAAACGGAAACAAAAGAAGAAGATAATTCCTTTGTTGAATTAGCAGAAGAAATTACCATTGATAAATTCTTTGAAATATCATTAAGAGTAGCAGAAGTATTGGAATGTGAAAAAGTGAAAAAAAGTTCTAAACTATTGAAGTTTAAGCTGGATTTAGGAAATCATACACGTAGGATCGTTTCAGGTATTGCCAAGTATTACGAACCGGCAGAATTAATCGGTAAAAAAGTAGCGATTGTTGCGAATTTAAAACCGGTTAAATTGTGCGGAGAATTGAGCGAAGGAATGATTTTATCAGCAGAAAAAGACGGAATACTAAGAGTAGTGGAAATTAGTGCTGATGTTCCTAATGGTGCAGAAATAAGATAATAAAATAATTACCTCACAAATTGAATTGTCGATTTGTGAGGTTTTTAGGGTTGAGATTATTAAATAAATTAGAAGCGGCTAAAAATGTGATTTTTGAAATCGGATTTTAAACCGCTCTTATTTTATAAAAAAGTTGAAATTTTTGGAATAATCCTAATTTATTTATTTTTGTTACTTATGCAGCACTACTTTTAATTACCTGTTATTTTTTTTAGAACGGGCGGTGTTTTGTGTGGTACTGTTTTTTTGATCGTTAGAACTGTTATTATTATCTTTATCAATATTTTTTGATTTAGCTGATTCACGATTAACCTCAATTAATCTCACAGGATTAACTGGAATAAATGAACCGTCTGTAATATGATATACTAATCTATTATTTTTAGAGATGCCATAGCCGCTGATATTAAGGACAGCATTACTACCGAAAGTAGCTTTAACTTTACTGATTTCTTCATCGCTGTACACATTTTGAGTAGCGAGGAATTTAATAGCACTTGTCTTAGAAATAAAATTAGAGGTATCGTCATTTTTTTTGTCAATAGTAACAAATTTTTCGTTAGCCGTAATAAATTTTCCCGCATGCTCACCGGATGTTATTTGATACATCATATATCCGGCAGGTGAAACTAGTTTGTTAACTGTAAATTTAGTTCCGGATTCAATAACTTTATCAACATCATTCCAGTTAGCAGAGTTGAATGTATGAATTTTTTTGTTTACTGTAACTTCACGGTTAACATCAAAAGAATAGCTGACAAATGTTCCGCCAAGTTTTGCGGTGATTTCTTCATCTTGTGCTGCTGAATCGATTCTTGCCGCATTTGCTTTTTCTTGTGCTTCAAGTATCTTAGCTTTTTCTTCGGCTTCTTTTTGTTTTTTCATCTCTTCTGTAGAGTTCACAGCAGGGGTTTGAACATTGTCGAAATCAGCGTAATGCTCCTTAGCTGAAGAAACAAATTTTAGTAGAATAAGGAAGAATACTGATAAAACTATTGCAAGAATAAAGGAAATTGCAATTTTTATTTTAATATTTTTAGAAATTTTTCTAATTTTATCATAATTCTCGACATTTTTTCTAAAAATATTTTTTAAAATAAATGCTTTTATAGATGCGAAAGCAACTAAGAAAATATTTTTTACCTTATTATCATAATCTTTTATTTTAAATGCTGTTTCATTTTCGTTAACGACTTCTTTTTTTATATTGTATATTTCTTTTTTTAGTCCAACTAATTTATGTTCAAGTTCAAGATTTTTTTTGATTTTTTCGATAGATTTGGTTATGAGAGAAATCTCTTTTTCCAATTTTTGCTTTTCAAAGGTAAAGTTGGCTAATTTTTTTTCGTGATAAGTAATTTTTTCTTTATCATCATTATTTATTTTTAAACTGTCTATAGCCCTTTTTTCCTCGGCGATTTTATCATCTAATACTATAGCATTCGTTTTAAGCATTAATATTTGGTTTTCTGCTTCTTTTATTTTATTTTCTTTTTCCAGAAATTCTACCTGTTTTTTATCGCCTTCCAGTTTAAATGCCTGCTCTTTTTCTAAAAATTCCTGTTTTCTTTTTTCGGCTTGTTCTTTGGCTATACGTTGGCGTTCAAGTTCTTTTTCACGAGCGATACGCTCTTTTTCAATACGTTCTTTTTCACGTTTTTCTGCTTTTTCCTTTTCGATACGCTGGCGTTCAAGTTCTTTTTCATGGGCGATACGTTCTTTTTCAATACGCTCTTGTTCCATTCGTTCTAAATGGTGTTTTTCACGTTCTTCTTCCGCTTTTTTTTGTGCAGCTTCAAACTGTTTTCTCTCATATTCCAGTTTTTCCGCTTTAGCCTTAGCTTCTTGTTCTTTTTGTTTAATTTCTTTTTTTATTTGAAATGGAGAGAATTTTTGTTTCGAATGGTCTTCTTCAAGGTTGCTATTTTCTGTTTTGTTTTTTTTAAAATGTCCTAATTGATTTTTAAGGCGACCAAAAAAAGATATATTAGTGCTGTCGTCAGGATCAATTTTAGAAGAATTTTCTTCTTGATCGGTTAATTTATCTTTTTCATCTTGTGTCATTGTAACAATCCTTTCGTAATAATTATTATATTTTATTATACCATAAAATTGTATTACTACTACATAAAAATGAGTTAAAATAATAAAAAAAACTTTACCATCCTAATTGAAATGTGTTATCATTAAGTAGATAAAATTAAGAAAGGACTCATGATATTTTTTATCATGTGGTGGTAATTACTATGAAGAAAACAATATCATTTAAAGGAAAACCGGTCACAGTAGAAGATATAGTTAAAGTAGGTGATGTATTTCCGACATTTAAAGCGGTAACGAAAGAACTTGCTGATTTTAATTTAGAAGATTATAAAGGTAAAGTTGTTGTTATTAACGCTTTTCCATCGGTTGATACAGGAATTTGTGCTTTACAGACTATAAGATTTAATAAAGAGGTAAAAAATTACAACGATTTGGTTGTCATTACGATTTCAAAAGATTTACCGTTTGCTTTGGGACGTTTTTGTGCAGATAAAGGAATCGAAAATGCAATAACAGTTTCAGACTACAAGTACAGAGATTTTGAAAATAATGCCGGTGGACTAATTGAAGAATTAGGTTTATTGGCAAGATTAGTGTATGTAGTTGATAGAGAAGGTGTGGTTCGTCATAAAGAACTTTGTGAAGAAGTCGGTAGTGAACCGAACTATGAAGCTGCTTTAGAAGTTGTAAAAAAATTATTATAAGAGGTAGTTAATGACAGAATTAAAATACATAGATAAACAAGGTAATAAAAAACTTCAAATAAAAGATTTAATTACATTAGGGCTTTATACAATACTTTTGATTTTATCAATGGCAATCGGTGTAGGTATCGGAACATTGGTAACATCAGTTGTTTTTGGTGGTAAAGTTTATTTTGCAACATATGTTTCCGCTGCGACTGCGTTAGTTTGTGGAAGTGCTTATAGTTTAATTTTTAATAAAATAAATAAAAACATGGCAATTTTCACAATGATAACAATAATTGCAGTTTTTATAGCTTTAACAGGTCATTCACTGGTTGGCTCTGTAACTATGATTATTTGTGCAATAATTGCAGAATTTTTCTTTAGAAAAAATAATGAATATTTGTCTTATCTATTCTTTAATCTTGGAAATATCGGTATAATACTTCCAATGTTTTTTATGAAAGATACTTATATAAAACATCTTCAAGGAAGAAATTATTCTCAAGAAAAAATAGATTTTGTAATGGGAAGTTCTGATATTAAAACTTTTATTTTAATTATAGTATTAACGGTACTACTTTCTTTTATTGGAGCATATTTAGGTAGAAAACTATACTTTAAAAATTTCCATAAAGCAGGTTTGTAATTATGTTGAAGTTGGATATAAGAACAAAAATATTATTGCTCATATTGGCTAATGTACTTATGTTTAAATCATTAGATGTAATGTGGCATTTAGGTGTGGCTATATTTTTTACTTTATATTTATTAGCGATGGAGTCCAAGCCTATAAGAGCAGGTAGAATGTTTCTTGTATATTTGATTTTTACTATTTATGAGGTATATTTCGGGCATATTTCCATAGTAAAGATGTTAGATAGTTTTTTGTTGCTGACCTCTTTAATGTTTAAAACTATTTATTTTCCACTTTGTGCCGGAATAGCGTTGGTTAGCAGTTCTAAAGTATCGGAGTTAATAACTTTTTTAAGAATGATAAAGATACCGAAAAATGCAATAATTGTTTTGGCGGTATTGTATAGATTTTTCCCCGTATTAATGACGGATTATAAACAGATAAAAAATTCTCTAAAAATGAAAGGAATAGGTATAACCAAAGGATATTACCTAATTCATCCGTTCAAGTTTTTCGAATATGTTTTTGTTCCTTATGTTATTATTAGTACAAATATTGCTAATGAACTTGCTGTTTCTTGTTTATGCCGAGGAGTAGATAATGATGCTAAACCTACTTCATTTATTACATTGAAATTTAGAATACAAGATTACCTAGTTATATTGGTATGTTTAGCTTTATTCAGCTATATTATGTTTATGGGGTGGTAAGTTGATAACATTTAAAAATTTTAATTATAAATATACAGAATCGGAAAAATTAAATATAGATTCCTTATCGCTCGATATAAAAAAAGGGGAATGTGTTCTTTTTACCGGAAACTCCGGTAGCGGTAAGACGACAATTCTTAGAGTTCTAAACGGGCTTGCACCGGAATTTTTTTCAGGCGGATATAGTGGAGAACTTAAGGTTCTTCATTTGAATATTGGTGATAGATTAAGGGAATTTTCAAAAATAGTCGGCAGTGTTTTTCAAAATCCTAAAAATCAGTTTTTTAACCTTGATTCAACGAGTGAGCTTGCTTTTAGTATGGAAAACTACGGCTATTCAAGGGAAAAAATTCAAAAAAGAATAGATGAGGTTATTAGCGAATTTTCTGCTGAACATCTTCTTGATAGAAACGTCCTTGAACTTAGTGGTGGTGAAAAACAAAAATTAGCCTTTATGGCAAGCATGATGTTGGATGCTGATATTTACGTTCTTGATGAAATAACGAGTAACTTAGATCTTAAGGCTATAAAGCTAATTTCTACCATTATACAAAATTTGAAAAAAAGTGGAAAAACGGTTATTATTGCTGAACATAGAATATACTACTTAAAAGATTTAATAGATAGAATGTACATCGTAAAAGACGGTAAGGTCATTCATTCTGTTAGTAAAGAAGAATTAAATAATTTTGACGGTAGAGCCTGTCAAACAAGGCAAATAGATTTGAACAAAGTAGAGCTTGTTACAAGAAAAAGAGTAATAGACGGTGAAGAAAATTATTTAATGATAAATTCTCTTAGCTACAAGGTAAATAAAAAAAATATAGAAGTAAAACAGGAAAACTTTTCAACTTCAAAAGTTTATGCAATTATTGGGGATAACGGCTGTGGCAAGACTACTTTTGCAAATGCGTTAAGTGGTTTATCAAAAATTAAATATAATATAGAATTAGCCGGGGAAGCTATCTCTAAAAAAGGTTTGTTAAAAAATACTTTCCAAGTAATGCAGGATGTTAATTATCAGCTATTTACCAATTTAGTAGATAAAGAAATAAAATTGGGTTGTAACAATATAGAAATGTTTGATAAAATAGTCGATAGTTTAGGTATAAGAAAATTGTTAGGAAGACACCCTAATACATTATCCGGTGGCGAAAAGCAACGAGTAGCTATTGCTTCAGCTCTTCTATCAAAGAAAAAAATTCTTATTTTTGATGAACCGACAAGCGGTTTGGACTACATTAATATGATAGAACTGAGTAAATTAATTCATGAAATAGGAAAAAGTGATGTAGTTATTTTTATTATAACTCATGATTATGAATTTCTATGCACAGTTGCCGATGAAGTATTACACTTTGATGAAAATGGAATAAGAGAACGGATTGATCTAAACGTTGAAACAAAAGAAAAAATCTTAAAAATAATGAGTTAAAATAAATTCAAAGGGAGAAAATCTCTTTGAATTTATTTTGATACACTAAAACAGTTGTCTATTAATGGCTATCATGGTAAAATAAAAAAGCTGAAGTAAAAAGACTAACTATAAAAAGTCAAGAGGAAAAACCGGGAAAAAAATAAGGAGGGATTGGTGTGTCATATGCGTCAGATATGAAAAAAGAATTAACTCTAATAGAAATAACTAAAAAAGAAGAATTTTTATCAGAGTTATCAGCACTTATAAAAATGAACGGTGTTTTAACAATAGCAAATGGTAGACTAAGCCTTAACTTTCAAACGGAAAATGCCTCAATAGCAAGAAGAATGTTTTCTTTGGTGAAATATTTTTATAATGTTGACGTTCATATTTCAGTGCGAAAAAAATTAAAATTAAAAAAAAATAATGTCTATATTTGTCGTTTGGAACAAAATGTTAAAGAGATTTTAACTAAGCTATATATTTTAGGTGACGATTATACAATGCGAGCAGATATAGCTAATGAATTAATAAATACAGATGAGAAAAAAAGAGCCTATTTGCGTGGTGCATTTTTAGCAGGGGGGTCAATAAATAATCCGAGAACTTCAAGTTATCATATGGAAATTTTTTCATCTTATTTGGAACATATTAAAGAACTTAATGAATTATTAAATTTTTATAAACTTAACTCAAGAACCTTAGAGAGAAAAAAAGGTTATATAGTTTATATTAAAGAATCGGAAAAAATAGCGGAATTTATAAATTTAGTCGGTGCATATCAAGCGTTATTTCAGTTTGAGGACGAAAGAATAGTTCGTGATATTAATAACTCCGTCAATAGAATGCAAAATTGTGATATGGCTAATATGAATAAAACGGTAAACGCATCTGCTAAACAGGTGGAAGATATTAATGTAATAGAAGAGCGGTTGGGGCTTGATAATCTTGATGATAAACTTCGTGTTGTGGCAGAGGCACGTTTAAAATATCCGGAGTATCCGTTAAAAGAAATAGCGGAAATGATAGAGGATGGAAACTTATCAAAATCAGGACTTAACCACCGGTTTAGAAAAATATCCAAAATTGCAAAAGAACTGAGAGATGGAACATATAAGATAAAATAAAGGAGAATAGTAATGAGCAAGTGGGATGAACAAATATTGGTCGTGAAAAGAGAAATTTTATTTAATAATGAGAAAAATGATTTCTACGGTTTTTTACCAAAAGAAGACGAGAAAGTAAAAAAAATAGTGGATACATTTGAACATTACGAAGTAAAACGTCGTGGCGATATGGAAGAAAATCCAAAATATAAGCAACTTATCGGTTATGTGTTGGTAAAAGATAAGGCAACAAAAGAAGTATTGGTATATCGTCGTTTGGTTGGAGGCGGTGAGGCGAGACTTCACGGGAAAGCATCTGTAGGAATTGGTGGTCATATGAACGAAGTAGCAGGAAAGACAATATACGAAATGCTAAAAATTAATGCGGCACGAGAATTGAACGAAGAAGTAGGAGTAGATGAGAATTACGCATTAAAAAATCTCCATTTTGTAGGTTTAATAAATGATGATAAAGAAGTTGTCGGTCAAGTTCACGTCGGAGTGGTTTACACTTGTGAAGTTGATAAAGATATAGTCGAAGTTAAAGAGGACGATACGCTTGTTATAAAATGGGATAATACGGAAGAAGCACGTGCTGAAGAAAACTATGAAACATGGTCGGCATTTTTAAAACCGATAATGTAACAATATTATAGAGAAAGCTAGTCGGGTAAAAATAGATTTTACTGTTTTACCCAACTAGCTTTTTTGTATATATTGGCTCTGTGTCAAATACGGGGCATGAGAA
>NZ_KI271789.1 GCF_000469465.1 Gemella bergeri ATCC 700627 | reverse complement strand
ATAGTTTGTAAGAATTTTATTTATTTTTGCTATTTAAAAAATATGTAAATCATGATAAAATAACTATATAACATTAGATATGAAAGGAATTAAACTATGGCGATATTTATGTCTATTATAGTGTTTATTGTTTCTTTTGTTTTATTATTAGGAGCTTATATTTTATTGGTTGCTAATAATAAAATTAAAAAAAGAAGAATGGACAAAGTGTTAAGGTTAGTGGCGGCATATAGTTTGGCTGCAGCCTTAGTTTATTTTTATCAATATTTATACTTATAGTATTTTATAATTAAATAATAAAGTTTGGATGTGGAAAATTTGAAAAAAGACTCCTTGTTTAAAGGAACAGCTTTGTTAAGTATTAGTTTACTTCTAACTAAAATTTTAGGTGCGGTGTACTTAATACCGTTTTACCAAATAATTGGCGGCGAAGAACAGATGGCTTTATTTAATTATGGATACAGCTATTATGTAACAATATTAGAAATTTCTTCAGCCGGTACCCCGTTAGCTATTGCAAAGTTAGTGGCTAAATATAATGCACTAGGTGCTTATGATGTTAGTAAAAGAATAGTAAAATTAGGTTCTATTTTATTAATAATTATGGGAGTTATCGGTTTTTCTGTTCTGTTTTTCGGTTCAGGTTATATTTCAGAACAAATATTAATTAGCAGTCAACAAAAATTTACTCCGACAGACGGAGCATTGGTTTTAAAAAGTTTGAGTTTTGCTATTCCTATTGTTCTCGTATCAGCCGGGGTTCGTGGTTTGTTTCAAGGGCATGAAATTATGTTGCCGTCAGCAATCAGCCAATTTATTGAACAGGTTATGAGAATTGTATTTATGCTTGTTGCTACGTATATTGTAATAAAAATTTTAAATCAGGGTATTGTAATCGGTAATGTAGCGGCGACATTTTCGGCAACAATTGGAGCAATATTCTCGGTTTTAACATTAGTATATTTTTACAAAAAATATAGCGGTGGATTGGAATATAATACAAAGACTAATTTAGTGGAGCTAAATATTTCGACGAAAGATTTAGTAAAAGAATTTTTCTCTGTATCAATTCCGTTTATTTTTATTGTTGGTTTGTTTCCAATCTTAAATATAATAGATCAGCATAATTTTATACATGGTATGACAATTTTAGGAAAAGCAGATATAGTTGACGGAAGATTTTCAGCTTTGCAATTGGTAAATAAAGTTGTTATGATAGCTGTTGCTATAGCACCGGCTTTTTCCAGCACTTTTTTGCCCTCAATAACCAGATTATATGCGAAAGGTGAAAAAGAGGGTGTTAGTAATCAGATCAATAAAGTAATTTTATCACTTATGATGATTGTTTTGCCGGCATTAGTCGGGATGTATATATTAGCTGATCCACTATATGCCACCTTTTATAGTAGAAGTATAATTAATGCGGAACTTTTAAGATTTTATTTACCGTTGGCAGTTTTATTTTCATTATATAGTTTAACAAGTGTTATTATGCAAGCGGTTAATAGACAAGTTATAAATTTAGTAACGATAGCAGTTGGTTTTGCGGTAAAATATTTTACAATAACACCTTTTGTAATTAGGTTTGAGACAAACGGAGTTATTCTTTCGTCAATTTCAACATATGTTGTAATGATACTGATAAATGTAGTAGTGATAAACTTAGAGGTCAGACTTAAAGCAAAAGAATTTGTTGGGAAATTTTTAATTCTTATTTGCAGTTGCTTTATAATGTTTATAGTAGTTGCTGCTGTTTATTCGGCGATTATACAGAATTTTACTTTGGAATCAAAACTGTCAAGTATGATACTTATGGTAATTTGTGCTGTAATAGGGGCAAGTACATATTTTTATTGTGTAACTAAAATGAAATTTGTTAAATATTTATTTGGAAAAAATATTTCACTTAAATCACTAAGGAGAATTAGATAGTGAGATTTGATAAATTTATCAGTGTTACTACTGGTTTAAGCAGGGCAGTAGCAAAAAAAGAAATTAAAAAAGGAATTTTAGTAAATAACGAAATTATTAAGTCAATAGACTTTAAAATTAATGAAAATCATGATATAGTAATATTTAATGGTAAACGATTACTTTATCAAAAATATATTTATATTATGATGAATAAACCAGAAGATGTAATTTCAGCTACAGAGGATAGAGATAGTAAAACGGTAGTTGATTTATTAAATGATAATGATAAAATATATAATCCTCATCCTGTAGGAAGACTGGATAAAGATACCGTAGGGTTGATGTTTTTAACAAATGATGGTGAACTTACACATAAGCTAATATCACCTAAAAAGGATATTAAGAAAAAATATTATCTTGAGGTAGATGGGTTTTTAAAAGAAAGTGCAGTGGAAATTGCAAAAAAAGGTATTATTCTTGAAGATGGATATAGATGTAAGAGTGCGGTGTTAGAAGTATTGAGTTCTAAGCAAGAAAAAAGTACAGCTTACATTAGCATTACTGAAGGAAAATTTCATCAGATAAAAAGAATGATGAAGTCTTTAGGTGTAAATATAACTTACTTAAAACGCATATCAATAGGAACCTTAATTTTAGATGATAATTTAAAATTAGGAGAATATAGATATTTAACAGATAAGGAAATAAAAAATTTAAAAAAATAATTATGGAGGGATATGTTATGAATATCAATTTTATAGAAGAGGTACAAAAACATAAGGAGGAATTACTAAAGGATTTATTTGATTTACTAAGCGTTAGATCAATTTTAGGAACAGATGTAACGGATGAGACTCCTTTTGGAAGTGGACCAAGAAAGGCATTAGATAAGATTTTATCTTTTGGTGAACGTGATGGTTACAAAACTAAACTAGTTGAAAATAAAGCCGGTCATATTGAAGCAGGTAATGGGGAAGAATTGTTCGGTATTTTAGGACACGTTGACGTAGTGCCGGTGGTAGAAGAAGATTGGATTAGCCATCCTTTTAAACCGGAAATTAGAGAAGGTAAATTATTTGCACGTGGTGCTTTAGATGATAAAGGACCTACTATGGCAGCTTACTATGCTATTAAATTATTGGATAAACTAGGGGTTAAATGGAACAAACGTGTTCGCCTAATTATTGGTAGTGACGAAGAAACAGGTTTCAGATGTGTTAAATCGTATTTTGAACACGAGGAACAACCTGCTACCGGATTTACTCCGGATGCAATGTATCCACTGGTTTATGCTGAGAAAGCACGTGCAACATTTGATTATAAATTAAACTTTAAAGATGAAGTGAACAGTTATGATTATAAGTTGTTAAACTTTGAAGGCGGTCAAGTTCCAAATATGGTAGTTGCTAGTGCTAAAGCTGTATTAGAAGGTGATGTTCGTGATATAAAAGAAAAATTTGAAAAATTCTTGGCGGCTGAAAAGTTGGATGGAACTGTAAGCGTAAAAGAAAATATAGAGTTAGAACTTAAAGGTAAAGCTGCTCATGGTTCAACACCGCAATTAGGTATTAACGGAGCAACTAAATTAGCAGAGTTTCTAAATATGTTAAATTTAGATGTGAATGGCAAAAATTTCGTAAGTTTTATTACAGAAAAATTAGCTAATGATCCGTTTGGGGAACGTTTAGGTTTGAAATACGAAGATGACGAAATGGGAACAGCAACTTATAACTATGGTATTGTAAAATATAATGCTGCTGAAAAAGTAGGTTTTGCTTCTACGGATAGCAGATATCCTAAAAACTTTAATTTAGTTGATAAATTAAATAATTTAAAAATAGATAATATAACTCTTGAAATAACAAGTACAAAAGAGGCACATTATGTATCTAAAGATGATGAATTAGTGACAACGTTGGTTGATGTATATAGAAAATATACCGGTGATAAAGAAAACGACGCCTTTGTTTTAGGTGGTGGTACATATGCACGTTGTCTTAAAAAAGGTGTTGCATTTGGTGCATTACTACCCGGAAGACAAGACACAATGCACCAAGCAAATGAGTTCATCTTGGTAGATGACTTATTACTTTCAACTGCTATTTATGCTGAAGGAATATACAGACTTTGTTGTGAATAATTTTTTCTATTAAAATATTTATAGTAAAAAATATTTATAGTTATAAAAATAAGTAAATTTTATGTTCTCAAAGATATTTTTTATTAATTACATAATTTGTAATTAAAATATCTTTGAGAATTTTAATTTTTTACACAAAATATTACCTTGAAAAATTCTATTAAAGATTGTAAAATAAATAGTGCGTTATAGTTAGTAAAAAAATTTAGAAAGGAGCAGTATGATGTCTAAAGAATATTATCAAATGGGTTGGACTTTAGATGAGCATTACGAAGACGATTATTTTTTTTCAAGAGACAACCATAATTATTTTATAAAGAAAAATACTACTCCGATGATAGCTACTCTTTCGGCAGAAGGGATAGTTCCTAAATTAAGATGGACTAAAAGAATTAGTAATGGTGATGTGCTTATAGCACAGGATTTTGAAAATGGTCGGACATTAAAACGTTCTGATATGACCGATAAACGTATTCCGAAAATTTTAAAAAAGGTTCATACTTCTATTAAACTAAGAAAAATTATGCAGGCACAAGGTTATAAAAAAGAAACCGCACTTAGTTCGTTGAATAATTTGAAATCTTTAATTAATAGTGAACTTAGAAAAAACAACAATATCACAAATGCACTTAATTATTTGGAAAATAATATTCCGGATGATAACGTTCGATATGCTCCGTGTCATACCGACTTAAATAAAGATAATTGGTTATTATCGGATAATGGAAAATTATTTTTAGTTGATTGGGAACATTCGATATTAGGTGATCCTGCGATAGATATTTCTTATATATTATATAAGTATATTCCACAAGATAATTGGAGTGAGTGGCTTGATATTTATGGAGAAAAGCCGACTTTAAAGTATAGAAATAGATTAAAGTGGTATATAACTTTTCAATCGCTTATTATGATTGTTTGGTATCATGAAAAAAGACAGTTAGCTGAGATGAATTCGTGGCTAGTCTTTTTAGATAGTATTTTTAATAAATTTATTTAGCATTAATTTGGAAAAACAGAATTAATGCTTTTATTTTTTTTATAATCATTGTACAATAGTAGTTAGTTATTTGTGGATATACCTAAAATTATTCAAAGTAAAATTAAAAATAGTGGTGAATAAAATGAAAATAAAAAAGTATAAATTGTATCTTATTGATTTGGATGGTACTATTTACAATGGAAGTAAAAAAATTAAGTATGCTAAAGAATTCGTTGCTTATCTCAATAAAAATAATATTGACTATTTGTTTTTAACAAATAATTCCACGAAAGAACCTAAAGATGTTGTTAAAAAATTAGAAAAGTTTGATGTAGAAACAACAGAAGAACACATTTTCACTTCAAGTGAGGCTACTAAGAAATATTTAAGACAAAAAGGCTACAAAATGATATACATTATTGGAGAAAAGGGGCTTGTAGATACCTTATGTGATTTTGAACAAGTTAGTTCCAAGAATAAAATTGAAGCCGTGGTAGTTGGTCTTGATAGAAAATTGACCTATGAAAAATTATCTATTGCCTGTCAGGCTATTCTTAATGGTGCTGAATTAATCGGAACAAATCCGGATACTTTACTTCCAACAGCTGATGGTTTTATTCCAAGTAATGGCGGTCAGGTAAAATTTTTAGAGTATGCTACGGGTACGGTAGCTACAATAATAGGAAAACCCAGTAAAATAATTATGGATAGTGCTATGAGTTTATTTAATTATAAAAAAAGTGATATAACCATGATTGGCGATAATTATTCTACTGATATTATGTCCGGTATTAATAGCGGTGTGGATACGATACATGTTCAAACCGGTGTTACAAGTTTAAAAGAATTAAAAGAAAAAGAAATTCAACCAACATATACGATAAAAAATTTATCAAAATTAATAGATTAGATGTAAGGAGTATATTGTAATGATAATTAAAACAGAAGAACAATTACAAAAAATGAAAGAGATAGGTTTTATTTGTGCAACGATACGTGACGAAATGAAGAAAAAGGCGATTCCGGGGGTAAATACCAAAGAACTGGATAATATTGCGAAAGAATTATTTGAAAAATATGGTGCAAAATCTGCTCCAATAACAGAATATGATTTTCCGGGGTATACTTGTATTTCTTTAAATCACCAAGCTGCACATGGTATTCCGTCGGCAACAAAAATTTTAAAAGATGGAGATTTATTAAATATAGATGTATCCGGATGTAAAGACGGATATTATGCTGACACCGGGGTTTCTTTTGTGGTTGGTAAAGTTGATGACAAGATGAAAGAAAAAGTCTGTGAGGTAGCTCAAGAGGCATTTTATGAAGGCATAAAACACGCTAAAGCAGGGGCAAAAATAAACCAAATCGGCAAAAATATTCATAAAAAAATAAAAGAACACAAGTTACAGGTTATAGAAAATTTAACCGGACATGGAATTGGAACATCTCTTCATCAAGAACCACAACATGTATTTAATTATTTTGATCCATGGGATAATTTAATTTTAAAAAATGGAATGTGTTTAGCTGTAGAGCCATTTGTTTCAACAAAAGCACGTACAGTAGAAAACAGTGATAAAGATGATTGGGAACTGATAACAACAGATAATTCTTATGTTGCACAATATGAACACACAATAGTTATCAGAGAAAATCAGGAACCATTAATATTAACTAAAATTGATTAATTATAGCAAAGAGTGGTTGTTATATCGTAAATTTTATTAATTTTGTAATTTATATGTTAGCTGTTTTATCATATATGAAATATAAAAATTTGACAAAAATAAAAAAATGTTTTAAGATACTACTTATTAAAAAAGTTATGGAGAGTAATAAATGTCAGAAAATTTAGTTATAGTCGAATCTCCTTCAAAGGCAAAAACGATAGAAAAATATCTAGGAAAAAAATATAAAGTAATTTCATCAAAAGGACATGTCAGAGATTTACCTAAAAGTAGAATGGGAGTTGAAGTATTAGACAACGGAAATGTTGAGGTTGATTATATTTCTATTCGTGGTAAAGGGGATGTTATAAAAAATTTGAAAAAAGAAGCAAAAGGTAAAAAAGTATTCCTAGCTTCCGATCCCGATAGAGAAGGAGAAGCAATAGCGTGGCATATTGCATATATTTTGGGATTAGATAATAATGATGATAACAGAATAGTATTTAATGAAATAACAAAAGATGCAGTTAAAGAGGCAATAAAGCATCCGAGAAAAATCAATACAGATTTGGTTCAATCACAACAAGCAAGACGTATTTTGGATAGATTGGTTGGATATAACATTTCTCCGGTTTTATGGAAAAAGGTAAAACCTAAGCTATCAGCAGGGAGAGTGCAAAATGCGGCATTAAAATTGATTGTAGATAGAGAAGAGGAAATACTAAACTTTAAACCGGAAGAATATTGGTCAATGCCGATAGACTTTATAAAAGATAGAAAAATTCTTACTGCAAATTTTTATTCATATAAAAATGAAAGAATAAAATTAGAAAATAAAAATATTGTTGATACTATAAAAAAAGCAATAAAAGGTGAAACTTTTAAAGTAGTTGATGTGACAAAATCTAAGAAAAACAGAAATTCTCCTAATATTTATATTACATCAACAATGCAGCAAGATGCTTCAAGAAAACTAAATTTCAAAACCAGAAAAACAATGAGTGTTGCTCAAGAGTTATATGAGGGTATTAATTTAAAAAAATTTGGTGGAGTAACGGGGCTTATCACATATATGAGAACCGACTCTACACGTGTATCAGATGAAGCGGTCGCAAGTGCAAATGATTTTATTTTAACCAATTACGGAAAAGAATATATTTTAGCTACTGCTAAATCAAAAAAAGCAAGCAAAAATGTTCAAGATGCACATGAAGGTATTAGACCTACAAATATAGATTATACTCCGGATATAATAAAAGATTACTTATCAAAGGATCAATATAAATTATATAAACTTATATGGGAACGTTTTATTGCAAGTAGAATGAGTGCGGCCGTCTATGAAATGAATGTTACAACATTTGAGAATAATAACGTTGTTTATAAAGGTACTCACTCTAATTTGATATTTAACGGTTTTTTAGCGGTACTAAAAGAGAAAGAAAAGGTGAAAATTGCACCGAAGTTTGAAGTAGGGGAAAATGCTAAAATAAAAGAAATAAAAGAGGAACAACACTTTACTCAACCACCTGCACGTTATTCAGAAGCCAAACTTATTGCGACATTGGAAGAATTAGGCATAGGTAGACCTTCAACTTATGCGACAATAGTAGAAACTTTGCAAAAAAGATACTATGTAAAACTTCAAAATAAAGTTTTTACGCCAACAGAACTGGGAACCATTGTTAGCAAGATAACAGAACAATATTTTCCGGATATTATTAATACACAATTTACCGCTAATTTGGAAAATCAACTTGATAGTATAGCTGAAGGAAAAGTAACATGGAAAAAAACTATTTCTGATTTTTATTCCGGATTTAGCAAAGATGTTAAAAAAGCTGAACGTGAAATGGAAAAAGTAGAAATTAAACAGGAATTTACAGGAGAAAACTGCCCTGATTGCGGGGCACCGCTAGTCTATAAATTAGGGAAATTCGGTAAATTTATAGCATGTTCCAACTTTCCGGAATGTAGATATACAGGAACTATACAGAAAAAAATTGGTGTAACTTGTCCGAAATGTCATAATCATGATATATTAGAGAAAAAATCAAAAAAAGGGAAAGTATTTTATGGTTGTGAAGGTTTTCCAGAGTGCGATTTTGTATCATGGGATAAACCTATTAATAGATTCTGTCCAAAATGTAATAACATTTTATATGAAAATAAAAAAGGTGTAACTTGTGCTAACTGTGATTATAGAGAAGAAATAAAAAAATAAAAAGGATTATATAATAATGGGTGTATAATAATTAGTGTGGATAAGAAAAAACCATACTAATTATTTTTTAATTTTTTTAGAATATAAAATATGAAAAAGTAATAAAATCAGAATAAACTAAGAAGAAAAATATTTATAGTAGGTATTATAGGATTTAACATATTATATAGAAATTTGAGTTTAAAAACTTATCTAATTTGTATCTACTAAGTAGGAGCTGAAGATGACAATCGCTTTTTTAACATAATGGTTTTCCACTATAAACTAAATATTATTTCTTTAATTTTTTAGAGGTAGAAAAAATGAAATCTTCTATAATTTATATATCGTAAGATTTTTGTTATTTGTCGATAAATTTTATAGTAAAAATTAATTAGTAGTTATTTAATTTTAATTTTTCAGAAAATTTAAACGATTTTATGATAAAATAATCATTATTTTTCAAAAATATTATTGACAAAAACTAATAAATGTATTAATGTATATATACAAGGTTTTAAAAAAAGATTATGGAGGAAATGGAATGCTTAAATTTTTAAAAAGAAACCCATATATTTCTATCGGACTTATGTTATTTGCATTATTTTTTGGAGCAGGGAATTTAATATTTCCGGCGTTTTTAGGTCAGAATTCAGGAGAACACTTGCCTATTGCGATGATTGGGTTTATTATAATGGGAGTGGGATTACCTCTACTTGGAGTTTTAGTTATGGGTTATTCAGGCGCTCAAGATTTATTGGAATTATCTAGCAGAGCAGGGAAAACATTTGGTATATTATTTACTACGTTATTATATTTAACTATTGGCCCATTTTTTGCAATTCCCAGAACAGGAACTACTACTTTTGAATTAGGTTTATCGAGTTTTATACCGGCAAACTATACAATATATGTACAGGCAATATTTTTAGCTTTGTTTATGGGGGCAACGTTATGGCTTGCTATTAATCCTAATAAACTTGTTGATAGAATAGGGACAATGATTACACCGGTTTTATTATTATCTATGATTATTTTAATAATTGCATCACTGGTAAAACCAATGGGAAGTTATCAAGCTCCAACACAAACATACGCAACAAATGGTTTGGCATTTACCAGCGGTTTAATGGAAGGATATAATACTATGGATGCTTTAGCTTCGTTGGTATTTGGAATTATTGTTATTAATGCCGTAAAATTATATGGAGCAAAAACAAAAGAAGAAGTGGCAAAAAACACTTTAAAATCTGCACTAATTGCTGCGCTTTTATTAGCGTTGGTATATATCTTTATTTCAAATATCGGTGCTACATCAGTAACGGTTTTAGGATTACAAAAAACAGGAGCAGGAGTTCTAACGGGGGCAACAACATATTACTTCGGTAATGTAGGAAAAGTGCTATTGTTTATTATTGTGTTGTTGGCTTGTTTAACAACAAGTGTAGGATTGGTAACGGCGTGTTCAACATATTTCAATAAATTATACCCTAAAATTGACTATAAAGTATATGCAATAATACTAACAGTATTTTCATTTGCGATTGGTAATTACGGTTTGGCAGCGATTATTAAAGGGGCAGTTCCGGTATTGGTATTATTGTATCCACTAACTATGGTATTGATAGCATTAGGATTTTTAAATAATCTATTCGGTGGGAAAAAAATTGTTTATGCAAGTACAGCATTATTAACAGGACTTTTTAGTTTATATACAACAGTAACTTCAACTATAGGGACTTCTGTACCGGTTATTGACAATTTTTTAGTAAAATTCTTACCAATTCAAGGAGATTTTGCATGGATTAATTTTGCGATATTAGGATTCATTTTAGGAATATTATTAAACTTAATAAAAAAAGAAAGTAAATAGTAAAAAAGATAATCTAAAGTTAAAATTTAATTTTAGATTATCTTTTATTGTTTTAATAACTTATTATAAAACAGATTGAAAAAACTACTTTAATGTTGTATAATGGCTATAGTTAAAAAATAAGGAGAAAAATATTATGGCAGAAGCTATGCACACAAAGGCTTATTTAGAGCCACAAGAATTATACGAATACACTAGTAAAAAAGGAGTTATGAAAGCCACCGGTAGCCTAAAATATATGTTAAGTTTAGGATTTTTAGGTGGAGCATTTATTGCAGTGGGATATTTAGCTTATCTTAGAGTAGCCGGTTCTATACCTCATGAATGGGCGGGGTTAGGTGTTTTATTAGGTGCTGCTGTTTTCCCAATTGGACTTATTTGTATTCTGGTTGGTGGAGGAGAACTGATTACCAGTAATATGATGGCAGTGACATTGGCATTTTTTAATAAAAAAGTAAGTTTAAAACTTCTTGTGAAAAATTTAATTATAATAACCCTTGCTAATTTAGTAGGAGCAGTCTTCGTTGCATATTTTTTAGGACATGTTACAGGACTTACCGAAGGGGTAATTTTTGAAAAAACTTTAGTCACAGCAGAAGCAAAAATTAATTCAACATTTTGGCAAGGTATATTTTCAGGTATTGGTTGTAACTGGCTAGTTGGAATGGGTGCATGGTTATCATTCTGTGCTAAAGATGTCAGTGGGAAAATACTTGGAACATGGTTTCCAATAATGACTTTTGTAGCTGTTGGCTTTCAGCACGTCGTTGCTAACATGTTTGTAATACCGGCTGCAATGTTTGGTGGTGCAAATATTACATTTGCACAGTTTGCCGAAAATATGGGAGTTATTTTCTTAGGGAATTTCCTAGGTGGAGCAATTTTAGTAGCAGGACTTTATACATTAGCATATAAGAAAAAAACAAATTAAAATTTTTAAAATAACAGATGAAACTACAAAAATAAAGAAGGAAACTAGTTGTTTTAGTTTCCTTCTTTGTACTTTTTATTCTTCTACTTTAGTAACCCAACCGAAAGTGTCTTCCACTTTTCCAAGCTGAATACCTGTTAATTGTTCATAGACTTTAGTAGTCCATTCACCGGCTTCAGTAGTTATTTCTAATTTTTTAGTACCGTCAAACAGTTCTCCTACGGGGGCGATAACTGCTGCTGTCCCAGATAGAAATACTTCTTCAAGTTTTCCGTTATCATATGCCTCATATACTTCTGTTAGTGCAAGTTTTCTTTCTTCAACAGTTTCACCTAAAGAACGTAACAGTTTAATCACTGAATCACGAGTAATACCCGGTAAAATAGAACCATTTAGTTCAGGTGTAATAAATTTGCCGTCGATTTTGAAAAAGATGTTCATAGCTCCACCTTCTTCGATGTATTTTTGCTCAACACCGTCTAACCACAATGATTGAGAATATCCGAGTTTTTGTGCTTTTGCCTGTCCTTTTAACGAACCGGCATAATTTCCTGCAGTTTTTGCAAAGCCGAAACCACCACGAACTGCACGAACATATTCATTTTCTACGAAGATTTTATTTGGTTGTAAACCGGATTTAAAGTAACTTCCCGATGGTGACAACATAATAATGAATTTTACTTTATTATTAGGATGAACACCTAGCGCTTCTTCGGCACCAAACATAAGCGGTCTGATATAAAGAGATGTCCCTTCTGATTTAGGAATCCATTCTTTATCAATTTGCAATAATTTTTTTAGAGCAGTTAAGGCGAACTCTTCATCAAGTTTCGGTAGGGCAATACGATCGGCAGAATTATTAAGACGTTTGAAGTTTTCTTCAGGTCTAAATAATACCGGTTCACCATTTGCAATATATGCTTTCATACCCTCGAAGATGCTTTGACCGTAGTGCAAAGTATTTAGTGCAGGTGAGATAGCTAGCGGTCCATAGGGGACGATTTTAGGATTATGCCAGCTGCGTTTCGTGTCCCAATCCATTACAAACATATGGTCGGTAAAAATTTGTCCGAAGCCTAGTTTATCATCAGGTGTTTTTTCTTTCGGATTGGTAGTAAGATTTAACTCAATATCATTTACTGTTAATTTGTTCATAAAATTGCTCCTTCATATGTTCTATGTTTTAAAAAATAATAAATAATTACTTATTTTCTATCATTATAATACTAATGAAAAAATATTGCAATAGTTTTTTTAAATTTTCTGAATATTAAAAGTAGGTTGAAAGTTTTTTAAGTATTAAATATAAAATTTTATTTTAAACTGAAAATTTTATAAAAATGATTTTAGTATAGGATATTATTTGAATTTTAATTTTCTATGAAATATGTTAAAATGAATAGTATAAAATATGGAGAGAGGTAAGAAATTATGGAAATAAAAAAGTCGTTAGAAAATAAGTTTAATACATCACTTGCGAATTTAACAGGATCTCCGATAAGAGAGTTTGATAGATTTGCTTCAACAATAGACGGTATTATAAAATTAACGTTGGGGGAGCCGGATTTTAATACCGCAGAAGAAGTTAAAGAAGCTGCAAAAAATGCTTTAGATAATAACAGAACGCATTATTCTGTAAATAACGGTATTGTAGAACTAAGAACTGCATGGGCAAAAAATTTAAAAAATAAATTCGGATTGAACTATTCACCTGATGAAGTTATTGTTACGATAGGGGCATCTGCGGCTATAGAACATACAATATCTGCGATAACTAATGAGGGAGATACTATTCTAGTTGTAACACCATATTTTTCTGCTTATGAGGGTGTAGGTATTTTAAATAAATGCAATATTAAATTCATAGATACTGTTGATAATGGATTTAAGTTGACACCAAAACAATTGGACAAAGTTTTATCGGAAAATTCTGATGCTAAAGCTTTGTTAATTAACTATCCGAATAATCCGAGCGGTGTATCTTATACTAGAGATGAAGTTGAAGCGATAGCAAATGTTTTGAAAAAATATGATATTTTTGTAGTGAGTGATGAAATTTATGGGGATATAACATATAACTATAAACATACTTCATTAGCTACATTTATTCCGGAGCAGACAGTATTAATCAGTGGATTATCAAAATCTCATGCTATGACAGGGTGGCGTGTAGGCTTTATTGCAGCACCGGAAGCTATGATTAAAAAAATCGGTGTTTTCCATTTATTTACCGTATCAGGGGCAGCGACATTTATTCAAGATGCAGCAGTAGAAGCATTGGAGAATGCAGAGGTGGAAAAATATAATCAACACATGATAGAAACTTATCGTGAAAGAAAAGATTATATGGTTCCAAAACTTCGTGAATTAGGCTTTGAAATTCCGGAAATAGAGGGTGCATTTTATATTTTTGCAAAAATTCCTGAACAATATAGTGGTTTAGGAGCAATGGATTTTTGCAAGTTGTTAGCAAAAGAAGCCAAAGTTGGCGTAATTCCGGGAACCGCATTCGGTTCAGCGTATAATGATTATTTTAGAATAAGTTATGCAACAAGTATTGAGAATATAAAAGAAGCTGTAGAGAGAATAACAAAATTTATTAATAAATAGAAAGGTACAATTAATGAAAGGAAAATTCATAACGGTAGAAGGGACAGATGGTTCCGGAAAAACTACCTTTTTACAATTTATAACGAAATACTTAGTGAATAAAGGATATAAAGTTGTCTTAACTAGAGAACCCGGTGGAACAGAGTTTAGTGAAAAAGTAAGAGAATTATTATTTGACAGCAATAATAGAATAGATGCTAAAACAGAAAGTTTGCTATTTTGTGCGAGTCGTCGTGATCATATTATAAATAAGATAATACCGTATATTGAAAAAGGGTATATAGTTATTTGTGACCGATTTGTAGATAGTTCCATTGCATATCAATCTTATGGTCGGGGACTAAAGAAGATTGATATAATGAATATAAATAAGTATACAACAGATGGTTTAGAACCAGATTTGACCATATATTTCAGCGTAGATGTAAAAATAGGTTTAAATCGAACAAAAAATAGAGATAATAATAATCGTATGGATTTAGAAGAATTATCATTTTATGAACGTGTAAAACAAGGTTATGATGAACTTTCGTTAGAGTATAATAAAAGGATAAAAACTATAGACGCTAATAAGCCTTACAATATTGTAGAAAAAGAGGCGTTAGAAGTAGTAGAAGGATTTTTAAATGATGGAGATATTTAAAAAAGATGCTATTTCATTAAAATCAGTAGAAAATGCTTTAAAAAATAATAAACTATCCCATGCCTATCTTGTTATAGGTAAGGATAGTTTATATTCTGATAAATTTGTTATTCAGTTTGTTAAAGCAATTTTTTGTTTGAATAATAATGAAAAAAGTTTTTATAGTTGTGAAAATTGTAGAAATTGCAGAAATATTGATAACGGTAATTATATTGATTTTTATAAAATAAATAGTGAAGAATCTACAATAAAAAAAGAAGAAATTCAAAAACTAAAATCAGAATTAGCAATAAAATCTTTTTACGGTAAAAAAGTATATTGGATAAAAGATATTGAAAAAATGAGTCCGCAAGCTGCAAATAGTATTTTAAAATTTTTAGAAGAACCGGAAGAAAATATTATTGCAATACTTAGTTGCAAAAATCTTAGTGCGATTTTACCAACTATTACATCGCGTTGTCAGCATATTCGACTTGTTGGATCTTGTGAAGATGAAAATAGTGATTTTTCTGAGTTTGAAAGTATAATAAATACGTTTATATTGAAGTATAAGAAAAATAAACATTTAGCTAATCTATATATGTTTGAAAAATTTAAAACAAAAGATGAAATCACTAATTTTTTTGATTTTTTATCAATTTTTATCAGTAATTTATATCCACAAATGGCAGCAGAAGATGATATAAAGAATATTGGTAAAATTCAAGAAAGTGTTTTGCAGGCAAAAGCCGACATAAGTTTAAATGTTTCAGCTATGCTGGTTTTGGAAAAATTCCTTTTTTCTTTGCTATTAAACAATCAAAAAATAGAATTATTATATAGAGGGTAGTATGGAAAAAAATTTAAGATTGGACAACGTTTCAAAAAATTTTAAAATTTTTCAGCAAAAAGATTATTACAGTATGTCAACAGATTCATTTTTACTCCCTTATTTTTCCAATGTACCACTTAGTGAAAAGAAAAATATTATAGAACTTTGTAGTGGGAACGGTGGCATTTCTGTTATTTTACGTGAACGAAGTAGAGCCTGTATAGAAATGTTGGAGATACAGGAGAATTTGGTTGAACTAACTAAGAAAAGTTTAGAATACAATAATTTAACAAATATTCATGTTCAAAACGGTGATATAAAAGAGGTAAAATCACTGTATAATCCGTCGTCATTTGATTACGTCATATGCAACCCGCCATATTTTCCGGTTGAAATTATGCCGAAAAAACGTGAAAAATTTAATCATAATATCTCTCGACATGAATTACTATGTAATTTAACAGATGTTGTTACTGCTATTAAATATTTATTAAAGCAAAACGGAAAGTTTAGTCTTGTTCATAGGACTTACAGAATTGCCGATATAATATCTGAATGTTCAAAAGTTGGGCTTTCTATTAAAAGAATAAGGTTTGTTTACAGTAAAAAATCCAGTGAAGGTAGTAAAATGGTTTTAGTAGAAGGCAGTATATCAGCTGTGAATGATATAAAAGTAGAGCAACCCCTATATATTTATAACGAAGACGGGACGTATACTAACGAGATGAAGAAGGTGTATGGTATTGACTAAAAGTTTTATGTATGTTGTAAAATGTTCTGATAATACGTTGTATGCCGGGTATACCACGAATATACTAAGAAGATTAGAAGTACATAATGCAAAAAAAGGTGCAAAGTACACAAAATCTAGGCTACCGGTTATACTGAAATATCTATGAAGAATTTTTGACAAAAAGTGAAGCAATAAAAAGAGAATATGCTTTTAAACAACTAAAAAAAGAAAATAAACTAGCATATATTCAAGAAAATTTAACACAAGAAAAGAAAATTTATATAAAAGAAATTAATGCTAAACTAAAGGAGAAAAATAATGCTGTATTTAGTACCAACACCAATAGGAAATCTTGAAGATATAACTTTAAGAGCATTAAAGGTATTGAAAGAAGTGGATATTATAGCTTGTGAAGATACTAGAAATACACAAAAGCTTTTAACTCATTATAAAATATTAAGTAAAAAATTAATTAGTTATCATGAACATAATGAAGATAAAATGAGTGAGAAAATAGTTGAATATCTTAAAGATAGAAAAAGTGTTGCATTAGTTACCGATGCTGGAATGCCCTGTATTTCAGATCCGGGTTATATATTGGTAAAAAAAGTCAGAGAATTAGGCTTAAAAGTTGTAGCACTTCCCGGCGCTAATGCAGGACTTACAGCATTAATATCTAGCGGATTAGAGTCTTACAATTATACTTTTTATGGTTTTTTACCACGAAAAACTAAAGAATTAAAAGAAAAATTAAATTTTATTTTAAAAAGTAGAGCAACAGGAATAGTATATGAATCTCCACACAGAATAATTAATTTGATAGAAAATATAGTTGCTCTTGACGAATTAAGAGAAATTTCAATAGTAAGAGAATTAACTAAAATGTTTGAACAAATAGAGACAAAATCGGCAAGAGAAATCCTTATTATGCTTAAAAATAGTGAAATAAAAACTAAAGGAGAGTTTGTTGTAATAATATCTCCAAACAAAAAAGAAGAATTAAAGAAAATTAATTTAGAAAATTTAGTAGATATTATTTATAATAAAGTAAAAAATGGAGAAAAAAAATCTGAAGCGATAAAAAGTACTGCGAAAGAATTTAATATAAATAAAAAAGAGGTGTATAATTTATACCATGAAAAATATGATTAGCCTTTTTATAATTAATATTCTTATAATTTTAACGTTAGTGACTTCTTATTATAATAGTTATTTTTACATTGTTCTTTCAATTTTGATAATAATTAATATAGTGGTAATTTATTTAAAAACTACTGAACTTGATAAAAATGAACAAAAGAAAAAAATTATGCTCCATAAAGTAAAAAATTCATTATCAGTCATATTGGGGTATTCAGAAGCACATAATGATAATCTTATAACAAAAAAAGAACTGGACGAAAAAATAAATGATGAAATAGAAAATATAGTAACAATAATAAAAGATGAAATTTATAAGTAGAAACTCATGAATTTCATCTTTTTATATTATTTTTTAATAGTATGGCGTTTTCTCCATGTTTTAGAAGAAAACAGTACAATTAACGGTATAAGTTCAAGTCTTCCTAAAAGCATTGAAATTGATAAAACAATTTTAGTAAAATATGGTACAGAAGAAAAATTATTTAACGGACCGTAGTTATTAAATGCGGGGCCGGCATTACTTATAGTGGTTACTACTAAAGAAATAGCATCTTGGAAATCATTTATTTGAATACTGGTAATTAGTAATAAGAATACAAAAATAAAACTATAAAGTAATAAATAGTTTGCTAATGGGTTAGTATCTTTTATTATTTTTCCGTCAATTTTAATTGAAATTATTTTTTTAGGACTTAATGCCTTGCTGATTGAGTTTTTTGCATTTTTAACAAAAAATATAAAACGAGGAATTTTTATTCCGCCGGCAGTTCCCCCGGCACATCCACCAACAATCATTAAAAGTAGTATAATCATTTTAGAAAATGTCGGCCATATATCAAAGTTGTTATAGGTAAAACCGGTTGTAGATACTACCGATGATACGGTGAAAAATACATCTAATAAACTATGATATGGTGTATCATATGAACGATAAATATCTAAGAATATAATCACAGACGTTAATGCTACTAATCCTAAGAACCAAAGTAATTCTTCACTCTTTAATGCTTTAAAAAATTTTTTAAAGATTACGAAGTAAATAATATTTAAATTCATAGAAAAAATAAGCATAAAAACAGCTACAACGACAGTAACATATGTGCTGTTATAGTAAGCGATTCCGGAATTTTTTATACTAAAACCTCCGGTGCCAGCAGTAGAAAATGCAATATTTAAACTATCAAATACTCCAACATTGCCAATTAAAAGCAAAACAAACAAAATAACTGTTAAAGCTATGTAAATACTGTATAAATAGATTGCGGTTTGTTTTATTGAAGAAACTACTTTACCAAAATAAGGTCCGGGAATTTCCGCTTTTGCTATGTGAATGTTATGTGGAGAACGTGGTAAAATAGCAAGTGCAAAAACTATAACCCCCATACCCCCGATAAAGTGAGTAAAACTTCTCCATAATAGAATACTTTTATCTAATTTTTCAATATCAGGTAAAATAGTGGAACCGGTAGTTGTAAAACCGCTGACCGTTTCAAATAAACTATCTATATAATTTGGAATTTCACCTGAAAAATAGAAAGGTAATGCTCCGAATATAGAAAAAATAATCCAAGTAAGAGTAACTATAACAAAACCTTCACGATTATAAAAATCTCTATCTCTTTCTCCATCGGTAAAGTAATCAATAACAAAGTAAAAAATATAACAAAGTACCGCAACTGCTAAAAAAGATAGCAAGGTACTTTGACGTTCTTTATAAATAAGAGAAACGAAAATCGGAAGCATAAGTAATGCTGAAAGTAACTTAAACATTTTTCCTACTACATGGAAAATCATTTTATAATTCATTATTTTCTCCTCTCTTATTTAATTAAAATATCATCAATATGTTCAATTTTCTGTTTGTAGCAAATGACAATAACATTATCATTTAATTTGATTTCATCTTCACCATTAGGGAATATTTGTTTATTATTCCTTACAATAAAGGGAATTAAGATATTATTATTAAGTTTTAAATCTTTTAGTTTTGTTCCAATAACTTTTAAATTACTATCACTAATTTTAAATTCAATAAGTTCGACTTGATTATTTGCAATTCGATAAAAATTTTCTATATCGGAACTTTTACTGCATTGTAAAGATTTACTATATTTTGAAATTACATTTCCAATTATTTCTTTTGGGGTTATATAAGAATATTGTCCAATATCTTCGGCAATTTGTTTAAGAGAGGCTCTGTTGACTTTAGCGATTGATTTTTTTATTCCCAGTTTATCAGCATAAAGATTGATAATAATATTTTCTTCATCAAGACCGGTTAGAGAAATACAACTATCAAAAGTTTGAATGCCTTCTTCTATCAGAGTATCACGATCACTACCGTCAGCCCAAATAACATCAACATTTGGATAAGTTTCACTAAGTGAGATAGCTTTTTCTTTATTAATTTCTATTACTTTTGTGTAAAAGTTGGCTTTTTCTAAAAATTTAATAAGATAGTAGGCAATTTTTCCACCACCGATAATAAGAGCGGAAGATAATTTATTGTCAATATTCTCTTTATTACCAAGAAGTTTATAGAATTTTTTTAAATTTTTATTATCTGCTGTAATATGGACTTTATCCCCAACTTCAAAAATATAATCACCACGTGGGACAAAGACTAATCCTTTTCTTTCTACTAAACAAACTAATGAAGGGAAAGTAATAATTTCTTTACTATCTATAAGAGAAACACCATTTAGAAGACTGTTCTCATTGATAACAACTTCTAATATGTTGAATTTATTACAAGAAAAACTTTCAACCTTTGTTGCAGAAGGATATTTTAACATATTAAAAATTTGCTTAGCAGCTTCATATTCAGGATTAACAACAAGGTCAATTCCAAGAGAAGATTTTAAAAATTCTTTCGTTTTGGAGTATTCCGGATTTCTTATTCTGGCAATAGTGTACTTTGCACCCATTTGTTTGGCAGTAATGCAAGAAATAATATTTATTTCATCACTAGCTGTAACAGAAATAAACATATCTGCCATGTTTGTTCCTGCTTCTTGAAGTATATCATAATTAGCACCGTTACCAAGTAAACCTTGAATGTCATGTGCTTCAACTAATTTTTCTACTCTTTTCTCATTTGTATCTATGAGAGTAACTTCTCTAAAAGTGTCAGAAAAGTCGGCACACAGAAGCTCACCAACTTTTCCACCACCAACAATAATAGCTTTCACAAATAAAACTCCTTTTTCTTTTATAACAATATTATAAATATATTATAAAAGAAAGTCAATTTAGGACAGTTTTTATTGTAAATATTTTTAATAATAAAATTATTTTGAAAATAGAACAAATTTCTAAATAGGTTATTTTAAACAATATGAATTAAGTTATATCTTAATTTGAGAATTTGTGGTATAATTATAAAAGGGAAATTTTATCGCTTTTTCATATAGTTGATAATTTTAGATTATTAGAGGAGGAGTAAAGTGGGGAAAATTTCTAAACAAGATATAGATTATATTTTTGAGAATATAGATATAGTAAATTTGGTTAGCGAGTACATAAAATTAGAAAAACGTGGGCAAAATTATATAGGTTTATGCCCATTTCATAATGAAAAAACACCTTCTTTTACGGTATCTCCCGATAAACAGATTGCTCACTGTTTCGGTTGCGGTAAGGGTGGAAATATTTTCCAATTTTTATCGCTCATTGAAAATATTACATATAATCAAGCAGTAGTTAAATTAGGAACAAGATTAGGACTAAATTTAGAGTCAAATGAATCAAAAGATATAAGTTATAATTTAACGGACGATTTGGATATAATGTATTATGGACATTTGCTACTTGCAGATTATTATAATTATATTCTTTTAAATACCAAAGAGGCGGAAGATGCTTTAAATTACTTAATAAATAGGGGATTAACTTTGGAAACAATAAAGTATTTTAACTTAGGATACGCCCCAAAAAGTAATAATATAGCATTAAATTTTTTTACTTCTAATAATTTATCGTTAGATATAATGGTGGAAGCGGGATTGCTTGGAAAAAACGAAAATAATAATTATTATGATGTTTTCAGAGATAGGATAATGTTTCCTATAAAAAATAATCAAAATCAAGTGGTTGCCTTTTCCGGAAGAACCATGTCAGAAGATAAAGAAATAGCTAAGTATTATAACACTCAAGAAACAAAAATATTTGAAAAACGAACAGTCCTTTATAATTTTTCCGATGCCAGACCTTTTATAGCAAAAGAGAAAGAAATATTACTTTGTGAAGGATACATGGACGTAATTAAAGCACATCAAGGCGGTATAAAAAATGCCATTGCTTTAATGGGAACAAATCTCGACAATAATAAATTGGAAGAAATACTGACATTAGTTGACAAAATAACGCTTGGTCTTGATAATGATTCAGCAGGAAGTAAAGCACAAATAGAATTGGGTAACAGGATAGTAGAAAGAACGGATAATATTTTTAAATTAAAATTTTCCGGAGCAAAAGATTTAGATGAATTTTTAACACAAAAAAGTAAAAATAATAAAGATTTTGATGTTCAAAATTATTTTAAAAATAATAAAGAACATTTTATAACCTTTAAAGTTGACTATTGTGAAGCAGAATCAAAAACAAATATTGAGAAAAAGATAAACTATAAAAATGAAATACTGAAAAATATTTCCTACATAGAAGATGAATCATTAAAATATATACTTTTAAATTATTTAGCAAAAAAATTCGGCATAGAACGTCAAATTCTTGTTAAAGAGTTGCATCAGACAAAGTCAATAAGAAAAAAAGAAGTATTTAGACAGTGGCAGTTACCACAAGATAAGTCGCAAATATTTAATAATATAAATTATGATAAGAAAATGTGTAAGTTGTTTAAATATTTTTTTAAAAGTCGGCTTCTTTTTATAGAAAACTATGAACAGTTAGAAGATTGTGAATTCAAACATCATTCATTTGAAAAATTATTAGATTATTTAATAATTTATTATAATAATAATTTTGAGTTTTATATTCATAAATTTATTCATAGTATTGATGATGAAGAGACGATTCAGTTGGCAACATATATTGATGAAACAGATTTTTTAATAGAGGAAAATCCAAATAACGAAGTGGTTAATGATTATATAAATCATTTTAAAAAGCGTGAAGTTAATATTGATGAGTTAAAGGAATTATTAAAAATAGCTATCCAAGAAATGGATATAGAAACACAAAAAAGTTTATTGGAACAGTTAAAAAAATACAAAAAATAAGGAGAAGGGCATGGCTAAAAAGATAAAAGATTTTGAAACCATAAAAAAAGAGTTTATAGAAAAAGGTAAAAAGCAAGGTGAACTTGCACAAGAAGAAATAGTAGATGCTTTATCTAAATTGGACATTTCTTCTGATGTAATAGATGATTTTTACGAAGAATTAAATCGTGAGGATATTATTTTAATAAATGCAAATCACCAAGATGCTGAAGAAGAGGAAATAGATTTAGAAGATTTATCTGTTCCAGCCGGTATAAGAACAAATGATCCTGTTAGAATGTATTTAAAAGAAATAGGGAAAGTGCCGTTATTATCAAAAGAAAAAGAATTAGAATTATCTAAAATTATAGAAAGTGGAACTGAGGACGAAAAAGAACAGGCAAAAAAAGATTTAGCTGAGGCAAATTTACGTTTAGTGGTAAGTATAGCTAAACGATATGTAGGGCGAGGAATGTTGTTTTTAGATTTAATCCAAGAGGGGAATATGGGGTTAATCAAAGCTGTAGAGAAATTTGACTATTCAAAAGGGTTTAAGTTCAGTACATATGCAACTTGGTGGATCAGACAAGCGATTACACGTGCAATAGCCGATCAAGCGAGAACAATTCGTATTCCGGTACACATGGTGGAAACAATCAATCGTTTAATTAGAGTACAAAGACAGCTACTTCAAGATTTAGGGCGTGAACCTAAACCCGAAGAAATAGCCAAAAAAATGAATATGACACCGGAAAAAGTTAGAGAAATTTTAAAAATTGCTCAAGAACCTGTGTCATTAGAAACGCCTATAGGAGAAGAAGATGATTCTCACTTAGGAGATTTTATTGAAGATAAAGAGGCGCAATCACCGGTAGAACATGCAGCAAATGAATTGTTAAAAGAGCAGCTTGAAGAAATTTTGGAAACATTAACAGATAGAGAAGAAAATGTTCTTAAACTTCGTTTCGGTTTAAAAGATGGAAAAACTCATACGTTAGAAGAAGTGGGGAGTGCCTTTGGTGTAACTCGTGAGCGTATTCGTCAAATTGAGGCAAAAGCAATAAGAAAGTTAAAACATCCATCTAAATTAAATAAATTAAAAGGTTTTATGGAATAACCTTTTTAAACGTTGGTATAATAAGGTTTTTATATTAAAGGAATTGAATTACGCGCATTGTGCGGGCAAAAGAAAATTAAATGTAAAAATCATATTGATAAGTTGTAAAATAAAGTGCAACAGT
>NZ_KI271788.1 GCF_000469465.1 Gemella bergeri ATCC 700627 | reverse complement strand
ATCTGTCTAGTTTATTGTAGCCTAATCACATAAAACAATAGAAAGGTATAAATAGCTATGAATGATATAAACGGGAATGATGTTCTTATATTACATTATATTAATAAAAACAGTCGTGCTTCTGAATTAAACCAAAAATTTTGGAAAGATATTTTGTATAACGATAATGAAAAATCATTACAAAAACTTTTGGAAGGTGGATACATTGAGTATAAAGATGATTACTTCACTTCATTAAATAAATTAAAGGTAGATGAATTAAAAAATATACTTCGTTCAGAAAAATTAAAACTAAATGGAAATAAAAGCGAACTGATAGAAAGGATAATAAAGACATCTTCTTTAAGTAGCTATCAAGAGTATATAAAAAAAGAACGTGTTATTACCCCTAAAGGTTTAGAGGTAGTAAATAATTCTGATTTTATATTACTAATGCATGACATGAATATAGGTTATCCCTGTGATTTGTATAACTGTTACTTATCAAACAAAGAACTAAATAAGGTAGATTTAGTAATAAAATTTGTTGAAAGTAAAAACAAATTTGAGAAAGAAATATACACATACACTAGTAACGCTTTTAGATATAGTCAACTATCTGAAGTGTTAATCAAGTATAACGCTAAAAACAAAGCTTTATATTATTTGTTAAAAAGTTGTTTTGATTATCTTTCTGATGATATGTTAGACTACTCAACAGATACATTAAAATCATTCAAAGAACAAGTAAAAAGAATAGATTTTTACACTAACAAAATAAAAAATTTATTGCAAGCTAACCCTGATTTAAAAAATAATTTACCTACATATTATCAAGGTTTAACAAAGCTGTACACATTACACTACTTTACTAATGAGGAAATAGAAAGCCTTATTACAGCTTGTTATTTAAAAAATTCTTATGGTATTGATGCTATCATAAATAGAATATATAAGAGAAATAAGGAACAAGGAAAGTTAAAAAATCCCCGTGAAAAACTAAATAAAGAATTAGAATTATATAGACAACAAAAAGAAGAAAAGCTACTAATAGAGAATAACAACAAAGAAAAGAAAAAAGGTTTCTTTAGTTCTTTAATTAGCTTCATTTTGAAAGAAAAATAATTGATATTTCCAACCACTAATAAGACTTTATCTATAAATGGCGAGTATAAAATAACTGTTCAAAGTCCTAAAAGTAAGAGTAGTATAAGAAAAATCAGTATTTATGAATAAACAAAACTTATACTTAAACATTGGAAAACTAAACAAAGAGAATTATTTTTTTCTATTGATACTAGAATAAAGAAAAATCAATTATGTTTCAGAAAAAGCAATTTTGCTTCACTGATGATGTACATAACACTTTCTTATATCTTAACTTTATGAATGATAAATTAAATAAAATTTGCAAAAAGAATAATTTCAAAAAAATAAAAGTGCATGGTTTTAGACACACACATTATAGTTTACTTTTTGAAAGTGGCTTTACTATTCAAGAAGTACAAGATAGGTTAGGTCATTCAGATTTAAAAACTACAATGAATATATATGCACATGTAACAGAAAAACAAAAAGAGAACGTAGGTAATAAGTTTGCTAAATATGTAAATTTTTAAATAACATAGTCAAATACAAAACAAAAAGCCTTAAACGTCGATACTTTAAGGCTTTTTTTACTTTATTATTTAGTTTCTCTGTGTAAAGTCACTTTTTTTAATCTTGGACAGTATTTTTTAAGTTCAATACGATCCGGATTATTTCTTTTGTTCTTTTTAGTAATGTAGTTTCTATCACCACATTCAGTACAAGCTAATGTTACATTTACGCGCATGAATATAACCTCCTATAAAATTTATCTTAACAACTTTTTCATACAACAGAGATTATTATACCACTACTTTAATCATTTTTCCAGCATAAAGTGTAATTTTTTAGAAAAACTTATTGTTTTAATTAAAGGCATATTTGGTTATTATGATTATTAATCTATTTACATGTTATTCTTAAAATAACAAAACATATTCTTTATTGTAATTTCTAATTGTTCAAATTTTATTTTTCAATAATTAAGTTGTGGTTATATCGTATTTAGTTTGTTGCTTAGTTGTATTTATGGTATAATATGTTGTGTTGTACAGGAGGTTATATGTTTGAATTTTTAAAGAAAAATAAACCTGAAATTAAAATAGAAAATGAAAAATTGAAAAAAATCCCGACACATGTTGCTATTATTATGGATGGAAATGGTCGTTGGGCTAAAAAAAGAAATATGCCACGTATCAAAGGGCATTATGAAGGTATGCAAACCGTAAAAAAAATTACTAAATATGCTTCAAAATTAGGAATAAAGTATTTAACACTATATGCGTTTTCTACGGAGAATTGGGCAAGACCGAAAGAAGAAGTAAGTTATTTAATGGATCTACCGGAGAAAATGTTTAATAGCTTTATGCCTGAATTAATGGAAAATAATGTTAAGATTAAAGTCATCGGTGTAGTTGAACAATTACCGGAAAATACTCAAAAAGCGGTGTTGAATGCTATTGAGCAGACAAAGAATAATACAGGGCTGCGTCTGATTTTTGCTTTAAATTACGGTTCTAAAGATGAAATTGTTTCAGCAGTAAAAAAAATAGCAAGTGATGTAAAAAATGAGAAGTGTGATGTTAGCGATATTAATGCAGATATAATCAGTAATAATCTTTATACAAAAGGTACGCCGGATCCGGATTTATTAATAAGAACATCCGGGGAACAACGCATTTCAAATTTTTTACTATGGCAAGTAGCGTATAGTGAATTTCTCTTTACCAAAGTTGCATGGCCGGATTTCACCGAAGCGGAGTTTTATAATGCACTCTTGGTATATCAGAGTAGAGATAGACGATTTGGAGGACTTAATGAAAACTAGAGTAAAAACGGCGATAGTTGCCTTAATTATTTTTGTACCATTATTATATCTTGGTAGTTGGTATTTCAAATATACGACATCCATACTTGGGATATTGGCTATGTATGAAATAAATAAAATGACATTTAAAAAAACAAACAATTCAGTATTATTAATTAGTGTGATAGCCGGAGCAATTATTTATACTAATTATCCCTTACCGGCTATTTATTTTTACAGTGTATTCTTTTTAATCGGTATAGCTTTTTTAATGACAGTAGTAATAAGCGGACATAAGGTAAAACTCACTGAAATTGGTGTTATTATATTTTTAACTGCTTATGTTTTTGTTGGTTTTTATAGTCTATTTATGTTACGTGAGTTAGGCTTATCATATGTACTATATTTGTTGTTTACAATTTGGGTGACTGATAGTTTTGCCTATATAGGTGGAATGAGGTTTGGAAAAAATAAAATTTCACCAAATATTAGTCCGAATAAATCAATAGAAGGTTCTGTAATTGGTAGCTTATCATCGATAGTAGTAGCATTATTATTTTACTTTACGACAGCTATATTTACTAATATAGTTATGGCTGTTATAACCACATTGGTAATCAGTGTTATTGGGCAGATTGGCGATTTAATAGAGTCAGCTTATAAACGTGAATGTGGTGTAAAAGATAGTAGTAATTTATTACCGGGGCATGGCGGGATTTTTGATCGTTTTGACTCCGTAATATTAGCAGCACCATGCTTAGCATTGTTGCTTAATTTAATAGCATAGTTTATAGAAGGGAGTATTAGATGCAAGGAATAATCGCATTTATATTAATATTTTTTGTTGTTGTAACAATACATGAATTTGGTCATTTTATAGTTGCAAAACGTTCCGGTATTTTATGCCAAGAGTTTGCAATAGGAATGGGGCCTAAAATTTTTCATAAAAAAATAGGAGAAACAAACTTTACAATTCGTTTATTACCAATTGGCGGGTATGTTAAGATGCCTGATAATGTTTTTGATTTTAACAATGATGTATCGCCGTATGATTTAAAAAAAGGTATGCACGTCAGTTTAAAATTAGATAATAATGATAAAGTTGAAAAAATTATTCTTGATAAAACAAATGATGTTGATTTATTACCAATTGAATTAAATGATTTTGAATTAACTGAACAATTATTTATTGAAGGTTTTGTTGGAGAGACTATTGAGAGATATAGTGTAAGAAAAGATGCGTGTGTTGTTTTTAATGGAATGGAAGAACAAATCGCACCTATTGAGCGTATGTTTTCATCACACTCATGGGGGAAAAAATTTTGGACGTTATTTGCAGGTCCGTTAATGAACTTTGTTTTAGCATTAGCGATATTTTTAGGAATATCTTTGTATAGCGGTGTTCCAACTAACAGTACACGGCTGGGAGCATTAGCGACTAATTACCCTGCTGCTTCGGCAGGTTTAAAATCCGGTGATGTAGTTGCTGAGGTCAATGGAGAAAAAGTATCAACATGGGCTGAAATGACAAGTAAAGTTATTGCTTCTAACGGTAGTGAATTAACACTAAAAGTAGTGCGTGACGGTCAAACACAAGAAGTTAAAGTAACTCCAAAAGAAGATACGACGATAAAAAAAGGTAAGGAAGTAAAAACATATAAGTTAGGTATTAATCCTGCCTATGAGAGAGATTATTTAAGAGCTATCAAAAATGGTTTTTCTCAGACATTGTATTATGGAACGATGATTTTTACGGGTATTGTTAATTTATTTGTTTCAATATTCAGGGGAGGATTTAGCCTAAACCAACTTGGCGGACCGGTGGCAATTTATGAAATGTCCAGTGCGGCTGCCCAGAGTGGATTAATTACAACATTGCGTTGGACAGGAATATTAAGTGTAAACTTAGGACTTATGAATTTAATTCCGATACCGGTGTTGGATGGTGGACGTATTGTTTTTGTTATTTATGAAGCGATATTTAAAAAACCGATTAATAAGAAAGCACAATATTACATGACTGTTGCATTCGGTTTATTGTTAATGGCGTTAATGCTGGCAGTTACATGGAATGATATTCAAAGACTGTTTGGAAAATAAAGTAACTCTTCTTAAACAGTTGACTTTCATTAGATAAATATTTATATAAAGAATTTAGTTCCATACTGAACAGAACTAAATTCTTTTAGTTTTCTATTGTTACACAAAGTTTGATACTAATTTCTATTATATTTTAGTTATTTGTGATAATATGGTAACTAATTAAATTACTTTATAAAGGATGAGTATTATGAATATTAGAAAAATTGTTAAAGAAAATAACCTTGAGGAATTATTTAATGCTGTAAAAATCGGCATAGAAAAAGAAGGACAAAGAGTTCTGGAAAGTGGTGATATTTCTAAAACAGGTCATCCTAAAACATTCGGAATAAGACAAAAACACCCATATATTCAAACAGATTTTGCAGAATCTCAGATAGAACTTATCACTTCACCTGAAAATTCTGAAAAAAATGTACTTCGTTACCTAGCAGCAATACATGAAGTTGTTTTAAAAAATCTTCCTACAAATGAATTTATATGGCCACTTAGTATTCCGGTAAAATTACCTAATGAAGAAGATATTAAGGTGGCACAGTTTGAAGATAAATGGGATGTAGAATATAGAGAGTATTTAGTAAAAAAATACGGAAAATATAAACAAATGGTTTCGGGTATTCATTATAATTTTCAGTTATCGGATAATTTAATGAAGTCTATAGCTGATATTGAAAATAAAGATATAGTAGATGTAAAAAATAATATTTATATGAAATTAGCTCGTCAATTTATTCGCTATCAGTGGTTACTTGTTTATTTATACGGAGCAAGCCCTTTAGTTGAGGATAAGTATTATTATAATAGTAATGATAAACCGAAAAATTATGTAAGAAGTATAAGAATGAGTCGTTTTGGTTATGTCAACGATGAAGATATTGTTGTATCTTATAACTCTTTAGAAGAGTATATTGATAATATAGTATCTTATGTAGAAACCGGAAAACTTATTGCAGAAAAAGAGTTTTATTCCAGCGTCCGTTTTAGAGGAGAGGATACCGTAAAAAAATTTTTAAATAATGGTATTAAGTATATAGAATTTAGACTATTCGATTTAAATCCGTATGCTCCTTTCGGAATTTTGGAAAAGGATATTCGTTTTATTCACTTATTTATTAAAACTTTAGTATGGATAGATGAAAAAGATTCTGTTAAATCGGTAGAAATAGGAAAAGAGTATAGTGAAAAGATAGCTTTAGCACATCCTTTGTCAAAACCTGAGTATCTGGAAGAAGGTTTGGAGCTTTTGGATAATATGAAGGAAATGGTTAAAGAGTTAAAATTATCGGAAACAGACTTAATTCTTATCGAAGAAAAAGAAAATGAATTAATAGATTCAACACTCACAATAGGCGGTAGATTGGTTAGAGATTATAAAAGTTCTTCACCACTGGAAGTGGGAATGAAACTTGCAAAAGAATATAAAAAACAGGCAATGGAAAAGTGTTACTCACTAAAGGCATTTGAAAATATGGAACTATCTACTCAAGCGTTAATAGAAGATGCAATAAGAAATGGAATTAAAGTTGATATTATTGATGAAAATGATCAATTTATCCGTCTGGAGTGGAATAATCAGGTGGAGTATGTGAAAAACGGTAATATGACAAGTAGAGATAGTTATATTTCGCCACTTATTATGGAAAATAAGATAGTTACGAAAAAAATTCTTGCTGAGCAAGGTTTTAGAGTACCCAAAGGGTATGAAGTATCAACTTTGGATGATGCTATTATGGTATTTAATTATGTAAAAAATAAACCTATTGTTATTAAACCTAAAAGTACAAATTTTGGATTGGGAATTACTATTTTTAAATATGGAATAGACAATATAGAAACCTATTCAGAAGCGATTAATTTAGCATTAAAAGAAGATAAAGATGTAATCATTGAAGAATTTATCGAAGGAACGGAATATCGCTTTTTTGTAATCGAGGGGAAAACAAAGGCTGTCTTACTTAGAGTTCCTGCTAATGTTATTGGTGATGGAGTTCATACGATAGAAGAGCTGGTAGAAATAAAAAATAACAGTCCATTACGTGGTGATGCAAAAAAAACACCTCTAAAAAAATTGGAACTTGGCGAAATAGAACAGTTGCAATTAAAAGAGCAAGGATTAACAATACATACAGTTTTGAAAAAAGGACAAGTAGCAAACTTAAGAGAAAATTCTAATATTAGTACCGGTGGTGATTCTATAGATATGACAAATGAAGTTCACAGCAGTTATAAAAAGTTAGCTGTAAAAATTGCAGATGCCGTGCTAGCAAAAGTGTGTGGTGTAGATTTAATAATACCGGATATAAAATCTGAAGTAGATAATAACAATTATGGAGTGATAGAAGCAAACTTTAATCCTATGATGATGATGCATATTTATCCATATGAGGGAAAATCACGAAGATTATCACTCGATATTTTGAGAATGCTTTTTCCGGATAAAAATATAATATAAAAGTAGAGTAACCTAAAAGTTAAAAATTTTAATAGAATTTACCTATTAGGAAATAGATACAGCAGTTTATTAATTTTTAAATTATTTAAAAAGTTTTTCCAAAACTAACTAACTGTGTGGGAGCGACTTAATAAAATTGATTTTTAATGGTTGTATAATAAATACGGGGCATGGAAA